>DATEIS010000026.1:0-5708 GCA_035278765.1 Pyrinomonadaceae bacterium | reverse complement strand
TGAGCCAGGGGGCGACCATTTTGTCCCTCGTTATCTACATAGGCATCCTGCGGACTTTGGAGTCGCGGCAGTCTTTAATAGAATAGGCGCGATGTATTCGGCCCAGATCACCCGCGCAAACCCCACCTGCATCATTCTTCTGATCGACCAGTCAGGTTCAATGGGCGATCCGTTCAGCGGCGATTCGGCGCGTAAAAAGGCGGACTTTGTTTCCGAAGTCGTCAATCACACGCTGCACGACCTCGTAATCCGTTGCACCAAGACAGAAGAAGTCCGGAATTACTATCACGTGTCTGTGATCGGTTACGGACGCACCGTCGGCACCTGTTTTTCCGGTGAACTGGCCGGCCGTCCCATCGTCCCGATTGCCCAGGTGGCCGACTATCCGCTGCAAGTTAAAAGCAGTTACAAGAGAGTTTCAGACGGCGCGGGCGGTTGGGTGGAAATTCCGGTGCGTTACCCGGTCTGGATTCATCCGAGCGCGGACGGAAAGACGCCCATGTGCGAAGCACTGACACGTGTAAAAGAGATCCTGAGAGGATGGCTACTGGAACATCCGCGCGGGTTTCCGCCGACCGTGCTGCATCTCACCGACGGCGAATCGAGTGACGGCGATCCAAATGAGATTGGCCGTCAGATCATGTCACTCGGCACGGACGACGGCCCAGTCCTTTTATTTAACTGTCACATTTCCACGCGACGATCTTCGAAGATCGAATATCCAACTGAAGAGCAGTCTCTTCCGGACGGATTTGCACGCTCACTGTTTGAAATCTCGAGTAGATTACCGACCAACTTCCTCGCGGCCGCAGCACAACTCGGAGTCAACGCACTCGAAGGCTCCAGAGGTTTTGTGTTCAATGGAGATCCTTCGTCCATCGTGCAGTTTTACGAGATCGGTACCAGCCTGACCGGCATGACTCCTTACAGATGGATGGATGATAGAACGGAGCTGGCTTGAGTTCTGCCAAACAGAGTACTACCTGGGAACTACAACTGCGGCAGTTGCTGCTGCCTAAGTTGGACCAGGAGGTCTCTGAGTGTGAGGATGCGATTGCCATCGACGCGCAAGCTGCCCGGTTCGCGATTTCCGACGGCGCCACTGAAGCATTCGACGCACGTAATTGGGCTGAGCGACTAGCCCAACACTGGGTACAACGTAAATCCACGTTAACAGTTGAGGAGTTTCGCGAATGGGTCGCCGCTGAAGGCCGGGAACTTCAGGACTCCTGGAATGGTCTAACCCTGTCCTGGTATTCCGAAGAGAAGGCGCGCAAGGGTTCGTTTGCAGCGCTGGTTGGAGTGGAGTTGGACTTCAAGAGCGAATCACCTTCATGGCGCGCGATAGCACTCGGCGATTCGTGTCTGTTGCAGTGTCGTAAAACGATGCTCGTGAAGAGTCTGCCACTCGACCGGTCGGAGAATTTCAGCTCGGCGCCAGTACTTGTAGCCTCGGATTCGTCTTTACATGAAAGCAGTATGCAGTCCGTCGTCACGGATTCAGGCACGTGCCAGAACGGCGATGTACTGTTGTTGATGTCTGACGCAGCGGCATCCTGGTGTTTGCAACGATTCGAGAACGGCGATCTCGACGTCGAGCAGTTTTTAAGCGTCAAAACCGATGAAGAGTTGCGAGAATTCTTTGACACCGAGCGAATGGCTGGCAGAATAAGAAACGACGATCTCGCGATCGTCCGAATCGAAGTTACGCGGAGTAAGAACTAGTGGCAGTTTCACCCTCACAAACCGGAACACTTTCGAAGAACTGGCCCTCCGCCAGGTATTTTACCGAGGCGATCCAGTGTCCCTCGATCTGTTTTGCGCATCCGCATCTGCGTGCGACGCTGCCCGCCGTCGATCGTCTCGGGATGCCCCTCGTGACCTCGGGACAGTTTGCTTACGTCTACAAATTGAAGTCGTCGAATGGTAATGGCGACTTCGCAGTGCGCTGCTTTCGTGGCTATCTCGGAGATCGCGATCAGCGATATCGCGCCATTCAGGAACATCTCCGGAGCGCACCAGTCTCATATCTGTCTGAGTTTACCTACGCACCCGAAGGAATACTCGTCGGGGGTCAGAGATTTCCGATCCTGTTCATGCAATGGATCGAGGGTCCGACGCTGGATCTTTACATCGGCGAGATGATCAACCGGCCCGATGTATTGCTGCATCTTTCGGAAGAGTGGCTACGACTGCTCACTTCGCTGCGAACGTCCGGAATGGCGCATGGCGATCTTCAGCACGGCAACATCATCGTCGAACACGGGCAACTGCGTCTCGTCGATCACGATGGAATCTTTGTGACGAAGATGGTGGGTTGGACCGCGAGCGAGGTTGGTCATCAGCACTATCAACACCCACGCAGAACCGCGAACCACTTCGACGAGAACCTGGATAACTTCTCTTCTCTCGTGATCTACCTCTCGTTGATTTCGCTCGCAGAGCGCCCGAGTCTCTGGCAGGAGCATCACGACGAGAACTTGCTATTCACGAAAGCAGACTTTGCGGATCCCGCGTCTTCGCAACTCTTTAATAAGATCCGCGATCTGGGACCAGAGCATTCTCGACTAGCCGGCGTGCTCGCCGATGCGGCGACTGGATCGCCGAAAGAAGTGCCGTCGATACTCGATCTGGTAACGACTAAGACTTCACTGCCGGGGTGGATGACAGCGCCCGCCGATATCGACACGGCGCCGAAGACTCGAGAAGTTATTTCAGCAGGACCTCCGGAAAGCAGAGCGATTCGCTGGATACCCTGGCAGGATAGGCCTCGAGGAGCGTCAGTGCCTTCGACTCCCGGCTCCGACACTGTACAGTCACTATTCAGTAGCGCGCCGGCTGCTCCGCTGGCCACGACGCTTAAGGATCCACAGGACATTTTCGGGAATACGATTACGTTCTCGAAAGAGTTTGTGCGTAAGTATTTTCTGGTCTGGTACTGGGGCGCTTACATCCTGCTGAAGTTTTTGGGATTCGGTTTCTTCTTGTCAGTGTTTGCTGCGTTGGTGTGCCTCGCGCTTGGCTGTCTGACGTTCGGTTTGGTTCGCGCAGTTGATGAATCGCTCAAAGCCAAGCGAGGTCTTCAGAGTACGATTTGGCAACCGCAAACAATCACAGGGGCACCGCCTCCTGACCCGCAGGCACACTTTCCGAAGTCATGGAACCCGCAGGTGAACTTGCCGCCCCTGCCGACTGTGGTCGCTCCCTCGACAACGGATCCGTTTGTCGGAAACCTCGTGCTGGGAATCTATCATTCGGAAAATTGTCATTGGGTAAACCGGATCACGACCAAAAACCGCGTCGGCTTTGCAACCTCCTCGGAAGCAATTCAGCACGGCTTCAAACCCTGCCGAATCTGTTCACCGTAGCCACAAAAAGGCACATAAAGCACAAAAGGTACTGTAAGATTCTTGTGCCTTTTGTGCCTTTTTGTGGCATCATTTGTCGCGACACGCCTTCGGTTTGACTTCATTCTTCCCGTGTTTCCTGAGAACAGTGCATGCCTTCTAAATACGACATCTTTATTAGTTACGGGCACCTCGACGACGAAGATCCGGCGGGTGACGTCAAAGGCTGGGTCGATCTCCTCGTGGAACGACTGCCGCGACTCATCAGCAGCAGTCTTGGTTACATGCCCAAAATCTGGCGCGACCAGCGTAGCCTCACCGGCGATGCCCTGCTGACCGCCGCAATCGAAGAAGGCATTTCAAATTCGTTACTGTTTGTTCCAATAGTCACTCCGCGCTACGTTACTTCAGACTGGTGTCTCCGCGAACTCGAAGCATTCAGCAAAAACCCGCCACTTCCGAACGCTCCCGCACATCGTTCTCGAATCTTCAAAGTAATCAAATCGCCGTTGCTCTTTCATCTCGCTAAAAAGGAACCGGCACAACTTCGCGAACTCATCGGCCACGCGTTTTACGAAATGGAAGGCGACATGCCCGTCGAGTTCAGCCCCGACACCGTTCCCGCCAAGGATCCAAGATATTGGACCGTGTTACGACGACTCGCGTGGGACATGTCAACCCTGCTGGCAGTGGTGAAAGATCCGGACAAGCGCAATACGACAAAGGAGCTACCCAAGGAAGGGCCACAAAAGTTTATCTATCTTGCGGAAACGACTTCTGACCTGACACAGGAACGCGACGTCGTGCGCGATGAGTTGCGACAACGTGGCTATGGTGTGCTCCCCGAAGAGAAGTTGCCGACTGAAGAGCTGAAGGAAACTGAAGCTGCGATAAACAAAGCGCTCGGTCGTTCGATCCTCTCAGTTCACTTGATCGGCAAACGTTATGGCACAGCGCCCGAAGACGATCCACGTTCGATCGTTTCAATTCAGGAAGACGTCGCGGCACAACGTTCCGCGAAAGACTCGTCGTTCACACGTCTTTTATGGATGCCGCAGGGACTCATGACGCCTGCGCTCGAAGTTACCGATGAACGTCAAAAGGAATTCATCACCGCCGTGCAAACCCGCATCGGCGGCGGTGCTGAACTACTACAAACCAGCATCGAGGACTTGAAAACGCGCATTGTCGAAAAACTGAATCCGCCTGCGGTGGTAGCGACTTCAAGGCAAAACGGCCGCTCTAAACTGAAACAGGTTTATCTGATCTGTGAAAACCGCGACCGCAGTCTTGTTCGCCCGATCAAAGAGTATCTCTTCAAACAGAATCTCGAAGTCATCACCTGGCTCGACGGTGATACCGCAGCCACGCTCATGGACTATCACCACAAGAACCTGCGCGAGTGCGACGCGGCCCTCGTCTATTTCGGCAACGGCGACGAGCCATGGGTTCGCAAAAATCTGGAAGACCTCGAGAAAGCTTACGGCTATGGTCGTGAGGAGGACTGGAGTGCGGCCGCAGTTTATGTAGGCGCGCCACAAAGCGATCAGAAGGAAGACTTTCTCACACACCTTGTGCCTTATGTTATTCGAAATTATACGTCGTTCGATCCAAACGACCTGCAAGACTTCGTCAAGGCCGTCCATTCCGCTCAAGGAAGCCAGCAATGATTTCATCCAAACCCGTTAAGAACCCCTTCCCCGGACTAAGACCTTTCGAGACCGACGAATATCGGCTGTTCTTCGGTCGCGAAGGCCAGGCAGACGAATTGCTCACCCGACTTCAACGCACGCGGTTTCTGGCAGTCGTCGGAACATCGGGCAGCGGCAAGTCTTCGTTGATTCGGGCCGGTCTGATGCCGGCGTTGCGTGGCGGAATGATGAAAGGCGCTGGATCGGGTTGGCGCATCGGCGTAATGCGACCAGGTGGCGATCCGATGGGCAATCTTGCGGCGGAGCTCGTTAAGAAAGAAGTACTGGCGGAAGCAGGCGCGGGTCTGCCGGAGTCAGAAGCTGAAGCAGTGATCGAAGCGACTTTGAGAAGCGGTTCGCTGGGAATCTTGAATGTGGCGCGGCAAGCGCGCCTCGGTGAACATGAAAAACTTTTGCTGGTAGTAGACCAGTTTGAAGAGTTGTTTCGCTTCCGTGCTGCACATGAAGGCAGCAGTGTCGACGTCGCCTCTGCTTTCGTAAAACTACTTCTTGAAGCAGCACAACAGCGCGAGTTGCAGATCTACATCGTGCTGACAATGCGTTCGGATTTTCTCGGCGACTGTGCTCAGTTTCAGGGGCTGCCCGAAGCGATCAATGACGGCCAGTATCTGATACCACGAATGACGCGCGATGAGCGACGATTCGCAGT
>DATEIS010000025.1:0-6223 GCA_035278765.1 Pyrinomonadaceae bacterium | reverse complement strand
GCACGTTCTCGGAAAGTGATATGCCGCAGTCTCGAGAGCAAAGGTTTTGTTCAGATTGAAAGTAAACCTGGCGCCAACTCCTGCTTCCATTCCGCCACCAAAATTATTTCGCCCCATCGATGTGAACTCACCTGCGATTTCATATCTGGGCAGGTCGGAAGTTTGCGCGCGCAACTGCGATTGGACCAGCAACAAAGTGATAAAGGCGATGAGAAGTTGAGTTCTGTTCATTTCGATCTCCTTGAGTTTGATTCGCACACACGTGTCCTTAACTCAGCAATTACTGCTCGCTGAGAATGTTCAGTCAGCACTAATTGGGAGACTTAATTACCGAGAGCTAGGGGCTTTTAGGCAGAAGGTTTTCCATACTGTCGGCGCCGCCAACAATCACGCGCTGTGGTACGACTGGACCACTTTTCGGCTCGCGCGACCGGCCGGGTAAGTCCAGTGACAGTGATGCGCCCTGGCTGTTTAGCGCGCCTTCAATCTTGTCCAATACTTTTGGCAGTTTCGGAGTTGAGCGCGGCGCAGAATTTTCAGAACCAAAGAGCGGTGTGTATTTGGTGTCGTGTAACACCCAGAGGTTCCATGTACCGCCGTTTGGCAGGATCGACTCACTTGAAAGCCACTCGTATCGTTCGTTATTCACCGTGAATTCGATCCGGTTTTCATCGACGACGGCGATCTTTGCGAATTCATATCCTTCACGTGGCACGAGTGAGAAAATAAAACGACCACGATCGGGAACATAGAACCAGAGCAACGCGCCAGTAAATCCGATCGTCGACTTGCTCTTGTTCACGAGCGTACCATTTATCAACAAACTGTAGTTCTTTACTCCGAGCTCAACAGCGTCGAGAGTGAAGTCTTTCGGAGCGGATTCGAGATGACTCTCACGCAGTGTTGCGCGATCAAAAGTGACACTCACAACGTCGACAATCTTCACGCCCGATTCGTTATTGACAAGCAGTTCGAGTGACACTGCATCACCGTCATCCAACGTTTGCGGCGAAGTTGATTTGGGAAACGTAGCAAACGGACCATTTGGACGCAGTGGGGTGTTGTCTTTCAGAAACGTGCGCCTAAAAGCTTCGTCGGCAGGCAAAACAGCGACACTAAACTTCCTGGTGATCGGATCAGCGCTGACCCAGAGGTCGTAGCCGAAGACAACGTTTTGCTGAGCGTCGGTAAGCACACGGTGAATGATGCGATTCTCCCCCGCGAAAGCCTGCGAATAGAGGAGTGATGCGAGCGATTTGCTTTCAGGTGCATTCTTACTGCCGGGTGTTTCGCTTCGGAAAGCGACGAAGCCGCCATTGGAAACCTGGAGCACGAGTTGGCGCTTCGCTGGATTCTGTGCGACCGCCACAACTGCCAGAAAGTGAATTGAAAGGAGAATGACCCAGAATTTACCTCTCATTCGGGACACCTCCTTTAATAACAGTGAGCTTGATCTCATCAGATGGTTTGAAACCGACAAGACTCGTAGGCATCGCTTCGGTTCGCGACTTTTGTGATTTCGCGAAAGTACTTTCCGCACGCGAAGCTGCGGGCGCGCGTTTCGTCGGTCTCACGCCAGCAGGACGGTCGCGGTAAACAACTTGAGTAACAATCTTTTCCTGTACGACCGGAACTTCAACCGGAACACGAACGATCGTTGTCGTGTTCGACGGCTGAACATCTTTGCGTGCTGCGCGAATCGCAAACGGTATAAGCAGAGCGGCGGCGGCGACGATAGCGATAGCGAGTGGCACCGGCACGGGCACAGAGGTTTTTAAGAACCTGACAAAGAAGTTAGTTCCCGCGCCAGGTCGCAAAGGCTCAAAGAGAGGCCCGAGTTTTTCCTTGTGCCTTTGCGCCTTTGCGCGAGAAGTCGCTTGCTCGTTGAGCAATCTTTGCCGAAGTTTCGAATGATAAGCAGGCCAGTAATCTTCAGCCGGAGCTGCTACTTCACTGACACGATGAGTCATGCGCAGAGTGGCGCTAAGAACTTCGAACTCAGCGCGGCATTCGGCACATCGGCTCAATTCTGCCGATAGAGCCTGATCCGACCGGAAATCAAGTCCGTCCAAAAGAAGCTCGGTCAATAATTCTCTTGTCTCTTTGCAACTGTGCATTACAAACTCCGTTAGTACTCATTCGCGAGACTCGTTAGCGTCTCCTGTGTGTCTGCTTCCGCCGAAAGCCGCGCGCGCAGTTTTCCAATTGCGCGCCACACTCCCTTCTTCACTGTTCCGACTGAACAGTTCATTGCAGTAGCGATTTCGTCGTAAGTCATTCCTTCGTAGTGACGCAGCAGAAAGGCGAGTCGCTGGGCCGGCGTTAACTCAGACAGTGCGCTTACGACACTTTCAAAAAGCAACTTGTTATAAATGTTTTCCTGCGACCGCGAACTCGATTCGAAAAGTTCCTGCTGTTCTTCGGAATCGATCTGCAGCAGTTGTACCGCTGTTGTTTGACCGTTTGACCGAAAGAAACTCGCGCGACGATGATTCAAAAACGCATTAATCGTGATGCGGCGTAACCACGTGTAAAAAGACGAGTCGAAGCGAAACGTTTGCACCGCCAGGTAGGCTTTTAGCCAGACTTCCTGCGAGAGGTCTTCGGCATCCTGCGTGTTGCGACAATAATGAGAGGCGAGCAGATAGATGCGACGCGCGTAGCGTTCAGCTAGCAAACAGAAGGCATCAACGTCTTCTGCCTGAGCGCGTCTGATTAAATCGATATCGCTTTCTGCATCGGTATCGCGTTCGGTCATCACTGATACAGACACATGTCCTGCGATCTGGTTGGCTTCCGGAAAACTACTGCTTCATACCGGGCGTCGAAGGTGAATTGGTGCTCGGCGTCACTGAACTGCCACCAATGTGCTGTTCAGACTCATCGCCGAACATCTTGTTCTTTTTCTTCATTCGCCCGCGCAAAGCAGGCGTATTCTTCATTTCCTCGCGATTCTGATCCGGGTTACCGGCAAAACCCGTTTGTTGCCCCCGTGGTTTTGGAGGAATACCCGCCTTGTGCTGGTCCTTCTTCGGTGCCATTTCAACCCTCCCTCTTGTCCGTCTTCTTAAGACCTAGTGACCACTTCAATGCGATGGGGGTTATCAGCGTTGTGACAATGACCATGATAACAACTGCGCCAAAAATCGCCGAGTTGATTACAGGTCCACTTACGCCATTCGAGTTTGGCAGCATCAACGTCGCGCCGATGCCCGCGAAGATCAGCCCGACTTCACCACGCGGAATCATTCCGAGTCCAATTGCCAGACGATTTAACCCGCGTTCAACTACACCGAGCGAACAGACCTGTTTGCCGATAATGGCCGCGGCAGTTAGGGCCACGGCGAGTCCGAGAATGTCGACGCGTGTAAAGAGTCGCAGGTCAACTTTTAATCCCATCAACACAAAAAAGATCGGCACGAGAACGGTGCTCACTGGCTGCAGTAGATCGTGAAGATCGCGCTCTTGTTGACCTCCAGCCGGTTTGTAATGGACCTCGTCAAGAACCAGTCCAGCAGCAAACGCGCCGACGATGGGAGCAAGGCCAACCTTAGCCGCTGCCCACGCCAGTATCAGACACAGCGCGATCGCCATCGTGAGCAAAACTCCGCGCGACTCGAGTCGACCTGCGCCGCGTAAAATTCGCGGGACAAGGAGGTGACCGACTGCGATCGACAAGATCAGAAACCCGACAGATTTGAAGGCGATAAGACCGACATCAAACATCGACAGAACGCCACCCGTGCTTGCGGCCCGGATCGCTCCGGCGACAATCGCGAGTATCAGTAACCCAAGCACATCGTCTATAACAGCAGCTCCCAGAATTATTCGTGCTTCGCGTGTTGCGAGCTTGCCCAGGTCTTTAAAGACTCTTGCGGTGATACCGACACTTGTCGCGCAGAGAGTCGCGCCGATGAAGATGTGAGCGAGTCGAGGTTCCTCAGGAACAAAATACGCCGACACTGCCCATCCCAGGATGAACGGTGCAATCACACCAAGCACTGCGACCAGCAGCGACGACCAGCCGACTTCCATCATCTCTCGCAGATCCGACTCGAGTCCGACTTCAAACAAGAGGATGATCACGCCCAGTTCCGCGAGCGCCGCAATGGTCTCATTCGTTTTCAACGACTCGGCGCCGTAAAAACCAAAGATCACGAGATTTCCGAGCAGGATTCCAGCGATTAGTTCGCCCAAAACAGCCGGTTGGCGCAGTCGTTCAAATAATTCGCCGCCCAGTTTTGCGGTCAGCAACATGATGGCAACGCCGATCAGAACTGCGGGATCCAAACCATGAGATTCAGTGCCCGTAGGCCCCTGTCCTTCGGCCGCGACCTGGCTAGTGAAATAAAAAAACAGGCCGGCACTAAGGGCAGAAATGGCGATGGTTGCTCGTTTCATCTCGATATTTGGGCTATTTGGGCCAGATTATGACATAGGTCGTCGAACCAGGGAGGTTTGCATTGGTGTTTCAGAGGTTGCGCGTCAGAAATGACGTATCTATAATGCGCCCCACTTACAAGGCGCTTCCCCGGCAGGTTGGCGCCAATTAATTTAAAAAAGTATGGCGACTCCCATTAGATGGAACCAACGCAGACGTGTCGTGCCTTATGGCGGTTCTAAGCGAAGTGACACTCCGTTGCGCTCCCTGGCCGTTAGCTTGACGCATGTTGCTCGTGCCGCCCTCACAGAGCCGTACATGCTCAGCATCGAACACGAACGAATTCATCTGAGCCGTTTGCCGAAAGTCTTTGACGGCTTTCGCGTCGTTCAGCTTTCAGATGTCCATCACGGGCCTTTTTCCACCACGGAACAGATTGAGCGCGCCGTTGATACTGCAAACAGGCTCCAGCCCGACATTATCGCGCTCACGGGCGATTACATTTCTAAAGAACGCCAATATGCCGCGCCTTGCGCCGAGATGCTGGGTCGCCTGAAAGCGAAACATGGCGTCTATGCAGTGCTTGGAAATCACGACCACTGGGTTGACGCCCCGTTGATTACCGACCTCTTTCGCGCTGAGGGAATCACGGTCCTGATTAACGAAGGCATGCGTTTCGAGAAAGACGGTGAAGCCTTCTGGCTGGCAGGCGTCGACGACACGATGGTCGGCCTGGAAGACATCTCTCTGGCACTGGCAGGTGCCCGCGAAGAGGAGATGAAACTCCTGCTCGCGCACAATCCAATTCTTCTCAGGCGTGCTGCTCGCGCAAAAGTTGATTTAGTGCTGAGCGGCCATACCCACGGCGGTCAGGTCGCCATCAGAGGCGAGCGCAGTACCGTCAAAGGCGCTCGTAAGCGCCTGCTCAAAGGACTGGGGAAACTGGGAAACACTCAGATCTACGTCAATCGCGGTTTAGGAACCGTGGTACTGCCAATCAGATACGGATGCCCTCCGGAGATCTCCCTACTGGAATTGAGAAGCGCTGGTTGATTTAGGAAGGCGAACAGCTAGTTATATTTTGTTTGTGCCTCTTTTGTGGCCGCTTGAATGTCCTCCCGCATCGTTACCGTTCCGAATCTGCTAACCGTTTTCCGGATGGTTTTAATTCCGGTATTCGTCTCGCTGCTTTTCTACCAACGTTTTGCACTCGCCCTCGGGATTTTCATTCTTGCCGGCATCACTGACGGTCTTGACGGCCTCCTCGCACGGCGGTTCAACCAGAAATCCCAACTCGGGACCATTCTCGACCCAATCGCGGATAAGCTGATGCTGGTGACCTCATTTGTCGTCTTATCGATGAGGGCGGTTTTCCCACAACCTGTGCCATCTCATCTTCCCATTCCTTTTTGGGTAACGATTGCCGTGATCAGCCGCGACGTATTCATCCTGGTTGGTGCGGCGGCCATCAACGTCGTCACCGGCTTCCGTGGCTTTCGCCCATCGATGCTCGGAAAAATCAACACCGCCGTCCAAATCTTCGCCATCGCCGCCATCATGTTCGCCGCCAGCGTGCCTTACGGCACCGGCTACTATGTCCCGACGATTTACACCACCGTCCTCGCCTTCGCCGTCCTTTCCGGCGCCCACTACGTCTTTTTCGTCTCCAAACTCGTCAACGAAGACCGCCGTTCCGAACCAGACACACTCAAATAAAGTTGACAAGAGTACACTCAACTATTATATTGTCCGAGCGTTCAAGGGTAAGTGTCGTTGCTGGGGATTAGAAACCGTTCAGGCCCGCGGCAAGAGCTTCCATTTTCCAAATGAACAGCGAGTGGG
>DATEIS010000024.1:0-12075 GCA_035278765.1 Pyrinomonadaceae bacterium | reverse complement strand
GATCATTGCTTTCCAGAGACTCGTCAGACAGGTACCTGCTTCCGACACGGTGGCGCGCTATGCGGTGCGGTTAGTTAATGCGAGCAGGCCGGGAACGCCGCCGGCGCCCGATTTTGTTAACAAGTGGGTGACGTGGGGCGCGTCGTTGCGTGCTTCACAGTTTTTGATATTTGGCGGGAAAGCACGCGCGATACTGCGTGGAAGATATAACGTTTCGTGTGAAGACGTTCGCGCCGTTGCGCCTGCGGTGCTCAGGCATCGCGTGTTATTGAACTTCCAGGCTGAAGCGGAGAAGGTTGATTCGGATCAGGTGATCAAGAGATTGATTGAGACGGTGCCTGAGCCGAAGAGTGGTCTATAAATAGATGGCAACGCCAGTAACAACACCTGCAAGATTTCTCGACCCCGAGCTGCTCGGACGCATTGGCTCGCTAGAGTTGCTCGCGCGTGCGGTTGTCGAAGGTTTCATGTCGGGCTTGCATCGCTCACCGTTCACTGGTTTCTCGACAGAGTTCACCGAGTATCGGCAGTACAACGCCGGCGACGATCTGCGATATCTCGATTGGCGACTGCTCGGGCGCACCGATCGTTATTTCATCAAGAAATATCGCGCCGACACGAACACCCAATGCCACCTTCTGATCGACACCAGCGCGTCGATGAACTATGCGCACGCAAGCTCAGTAACCAAGCTGCAGTACGCGCAGTTTCTCGCCGCATCGCTGGCGTATCTTCTGAATCGACAGCAGGACGCGGTCGGGCTCGTCGCGTTTGCAGACAAGGTTCACACGCACGTTCCCGCACGCAACCGCACCGGACACATGCGCACGATCTTCGGCAATCTCTCGCTGCTCGAGGCAGGCGGTGAAACGCATCTTGCCGAGTCGCTTCATCAGCTTGCTGAGATACTGACGCGCCGTGGCATTGTCGTGATTATTTCGGACTTCTATGATCAACCGGATCGTTTACAGGAGTCCTTTCAACATCTGCGGTTCAAGGGACACGACCTCGTTGCGTTTCAGGTGCTCGATCAAAACGAGCTCGACTTTAATTTCACCGATCCGGTGTTGCTGCTCGAAGATGCGGAGACACAGGAGCAAATGCCCGTGCTTCCCGACGTGGTGATGAGTGGTTATCGTGAACGAATGCGAAAGCATGTGGAAGAGATGCGACGTTGTGCGGCGGCGAACCACGTCGATTTTGAGTTGTTGACGACGAAGCAGCCGTTGGATTTCGCGCTGTTCTCGTTCTTGTCTCGTCGCTCTGGCAAGTAGATCTTTATCCACAGATTACACAGATTCTCTTTTTAATCTGCGTAATCTGTGGATGGCGTTTTCTTTATGTCGTTCCTGACGCCATTATTCTTTCTCGGCGTCGCGGCGCTCGCGGCGCCCATTCTCGTGCATCTCGTGCGTCGCACACGTGCGCGACGCGTCCAGTTCCCCGCGCTCGTTTTTGTTCGCCAGGTCCCGCAGCGCACCATTCGTCGCCGCACTTTGCACAACATCCTTTTGATGCTGTTGCGCTGTCTCGCAATCCTTCTGATTGTGATTGCGTTTACCCGTCCGTTTTTTAGCGGTGGAAGCGCCGCGAAAGACAACACCGCCGCCGGCGCGACTGTAATTCTGATCGACAACTCGCTCAGCATGCGCCGCGAAGGTTTGTTTGCCGAAGCACAACGGCGCGCGGAATCCGCGCTCGATGAAGCCCGCAACGACGAACAGATCGCGCTGATGAGTTTCGATAAGCGATACACGGTCCTTAACCGTTTCCTCGCGGACAAGAACAGAGTGCGCACCGGGATTACGAGTCTCGCGGCCGGTTGGGACGGAACCGATTACGAGCAGGCGCTGCGCGGCGCAGAGTCGTTGTTGAGTGAAGTCGAAACAACTGGTCCGAAACGGATCGTGATGATTTCCGATTTTCAGATGCCGGGTTGGACGCCGTCGAGTGCGACTTTCAAACTCTCAAACAACACACAACTCACAACTCTCGACGTCGGCGGCAATACTCCGCCACCAAATATCGCGATCACAAACGTCGAGGCGCGCGGGGTCGTTTGGGGTCAAAAGTACGAAGACAATCTCGTGGTCCATGTCAGCAACTTCAGCGATATGCCGAAGGATCACGTCGAAGTCGATTTCCAGATCAACGAGCAAACCGTCGAGAAGCGCGATATCAGTCTCAACAGTCGCGACTCGCGCGTCGTCGAGTTCACAGGATTCAATTTGAACGACGGCGCGAACCGCTGCACCATCGATATTCGCGCGGGAGATTTCGCTCCGGACAATCGCTTCTATTTCGCTCTACGACGCGAGACTCCGGCGAAAGCCTTGATCATCGAGGGCGCTTCGCGTGGACGAAGTGACAGTCTGCATCTGCAAAGCGCACTCGGTGCAGACGATGATCTGCCTTTCGCGTTCACGCTCAAGAGCGCCGGATCGGTCGATCCATCGAGTGTTTCCGATTATTCACTCGTGGTTTTGAACGATGCCGGACCAATCTCTTCCGCGCTCGCTGATACGCTCGTGAGGTTTGTGAATTCAGGCGGGCAGATGATCGTGTCGGCTGGTCCAAAAACGCAGCCCGACACGCTCAACACGCCGCTGCAAACAGTCTTGCCGGCCACGCTGCGAGAAGCGGTGCAAACGAAAGCGGGCGAGAGCGTTGCTATTACGGAAGTGAAATTCGATCATCCGATCTTCGAAGTGTTTCAGGAAAGTGGACGGCTCGCGTCGGCCAACGTGATCGGCTACTTCCGTTCTGAGCCGCGCGCAAATGCTGCCGTGCTGGCTCGATTCGAAGACGGAAGCCCCGCGCTCGTTGAAGCATCAACCGGTAAAGGTCGCGTGCTGTTGTTTACTTCGTCGCTCGGGCCAAGCTGGAACGATCTGCCGCTCACGCCGCTCTATCTGCCGTTCATTCATCAGATGGTGCGTTATGCGGCCACGCGTGAGGAAAATGCCTGGTACAGTCTTGGGGAAACGTTTACAGTCAACAAGCAAAAGGAAGCCGCGCCACCTGCAGTCGACACGCCCGGCGGCGCGAGACTCTCGGAGGCACGACTCACACCTGATGGAGACCTGTTAGTCACAGCACGCGAGCCGGGATTCTATCGTTTGCGTTATAACTCGACACCCGGTTTCGCGGCTGTAAATATTGATGGCGCTGAGGGCGACTTCACGAAGTTAAACTTTGCTGAGTTTGTGACAGGCGTGACTGGTGGCGCCGGCAGTGCCGAAGGCAGTGGAGCAAATCGAAACACGAGCGGTGAGGAAGTCGAGGGCCGGCAGAGAGTTTGGTGGGCGTTGTTGCTCGTTGCGTTGTTGTTATTGCTAGCAGAGTCGTTCCTGGCGCGACGAACAAAGATGGTGAAGATGATCGGATAGGGGGATTGATATGAACCCTGAAACCAACTTATTAGACGATCTTCTGAGGCGAGCGCGTTCGCGACGTAAGCTTCTCATTTCGCTACGTGGTGTTGCGATCTGCGTCGGTGTTGTTGCTGTTCTTCTGTTACTGACAGGCTGGGCCGCACATCGTTATCGCTACAACGGCGGCGCCTTAATCACTCTCCGCATCGGCGCCCTCTTGATGGTTCTCGCGACGATCTACTTCGCTCTCCTACGTCCGCTGCTGAAACGGATCAGCGATGCACGTCTCGCGCGCTTAATCGAAGAACACTCGCCCGGCACTGACGATCGTCTCGTCACGGCAGTCGAATATTCAAATGGCACTAACCCTCACATCTCGCCCGCAATCGTCAGCCGTCTTTACCAGGACGCAAACAGTATTTCTTCTATGCTCGACGTCGGCAATGTAATTCGACGTTCACGATTGCTACTGTACGGCGGCGCTGCGCTCGCCAGCCTCCTTGTGTTCGCCGGTGTCTTGAAGTGGGGACCAAAAGAGATCTCGCAAGGTGTCGCTCAACTGGTTACACCAACAACACTCGCGGCATCGACTAACGCGATGAGTATCAAGGTAAAACCCGGCACGGCGCGTGTGCCGAAGGGTTCCGATCAGGACATCATCGCGACGCTCGTCAACTTCGACTCGCAACAAGTGACTGTCTTCGCGCGGCCCATCGGTTCAAAAGCCGACTTCCAGGGCCAGGTGATGGAGCCCGCGAAAGCTAAGACCGACTTTCGCTTCTCGATCTTCAACATTCAGGATTCGATGGAATACTTCGTCGAGTCGAATAACATTCGCTCCGACGTTTACAAGCTCAACGTCGTCGATCTGCCATTCGTCAAACAACTCGATCTGACGCTCAACTTCCCTGCCTTCACGAATCTGCCGACGAAGACCGTCGAGGACGGCGGCGACATCGCTGCACTCAAAGGCACGGTGGCGACAGTCACAGCAAAACTTACCGGCAAGGTCCGCGCCGCGCGCATCGTTTTTCCTGACGGCAAAAAGACCGAAATGAAGTTGAACGGCTCGGACTTTATCGGCCAGTTAAATGTGACTGGCGACACGAGCTATTACATTGAGCTGGTCAGCGTTGACGGCGAAGCGTATCGCGGCTCGAACGAGTACGACGTTACCGTGCTCGGCGATCAGCCACCCGTGATCTCTTTCGACAAACCAGGGCGTGACAAGAAAGCCACCAATCTCGAAGAAGTGTTTACACAGGCGCGCGCTGAAGACGATTACGGCGTCGTTTCGATGGACCTGCATTTCTCCGTTAATGGCGGTGAAGAAAAGAAGGTCAACCTGCAGCAACTGTCGCGCGACTCCGCGCGTTCGCTTACCGGCGCGTACACGTTCTTTCTCGAGGAATACAATCTCAAGCCCGGCGATTTCATCTCGTACTTCGCGAAGGCGCGCGACGCGAGTAATGAAGCGACCAGTGACATTTACTTCATCGAAGTCAAACCTTTCGAGATGGAGTACAAGCAATCGCAGCAGGGTGGCGGTGGTCAGGGTCAGGGCGGCGATCAGGATCAGAATGCTCTTTCTCGTCGTCAAAAAGATTTGATTGCGGCGACGCACAAACTTATTCGCGAAGGCGAAAAGTACACGGAGCAGGAACGCAAAGACGGGTACGAGGCCGTGGCTACGGGCCAGGAGAAACTTCGGACTGACACGCTCGAATTTCTCGATCGTATGGGCCGTCGACTGGGCGATGTTGAAGGACAGAAACAAGTCCAGGAAATGGCCGAGCACCTGAAGCAGGCGGCGAAAGAGATGGAAGGCGCGCCGCCGCCGCTGCGAAAAGAGGCGGGCAAAGACGCGCTGTCACCCGAACAACGCGCGTTGCAGAGACTGCTCGCCGCCGATGCGATCTTCCGCGAAGTCCAGGTCGCGTTTGGTAATCAGAACAGTAACGGCGGTGGTAGTGGCGGTGAGCGCGAGCAGCAGGAACTCTCAGGCTTGTTCGAGCTTGAACTCGACAAGATGAAGAACCAGTACGAGACGGTCCAACGTGCTCAACAGCAACAGGCTGAGAAACAGAAGAGTGAGGCCGAACAACGCCTCGAAGAACTCGCGCGACGCCAACAACAGGCACTCGAAGAACAACGTCGCCGGCAGCAACAGGGCGGTTCGAGTGGAAGCGGCAATCAGCGGCAACAACAGGAGTTAATAGAAGAGACGCGAAAGGCGGCGAGAGAGCTGGAACGTCTCTCGCGCGAACGTCGTGATGCACAAATGCAGGAGTTGAGCCGCCAGTTAAATCAAACTGCCGACGAAATGCAGAAAGCACAGGCAGCGTCGCGCGGAAATTCGGGCGAGTCGATCTCACAAAACGAACGCGCGCTTGAACGACTACAACAAGCGCAACAGCGGCTACAACAAATGAGCGGCTCGGCGGGCCAGCGTGGTGGACAACAGGGAGCGTCGGGTCGGCAACAACAAATTTCCGACTTGCGTCAACGTGCGGCACAAGCCGCGGCGCGACAGCGTGAGATTGCGAAAGACATGGAGAATCTTTCGCGGCGTGGCGGACAGAACGCGCAGGACGAGAATTCGAAAAAGTCGCGCGAACAGTTAGGCGAGAGGAAAGACACGCTCGCTGATAGTGTTAACAGTTTGCAGCAGGATCTGGAACAAACAGCGCGCGCTATGTCCGGTGGTAGCCAGGGTCAGCAGCGTGCGGCTCGTCAGTTAAAAGATGCGGCCGACTCGCTTGCGCGCGATCGTGTTGCCGATCGGATTCGTGAAGGCAAACAGGCGTTGAATAACGGTCAACAGGGACAGAACGGTCAGCAGCAGGGACAGCAGCAGAATGGCGGCGGTGGTCGCAATGACGAGCGTGCGATTGAGCGCAGTTTGAACAACGTCTCCGAGCGGCTTCAGGCGGCCGAGCAAAGCGCGCGCGGTAAGAATAGTTCGAGTGCTGAAGAGAATCTCGATCGCACGCGACAACTTGCAGACAGTCTCGATTCGTTGCGCCGGCGTCTCGATGAAAGAGCTGCGGGTCGCAATGGACAACAACAAGGCAATCAGCAAGGCAGTCAGCAAGCGAATCAGCAGGGCCAACAACAAGGTAAGGAAGGTCAAGGTAAAGAAGGACAACAGGGTAAAGAAGGTCAACAGGGCCAACAAGGTCAGTCTGGACAACAGGGAAACTCGCAACAGGGTGGTCAACAGCAAGGCGGCGAACAGGCTGGTGGTTCACCAAACGGTGGCCAGTCGCAGGGTGGCAGAAATCGTGGTGGCACCGATCGCCAGGGAACGATGGGTGGCGATTGGGGCGACAACCGGCAACTTCCTGCGGAAATCCGTGAACGGCTTCAGGAGGCTCAGGACCTGCGACGCGAGTGGGGTGTGAGCGGTCTGGGTGCCGGCAGACTTGATGAGGTGATCGAGGAACTCCGGCGACTCGCTGACGGCAAAATGGATGGTGATGCGGCGACGGCTGCATTGCTCAAGGCCGATGTCGTCGAACCACTGCGCCAACTCGAACTGGAGCTCAGCCGGCAAGTGCAGCAGATGAGTGGACGCACTAATCTGCGGCTGCGTGATGAGGGCGCCGCGCCTGAGAAGTATCGACGCGCGGTTGAAGAGTATTACCGGCGACTATCCGGGGGGCGCCAAAGACAGTGAGTTTTGTACTTTGTACTTTGCTCTTTGTGCTTAGCGTTACTCACGACATCAAAGTACAAAGAACAAAGATCCGAGTACCAACATAACCGATTTATGACGACAAGACTTTTTAAACGTCTCATCCTCCCCATCCTGCTACTCAGCGCGCTGCTGATCCCAACAGTCGGCCAAAGCCCGTTCGACAACTTCCGGCGCCGCCGCCCAACCACCACAAATCAGCCATCCAACGCATCGTTCGGCGAGTTCACGTTCGTCCGCACAATCTACGATTCGCCGTCGCGTGGTTACGGCCGGCGTGGTTACGGCTACGGCGGCGGTACATGGACCACTGACTACCCCGAGGCCGATAACAACTTCATCGTCGGCCTGCGCGAATGGGCAGGAACGAACCTGAAAATCGCCCCTCGCCCCGAAGCGCTCGAAATACTCGACGATCGCATGTTCGACTATCCAATCATTTACATCGTCGAACCGGGCTTCATGGACCTCTCCACCGAACAAGCCGCTCGTTTGCGCGAGTACATCATGCGCGGTGGTTTTATCTTTCTCGACGACTTCTGGGGCGAGTATGAGTGGCAGAATGTTCAGGAACAGTTTCAGAAGATCGTTCCTGAATATGAGATCAAAGATCTACCACTGAGCCACCCGATCTTCCATTCGTATCTCGACGTCGAAGAAGTGGTCCAGGTTCCGAACGTCTACAACGCATCACGCGGCATCACTTCGGAAAAAGGCGGCATCGTTCCGCACTACATGGGCGTTGAAAACAAAAACGGCCGCCTCGTTGCGTTTATCGCCCGCAACTGCGATCTCGGCGACGCGTGGGAGTGGATCAACGATCCTGTGTACCCGGTGAAGTATGGGCTGCCTGCTTACAAGGTCGGAATCAACGTGGTGATCTACGCGATGAGTCACTGAACTCACTCATTCTGCTTTTTCTTCTTTTCCCTTTTGGTATTCATCTGGCTACGAAGCAGTTCTGCCTGCGTTAGCACCACGTCGTCCATCGACACCTTGCCATCGCCCGAGATCCACTGAATCATCGACGACACAAGCAATTCCTTCAGATATGCGAACGAGAACCCTATCGTTCCGACAACTACCGTAGCGGCTCCGGCGTACGTCATACGCATCTCCGGTTTTAGTCCCCGATTCCACTTATCAAGGTACGCCATTCGTTCCGCATCCGCAGGTAGATCGAAATAGTACTTACGATCGAAACGGCTCGGACGATCGAGAATCGCCGTGTCGAGCTTCTCCGGATGATTCGTGGTGGCGAGCACAACGATACCGGAGTTCGATCGGAACCCGTCGAGCTCGTTGAGAAAGAATGCTCGATTCTTGTTCGTTACCATCGAATCAAGATCCTCGAGAACGATCACGCAAGGGGTTACCATGCGAGCGCGCACGAAGAGCATTGCTATTTCCTCTTCTGTTCCAAAACTGCGCACGTAGATACATGGCTTGTCGAGTTGATTGATCAAAGCCTTGAGCGTGTGCGTCTTGCCATTCCCCGGTGGACCAATAAAAAGCGCGCCGCGCTTCCATGGAATTCCATATTGTTCGTAAACTTCGCGCGAGTTGAAGAATCGCTGAAAGTCGTCCTGGATCTGCTGTTTTAAAGAGGCCGGGAGCACGAGGTTGTCGAAGGTGGCTTGCTTGATCGATTCGAGGAGTTGTTGGTCCTTCTCAAAGTAGCCATCCTGAAACACGAGTATCTCTCCGCGCACTTCGCAGTTCCATTCACAAACTGCATCGAAGAAGCATTCGGCTGTTTCTCTGTCGTCGGCAACGATCCAGTGGTGCCGTTTGGTGTAGTAGCCCTCCACCCAGGTGATATAAATGACGTCGAGTAGCTGGCCTTTCCAGAGAACGTTGAGCCAGGAATTCTGGATTTCCTGTTTCAGCTTCTTTCCCGCGCCTTCCCAATCTACCGTAACGTGATGGAAGACAGACTTCTGTTCAACAACAGAACATCTGTCGTCATGCACAAAGGCATTCAAGTCGAAATAGCATGTGCGCCCTTCGATGATTGCTTTATCCGGATACAGCTCCGCCAACTCGCGCCCGACGTGATAACCAATGTAGTCGTTCGGTTTGTACAGTGCTTCTCGGATGAAATTCTCTATGGTCATAACAATTAATGGTGACGACAAGATCGATGAAACAGTGCTCTAACCATTGAGCTATGGTCCCCATATATTCGGGGGACCACCGGGACTCGAACCCGGATCCTCTCATTAAAAGATGTAGTTCCATCAGCATTCGTCACCAAACCTTTCTAAGTTGCCGGCGACAAAATCGGAGAGAGCTCCGCCAGACAAAAGTTAGGCGGACCAGGTTTCGAACCTGGGGTGCCCATGTACTCCCACCAGCATTCGCCGGCAACTTTTTTCAGCCACGGATTTACACGGATGAACACTGAAAGAATGATCCGTGTACATCTGTGTTCATCCGTGGCTAAGTCTTTTTCGGATCACCTCCCCAGTTCCATATTTTCAATCACGCCAATCCAGTGATCGGCATTCAGGTTTCCATTGGCAAATTCCGCAATCACGTCAAACACCTGATCCGAGAATCCACCAATGTTAAGGATGTCGTGCCGTTCCTTCGCCTGCACCGTCGAGTAAGGCTGAATGTCGATACAGACCATTCGCGCCCCTGGGTTGCGGTTTCGGAACTTGCTCCACTCCTTCATTGTCGCAGTGGCGCTGCCGCCGTAGCGTCCGTAGTGCGGTGCATCCACCCACGATTCGTTATCCGAAACGTAGATCACCAAATCACCTTCAGCATGACGCCGGTTCAGAAACTCAAGCGGCGCACTGCAATTTGTTCCACCGCACGGCAAACTCGCCAGCTTCTGCGCGTTAGTCATCACGCTGTCGCGCGGGTTGATTCGCACATCAACCACCTTCGACTCAAACGGGATGATTTCCGCACGCGGGTTCTTGCGCAGCACCGTTGCCGCCACGAGCGCAGCAACGTCAACACAACGCACTGCCGAACTCGAACCCTGCCGGTATCCAGTTACCGGCGAATGCATCGAACCCGAGATATCCGGGAACACGTAAACCTTTCCTGGAAACTCCGGAACGTTTCGGGTTGCGATCTCCATCGCATCCTGCAACGCGTTCGTGACGGATGCCGGAATCTCCTTGTTACCAGCAGCCGCCAGGTAGGCGACCATGAGCTGATAAGGAAACACACGTGACTTCGCGATCTTCAACGGATCGCGTAAACGCTCCGCGATCAGATCGGTCATACCCTTTTCCTTGAACACACGGTGACGTGCGAAGGTGTTCAGGTTCATACGTGTCATTTGCCACGGCGCCCGGCTCGCAATCGCCGTCCATTCCGCGGTACCAAGCTCCAGCGCAGTCAGCATCTGGAACGGAACGTCGGGGACTTCACCCGAACGATCCTCCTTGAACGCTTCGAACGCGCGCACGAGATCAGGCAGTTCGTCCGTCTGCTTTGTACGGTCGATGAAGTAACCGAATAGCGCTGCGTGAGCCGCATTCTTCGGACGCGGGTGGACCATCTTGACGATGTCCGAAAGCGATGGATCCTGGCCTACGTTTGCCTTGAACAACGACTCCGGATCGCGAGCATCGAGCCACTCACGCACAAGACGCTTCGGTGCTGTACCAAGCGACTTGCGACCGACCGCACCCGACCGCATGATCTGCACGAAGTTGCGCAGCATCTTCCCGTTGTCGATCACACGCGGAAACACTTGCTGCAACAGCGCCGGACTCTTCACCGACAGAATTGCGCAAAGCAACGCAGGCATGTCCTTCATGTGACCACGTTCGCGACAGAACACAGCAGTCTTCGCGATGAATTCCGGTTCAACCTTCTCGCAAAGCTCGATCACTGTCTTGAGCTGGTCGTCCGCGCTCGCATAAAACGTTCTGTTTAGACAGCCAGTCGCAGCGTACTGCGCGAGCATGTGCGCAGCCGACAGCTTGTAAGCCGGCGCAAACTCTTCGTTGAGTGCGTCAGTTGCCGGCATTAGCTTGCCGATTAGCGACTTGAATAGTCTCTTATTTGCCATTGCACTATTCCCTTCCCAATCGAAACTACCCTTTGCGTTTATTTGCCACGGATTTCACGGATAAACACGGAAAGAGTTATTGTTTTCTTTTCCGTGTAATCCGTGTTCATCTGTGGCTTAACCTCTTCCTCGTTCGCGATCGACTTTCTCTCGAATATCTCTGTCATCGTGAACATCCATGAAGAGATACTTGCGCCATTCCGCACGAGCTTCAGCGTAGTGACAGAGCACCACCCGTTCGAGCTTCACGCGCAGCGCCGTCTGCGAAGTAAGCAGCGGCATACGCGCTTCAGCCGGAGTGCGATCGCTCTTGCGGTTGTTGCAGGGAACACACGCCGTAACGATGTTCACCGGCGAGTTATCTCCACCACGCGAACGCGGCAGGATGTGGTCCAGTGTCAGCTCACTTGCCGGCTTCTTCTCGCCGCAGTACTGACAACGGAACTTGTCGCGCATGTAAATCCGCAATCGCTTCATTCCCGAAGCTTCGCGGCGACGGCGGACATTGATGTAAGTGCGTCGACGAATTACCGACGGCACCGGAAACGATTCACGCGCCGAGTGCAGCACACGATCGCCGTCAAGCTCCTCAACGTAAACCGTGTTCTTGAATGTCATGATCACAGCACGCGCGACACTGACGGTGCCGAGCGGCTCGTAAGTTTGGTTTAGCAGTAATACTCGTCCATCGAGTGCCATACCGGCACCTCCTTTCAGTGATTTGGAGTTCAAGAGCGGCTATGTGAGGCGATCGACTGCGCGGGGTGCGAGTCACCGCTCTTGAAGCTTTGGAGCGCGCGGTGAGACTTGAACTCACGAATACGGGATTTGCAATCCAGCGCCTTAGCCACTTGGCGACGCGCGCTCATTAATCTGTGTAATCTGTGGATTGGATTGGAGCGGAAGGAGAGATTCGAACTCTCGAGACGAGTTTGGAAGACTCGCATGTTTCCAGCTACATCACT
>DATEIS010000023.1:0-13018 GCA_035278765.1 Pyrinomonadaceae bacterium | reverse complement strand
GCCACTTTGTTTCTTGACTGTGACTGTGAAGGACGCGGCGTCAACACCACTCAAAACCTTCGATGTTGGCGACACCTGGATCTGGCCACTGTTACTTGGCGTTGCGGTGACTGTAGTGCTGCCGCTACTGCCCATAGTCACAACGATCGTGCCGGAACCGTTTTGCACGACTGTCAACGAACTTGGCGTCACAATTAAAGAGCACGGCGCGGGAGTGGGAGTTGGTGTTGGTGTGGACGTAGGTGTTGGAGTTGGCGTGGGAGTAGGCGTCGGAGTTGGCGATGCGTGTGGCCCATGATCGTGTTTAGGAGTTGGATCCGGCGTCGGTGTTGGTGTCGGAGTTGGTGTCGGTGTAGCAGTTGGCGAAGGAGTTGGAGTTGGTGATGCGGAAGAGCTTCCTCCCGGGGTCGGAGTTGGATCCGCAATCACGTCTCCGGACACGTTGTTGTTGTAATTCGCGTGCGGTACTGAGCTGTCGTGGAAGATTTCAGAGTCGATCGTTACGTCGCCCGAGCCGGTGATGTTGACGTTGGCTGTGCCACTCTCGTTGCTGAAACCGACTGATATCTCGCTGGGAATTCGTCCACGCCAGTCGAAGGTGATCGTCTGTAACGAAGTGATGAAAGAAACGTTATTCTCGAGTGGAAAGGTTTGCGTCGTGACTGTGCCGTTACCCGCGAAATCCATCGTCACGCTGTAAGTTGAGGTGGAGAGCATTTGTACCGTTGTTTGACCGTGACGCCTGACTGCATCGGCGCGTGCGCGCTCCACGTATGCGCCAAACTGCCGGGTTGAGTTTGACAATCGCATTGACGCACGCGCCGTCGTGATGCCCATGACGGCGAACGTAGACACGACAGCGATGACTGCAAGCGTCACCACTAATTGCAGCAAAGTAAACCCGGACTGTTTTGAATGTCTCATCATTGAACGTGAGAAAGCGGGATAGCCGGGAGAAACGCCCAAGACTTCTGACACTTCGCGCGGCGTTTCTCCCTTGCAGGAGATCGCTAAAGGAATGGCAGATCTATCAATTGTCTAAGACTAGTCTAAGAAACCGCTGAGAAGGACCAGCAAGACAGTCGTGGTGTTTGCATAACGTGTACCACGTCCGATTTTGGCCACTAAGAGGCACCAAAGCAAAAAATCTGATTTAGCGGGCGCTGTCGCGTGGGAAGAGGACACGTTTCGGTTCGGCGTTCAATCTGTTGAGAAGCTCCACAACCAACCTCGACTTCACTCGTCCGGCTTCTTTCGGATGGACCAGGTAACGAACGATCGCTTCGAGCCACGTGTTGTCACTAACGCGAAACAGGACCACCGGTCGCTCCTGCACCTCGAGGTGATTCACCGGCGTTTGCGCGAGGATTTCGCGAAACACCGCGACCTGCTTCATCATCGCTTCACCAACTTCCTGCTCTGCAACTTCCTTCATCGTCGCCGCGATAAACTCGAGGTCGGCGTTGTAAGCCACCTGAAACTTGATCTCGTTCCAGATGTATGGAAACAGCGGCCAGGTGTAGTTATAAACAGGCGAACTCAGCACCGTCGAGTTGGGAAACTTGATAATGCGACCGCTCGGATGTTCGGTAGAAAGATAGTCGCCACCGAACTCCCACAGCGTCGTGTCGAGATAATTGACGTCGAGCACATCGCCGGACGCAGTGCCAATCTTGATCCGATCGCCGACGCGATACGGCTCACGCACGAGGATATAAATCCAACCGATAAAACTCGTGATCGGCGTTTGCAGCGCGAAACCAAGTATCAGCGAGATCAAACCAAACGAAACAACAGCCGTGTACCAGTTCTGAAAAAAGATCGTGAGCACGAAGAACGCAATCGCCAGCCACCCCACGAGCCGCGACACACGCTTCAAGTTGTACTGGTAAACGGCGTTTGGAACCCGCCCGATGATGTAAACATCGATCAGACGCAACACCATCAGACACGCAACCACGACTGCGATCGCGAGGATGAGCTTGAGAGTTAGCGGGTACTTTTCGACAAAACCCGGGAACTGAGACTTCAGCACCTGATGCAGCGCGCCGAGACCGATCAGCAACCCGAGCTGAGTGCCAATGAGAAACTTGTCGCGCGCTCGCACTCTCGCCACGATCTTCTCTGCAGTCGTGGCCTGCTTCAGCGCGCGCTGCACGTCGGCGTCCTGCTTCACTTCCTCCACCTGGCGCTGTAATTCGTCTTTAGTTGGCGGCTGTGAGCTCACTTCACGTCCTTTAGCCCCTCGATAACGACGCGGGCCACAGTTGGGATGATCTCGCGTTCATTTGCGTGTTGGGAAGTAAACGTTGCCAGGACAAACTTCCCGCCGTCAGGCATTTCGACGTAGGCAACGTCGTGACGCGTGGTGCTGGTCCAACCGGCCTTGGACCACAGACGAAATCCTTCACGACCTTTTAGCGCGATGCCGGTGAAGCCGAGACCCTGATTATCAGAATCGCTGCTTTGGCCCGTGTACTCGCGTTTCAAAAGATCCATCATTGCGGCCGTGCGCGCCGCGTTTGCAATTTTTCCGGTCACGATCTCCATCATCAGGCGCGCGGTTGCGTCGGTGGTCAGCTTGTTCCGGTTCTCACCGTTTGGTCCACGTGAGACGCGTTCACGACCGTAAGCGTCTTCGCAAAATGTCTTTTGATTGACGTTGATATTGGTGTAGCCGAGCGAGGAGAAGTAACGGTTCACGGCGTTTCGTTTGTACTGCCACTCCTCCATTTCTTTCGGCGGTAATTCGTAGCCCGCAGTCGTATGCGTGAGCACATCGACGACGTATTGAGTCGCTTCATTCGAGGAGTCGACGATCATGTCGCGCACCGCGCGGGTCAGTTCCGGTGTCTGTTCGATCTTCTTGTCTTCGAGCCAGCGGTGAGCGGCAACTAGATAGAAGAGTTTGACGACGCTGGCAGGATAGATTCGTTCATTACCACGGAAGCTGGCAGTAACCGGGCGCTTTGCGTCGCGAAGATCGATCAACGTTATCGAGAGTTCGGTCTCCTTGAGATTCTTGTCGGCGAAACGCTCCAAAGTGGTCTTCGCTGCACGATCGACGAGATCCTGTAACGACTGGGCGGAAACAGAAACAGTGATGGTTAGGGATATGAAAAGGGTTCCGAGAATCTTGATCATAGAGGTCACTTTTTAACACAGATTACACAGATTAAGCGGATTTTGTTATAAGCTTTGCGTGCAGAACCAACCCGAGGCCGACCTGGTCCGTGGCATACGTCGCTGGGACCTCGTCGCGATCACGATCAACGGCATTATCGGCGCCGGGATATTTGGTCTTCCCTCCAAAGTTTACGCCTTAATCGGAACTTACAGCCTGATTGCCTTCGTGGTGTGTGCCCTTGTGGTGGCACTCATAATCCTCTGCTTCGCGGAGGTCAGCAGTCGCTTTGAAGAGACTGGTGGTCCATATCTGTACGCGCGCGAGGCATACGCGCCGGCGGTGGCGTTTGAGGTCGGATGGTTGATCTGGCTCGCACGCGTGACTGCCTTCGCCGCTAACTGCAATTTGCTGATCAACTACCTGAGTTACTTCTGGTTGTCAGTCACAAATCCTTTCTGGCGTGCTGCGGTAATCGTGTTCGTCGTCACGGTGCTGGCGATCATCAATCTACTCGGAATCAGACAGGCCGCGATCGTTAGTAACGTATTCACCGTCGGCAAACTCGTGCCCATCATCATCTTCATCGCTGCCGGACTTTTCTTTCTCAATCCGGCGGCTTACGAGTTTGGACCAGCACCGACAACGGGTGCGTTTTCACAGTCGGTCCTGCTGCTCGTCTATGCATTCACTGGATTTGAGATGGCGACGATTCCGGCCGGCGAAGTACGCGATCCACAGCGGAATCTGCCACGCGCGTTGCTGATAGCGATCCTCGTCGTCGCAATTCTTTACATCATGATTCAGGTGGTTTGTGTGGGAACGTTGCCGGGTTTAGCGCAGTCGCAAAAGCCTCTCGCTGATGCGGGGTCACAGTTTTTGGGTGTCGCCGGAGGCGCAATCATTTCTGCGGGCGCGCTCGTTTCGATAACCGGTAATCTCAATATTCTTTTGTTATCAGGTTCGCGACTTCCGTTTGCGATGGCGGAACAAAAACAACTGCCGGAGTTTATCGGGAGCGTACACCGCAAGTTCTTTACGCCTTGGGTGT
This sequence comes from Pyrinomonadaceae bacterium, assembly GCA_035278765.1. Lineage (GTDB taxonomy): Bacteria > Acidobacteriota > Blastocatellia > Pyrinomonadales > Pyrinomonadaceae > PSRF01. Next base: position 8,843 of record DATEIS010000023.1, on the reverse strand, counting down.
CGATCCTGATCACGGCGGGATTGATGCTGTTTTTGACGTTGAAGAGTTCGTTTGTGGCGGCGCTTACGATCAGCACCATTGCCCGGCTCTTTACGTATGCTGCGACGTGTCTCGCCTTGCCCATTTTCCGTGCGCGACGCGAAGGGCCTGAGGCCGCGTTTCGATTACCGGGCGGGACAATCATCGCGATTCTGTCGCTGCTGCTGATTGTCTGGCTACTGCTCAACGCCACGTTGCAGGAAGCAAAAGCCGCGGCAGTTGCAGGCGCGGTCGGCCTGGCAATCTACGCTGGTTATTGGATCTATTCAAAAAAGTGATTACCCGTACCGAGACATCTGCGTAATCTGTGGATAAACTATCCACAGTTCAAGCGTGGATAATCTAATCGACAATCTGAGCGCAATCGTCGGGCGCGAGAACGTTCTCTCCAGACCTGATGAACTGCTCGTCTATGAGTGCGACGGTCTGCCCCAACACAAGCATCGTCCGCGCGCCGTCGTCTTCCCTTCCTCAACTGAAGAAACAGCCGCGATCATGCGTGAACTCGCGCGGGCTAATGTAGCATTTACTCCGCGCGGCGCAGGTACAGGGCTTTCCGGCGGCGCACTCGCACTAAACTCAGGCGTCGTGATCGAACTAGCGCGTATGCGCAAGATTCTCAGCATCGATCCGGAGAATCGAATCGCGGTGGTCCAACCGGGCGTCGTCAACCTGAACGTCTCGAAAGCTGTTGCTCCGTATGGCTTGTATTACGTTCCCGATCCGTCGAGCCAGCCGACCTGTACGATCGGCGGCAACATCGCGGAGAGCGCTGGCGGCATTCACTGTTTGAAGTACGGAACCACGACCGATCACGTACTCGGATTACGTGTGGTGCTCGCAGGCGGAGAGATCGTCGATCTTGGAGGGGCAGATGGTTACGATCTACTCGGCACGTTTATCGGCTCTGAAGGCACGTTCGGTATCGCGACTGAAGCCACACTCCGATTGGTCCAGTCACCACCCGCTGTGCGTACGCTGCTCGCCGAGTTTCTCGAAGTAAACGACGCCAGCCACGCTGTGTCCGCAATCATCGCTGCAGGAGTGATGCCTGCTGCACTCGAGATGATGGACGGCGAAATCATTCGTGCCGTCGAGGCCAGTGTCTTTGCTGCAGGTCTGCCTCCTGATGCCGGTGCGGCATTGCTGATCGAGCTGGACGGTATTGAAGCCGGTCTCGACGATGAGGCGGAAAAAGTAATAGGCATTTGCATGGAGTACGGCGCGCGCAGTTGTCGTTACGCGCGTGATGAGACTGAACGAAAGAAACTCTGGGCCGCACGCAAGGGAGCGTTCGGAGCCATCGGTCGCATCTCGCCGGATTCGATGATCCAGGATGCAGTGGTGCCGCGTTCACGTCTGCCGGAAGTACTGGATGCGGCTTACGATATTGCGGCGCGCTACCGGCTTAGGATCGCGAACGTCTTTCACGCGGGCGACGGCAATCTGCATCCGCTTATCTGTTTTGATTCGCGTTCTCCGGAAGAAGTCCTGCGTGTAAAAGAAGCAGGTCGGGAGTTGATGGAAGTTTGTGTCGCGGCGGGTGGGACGATTACGGGTGAGCATGGTGTCGGACTCGATAAGCGTGAGTTGTTGCCGCTCGTGTTCTCTGATGCGGATATGAATGCGATGTTGAGTGTGCGGGCAGCGTTTGATCCGTTGGGTCTTTGCAATCCGGGAAAGATCGTTCCGATGTTGCGTGGTTGTGGTGAGGCAAAGGCAGTAGCATCGGAGACACCAGATGCAGAGGCTTTGCCTCAAACGTCAGGAGCCGCGCTTGGATCGGGTCAGTACCGTAACGCGGTAGCGTCGGGTGAGTTTCCTGACTGCAATAATCCTCCGGTTATTGAAGCACCACAGCTACCCGACGCTACCGCGTTACGGTACCGACCCGATCCAACAACGACTTTGGCCTCGCAAATCGGTGACGCATACGTTTCGTCGCACAACGGAATTGTTTCCGTTGCGCCCGCAAACGCTGAAGAAATCTCCGAGATTCTAAAACTCGCGTCACATGAAGGTTGGGGGGTTCTCCCAGCTGGAAATATGCTGTGGCTTGCTCGTGAGAACAAAACAGCGAAGCTCATCGTCAACACGAGTCGTCTCAACCGGATCATCGAACACGAACCGGCAGATCTGGTTGCGATCGCGCAGGCCGGTGTCACACTAACGGATTTCAACGCGAAGCTCGCAGAAAACGGGCAATGGTTGCCGCTCGATCCGCCGGACGATGGACGAGCAACGCTCGGAGGCGTTGTTGCTACTGGAATCGGTGGGCCGCAACAATTTGGTTATGGACGCCCGCGTGGATCGGTGATCGGGATGAAAGTCGTGCTCGCTGATGGCAGCCAGATCAAAGCAGGTGGACGAGTAGTCAAGAACGTCGCCGGTTACGATCTGTGCAAGCTTTTTACGGGTAGTTATGGCAGCCTCGGTATCATCACCGAACTGAATTTCAAACTACGACCACTGCCTGCCCGTGAAGCGACAGTGATTGCAACGGGCGCGATTGACGATCTCCGTACCGGCGCGCGTGCCGTTTTGCAGGCGCGCTTATTTCCGGTGGCTGTGGAGATCTTGTCGGGGAGGTTGCTCGTACGTTTTGCCGGGAACGAGAAAGGTGTTTTGTTTCAGATTGAACAAGCGCTGAAGCTCTTGAAGGATGCTGAGATCGTGATGCATGATGCGGATCTTTGGAACAATATCGCTGCCGAGCGGGCACGCGAAAACCGGACCCATAAAGAAGCTACCGGGACTGCGAAAGTTTTGATGGAAAGGATCAAGAGACAACTTGATCCAAAAAATATTTTTGCCGCAGGTTAAGACGATGAAAACAATTAAAGTGATCGTTCTGCTTTTGGTTGTGGCGCTGAATGTCCCTGTTGTCGTTGCCCGCGAGCCTGTACGCGCGCGCCACGGCATGGTGGCGTCTACAAACGAAGTCGCATCGCGTGTCGGTGTCGACATCATGAAGCGCGGCGGCAACGCCGTCGATGCGGCGATCGCTGTCGCTTTCGCACTCCAGGTCACCCACCCCGCCGCCGGCAATCTCGGTGGTGGCGGTTTCATGATGATTCGTTTGAAGGACGGCAGGACCACCGCTATCGATTATCGTGAGATGGCGCCCGCTGCGGCGCATCGCGATGTTTATCTCGACAAGAACGGAAATCTGATCGAAGGCGAAGGTGGATCGCTCATCGGCTATCGCGCCGCTGGTGTGCCGGGCACGGTGCGCGGAATGGAACTCGCGCTGAAGAAGTACGGTTCAGGCAAACTCACTTGGGCCCAACTCGTCGACCCCGCACGCCGCCTGGCAGGCGCCGGTTTCACAGTCACCTATGAGCTGGCACGTTCCCTATACAACAGCCGGGAATATCTTTCGCAATACGCCGAGACGAAACGAATCTATTTAAAAGGCGGACAGTTTTATAAGGAAGGTGAACTCTTTCGGCAACCTGAACTCGCTGCAACTTTCGCGCGTCTGCAACGATTTGGTCCAAATGAGTTTTATGAAGGTGAAACGGCGCGATTGATCGTCGCCGACATGAAACGCAACAACGGTCTGATGACGATGGAAGACTTGCGTGGCTACGTCACCAAAGAGCGCACGCCGGTGCGTGGCAACTATCGTGGTCACGAGATCATCTCGATGCCGCCGCCGTCGTCGGGTGGTGCTGTGCTGATCGAGATGCTGAATATTCTCGAAGGTTTTGATCTGCAAAAGACAGAGGTGAGCTCGTCTGATCGTTACCATCTGATGGCCGAAGCGATGCGGCGTGCTTTTGCCGATCGTGCCGAGTACATGGGTGATAGTGACTTCGTGAAAGTTCCGGTGCAGGGATTGATCGATAAGGCATACGCTGCGACTTTGCGCACGACTATCAAAACCGATCGCGCTTCGACCAGTGCTGAAGTTCGCGCGGGCCGGCCGGCTGGATATGAGTCTGACGACACAACGCATTTCACTGTCGTCGATGCCGAGGGAAACGCGGTCTCAAACACCTACACACTCAACAACTCTTACGGCTCGGCGGCTATGGCGAAGGGTACGGGGCTGCTTCTCAATGATGAGATGGACGACTTTGCCGCCAAGCCGGGCACACCGAACATGTACGGGCTGATCCAGGGCGAGCGCAATGCAGTGGCGCCGAAGAAGCGTCCGCTTTCTGCAATGACGCCGACGATCGTGCTGCGCAAAGACGGTAGTTTGTGGTTCACGGTGGGTAGTCCCGGTGGTCCAACGATCATCAATACGGTGTTTTGCATTATCACCAACGTGATCGACTACGAGATGAATATCCAACAGGCGATCGACTTCCCGCGTATTCATCACCAGTGGCTGCCGGATGAACTCGTCGGCGAGCCGTTTGGGTTGTCTGGTGACACGCAACGTGCGCTCACGTCGAGAGGTCACAAGCTCGCCAAGCTCCGTTACCTCGGCGATGCCGAAGGGATCATGATCGAAGAGAAAACGGGCATGAGGTTGGGTGCGACTGATCCGCGGCGCAGTGATGGACAGGCTGTCGGTTATTGATTACCGAGACTTTTGTAGACAGGATTACAAGATTTTCAGGATGGACAAGATGAATCATGAAAATCATGCAAATCTTGTAATCCTGTAAAGCATGCTCTCAAAAGCATTAGCAACTCAGGGAGATAAACTACTAGCCTGCATTCACTGCGGTTTGTGTCTGGAGGCGTGCCCGACGTACGTCATCACGGGTAACGAGAATGATGGGCCACGCGGGCGGCTTTACCTCATGCGGGCGGTCGCTGAGGGACGACTGGAAAATACGTCGAGCGCATTTGGTACACATATCGATCGCTGTCTTGGCTGCCGTGCGTGCGAACAGGTTTGTCCCGCCGGTGTTGAGTATGGCCAGTTGTTGGAAGCGAGTCGCGAAGAATTACTCGAGTCGCAACCAAAGTCGGATCTTGCTAACAAGCTTTTACGTTTCGTCCTGTGCCACGTTTGGCTATCAAAAACTCGTCTGCGGCTGTTCTTCACGGCGTCTAGAATCTTTCGCGACCTTGGATTAGCGCGACTGCTGTTGAAGTCACGACTTGCACTATTGATCTCTCCGCGTGCTGAGTTTGGTCTGGCTCTGCTTGAGAGCTCCCGACCCGTGTTCTCGAATGACCGCGCGATTAAGACAGAACAGAACGGCGAGAAAGTTTTATTGTTTTCAGGGTGTGTCGGAGAGGGACTCTTCGCGCGGGTCAATCGCGCAACTGAACGCGTGCTGCGCGCGAATAACTTCAACGTCACCACACCGTCCGAACAGGTCTGTTGCGGCGCCTTGCACGCGCACGCGGGCGATCTCGAAGGCGCACGCGAACTTGCCCGTCAAAACTTATCCGCTTTCAACTCCGATGCCCCAATCGTTACGAACGCCGGTGGTTGTGGCGCGATGCTAACAACATACGGGCATCTGTTTGCCAACCACAAAGAACTTGCTGAAAGGGCTGCCAACTTCAGCGCCAGAGTACGCGACGTGAGCCAGCAACTCGCAACCGTGGAAATGCGAACCGCGCCGAGCCCCGTGGACACACACGTGACATACGATACCTCGTGTCATCTTTTATACGGCCAACGTGGCGGCGAGACTTCAGAATGCATGCTGCGCACCGTCACCGGCGACAATTTTGTCGCACTAAACGGCACCGAACGCTGCTGCGGCGCTGCGGGTGTATATAACCTGATGCAACCGGAAATGTCGCAGCGCGTGTTGCAGGAGAAACTGGACCACATAAACTCCACCCATGCTGCTATACTTGCTACCGGCAATCCCGGTTGCCAGATGCACATCGGCGCGGGCGCCTGCCTGTCGCAAATGGAATTGAAAGTTTGCCATCCTATCGAACTGGTGGACCAGGCTTACGAACGCGCCGGCTTCTACGAGGATCGGCCGAATGGAAAATAAGTCCCTCAATCAGAAGACTCTCCTGATCTTCGCGCCGTTGCTGATACTGACTGGTATCGCCGGATTCGTGATACCCGCACAGTACAGCCTGATGAGCGGGGCCGCTCCGTACAACTTGTTTCACATCATCTTTGGCTGCATCGGCCTGGCAGTCACCATGACCAACAGCGATGCCCTCGCGAGCTCGTTCAATCTGGGATTTGGATTGATAGATCTTTACCAGGTGCTGGCGAGTGTTATAGGTCTGACCCCGATTCAATACTTCTACTGGACCTACGCGGACGACGTGCTTCATGTACTCATCGGGTTCGCGCTCGTGATTATCGGTGGGTGGGGATTAACGCGGATTTGGAACGGATCTACCGCCGATCAGCGTTAGTTTGACGTTGCCGTCGTCGTCGAGAGCGACGAGGTCGGCGCGTTTGCCGACTTCGATTGAGCCGCAAACTTTATCAAGGCCGAGTAACTTCGCCGGGTTTGACGAGGCCATCCGCGCGAGATCGGTGTAGGGAACGCCCAGTGAGTGCAGAAGATTCACGGCGTCGAGCATGCTGATCACCGAACCGGCGATACTGCCTGCCGCATTCGACGTGCGACGATTCTTCACTGTTATGGTTTCGCCCCAGATCTGATAGTCGCCATCTCCCTTCCCTGCCGCGGCAATTGCGTCGCTGATCAAACTGATTCTGTTAGCGCCTTTTATTTTCATGAGCAAGCGAAGCATGTAGGGATTGAGGTGGATGCCGTCGGCGATCAGATCGACGGTCACATCGTCACGAGACAAGCCCCAAGCGATTGGACCAGGATTGCGATGATGCAAGGGCGCCATCGCGTTCATGAAGTGTGTCATGTGACGCGCACCTGCCGCACAAGCGTCGTCTAGCACTCGCAAATCAGCGCGCGTGTGACCAATCGAGATCACCCATCCGCGTCTTGTTAACTCACGAGCGAGTTCTACGCCACCTTCAACCTCAGGCGCCATCGTCGTCATGCGAACGCAGTTATCAGGCACCGGCAGCGAATCCAGATCTTTCGGATCCGAATAAGTCTTGAAGTATTCGGTATGAAGAGCACCACACTGCGCCGAGTTAACGAATGGTCCTTCGTAATGAATGCCCAGCACACACGCGCCTTCAGAGCTGTTCATGGCGGCGGCGACAGCAGCACTCACGTTCGCATAATTCTCATCACTGCCGGGCACCAACGTCGCCAGCCACCCGGTTACACCCTGCGTCGCCAAGTATGCTGAGACTTCCGCGAGACCATCAGCCGAAGCCTCCATCACATCAACTCCGACCGCTCCGTGAATATGCACGTCGATAAAGCCCGGCAGCACGGTCAATCCGCCCAGCGAAAGCGTCTCAGCATCAGCGCTCTGATTCTCGCCAATAGAGACGATGCGCCCGTCTTCTATAAGGATTATTCCGTCTTCGATAATGCTATTTGGCAACACTATTCGGGCGTCGCGGAGAAGAAGCTTTCCTGGAGACTTGTTCATGGGCCGTATGATAGTGAAAAATGCAGACTGTGACACGCCTGCTCTCAATTTTTGCAGTACTGATTGCCGTTCCGGCCGTGCTGACGGCGCAAACGCTCAGCCCGGACTGCGCTCCGGCTCAGGAACAACTAAAATCAGCCGAGTCCGCAGCGGCGCAAAACGAGTGGGCAACGGCAGCCATGCGGTACCAGGACGCACTGCAAACCGCTCCCGCATGCGTCGAAGCGATTGTTAACCTGGGTGTTACTTTCAATCGACTCAACCAACCGGACGAAGCTATCAAAGCGTTTCAGCGCGCGCTCGGAAAGAACCCGCAATTCTTTGCGGCTCATCTCAATCTCGGTATTACTTACTTCCGCACCGCGCGTTTCGATCTCGCAAAGGAATCTCTCCGCAACGCATTGAAGTCTAATCCCGATCACCTGCAAGCCCGGCAGTTACTTGCCCTCGCACTGATCGGCACAGAAGACTTCAAAGAGGCAGCAGTCGAACTCGAAAAACTCGTCAAGCTAACACCGCAAGACGCCGGCACAGTCGCGGCACTCGGCGAAGTTTATTTGCGCCTGAAACAATACCCCAACGCGATCGCCTCATTCGAAAAAGCATTGCAACTCGATCCCAAGGCCGCAAAGACACATCTCCTGCTGGGCGAAGCTCTCGATAACTCCGGCCAAACCGACCGTGCGATCCAGGAACTACAGCGCGCGACACAGTTAGATCCACAGTTGCCTGAAGCTCATTACGCGCTGGGTCACGTTTATCTGAAGCGCAGTAGTTTTGACGAAGCATTGGTCGCGTTTCAAAAGGAGTTGCAACTAAACCCGGAGATGGTGCTGGCGAGGTATCAAGTCGGCAAGATTTATTATCAACGCGAAAAGCTTGACGAAGCGGTCACCGAACTCACCAAAGTCGTCGAAGCAGACAAAACTTTTCGACCCGCGATTGAGACACTCGCCCAGGCGCGCATGAAACAGGGATCGATCAACGAAGCGATTGCGTTGTTGGAACGTGCCACGACGTTGGATCCGACATGGCCCAACGCTTTTGCCCTCCTCGGTCGCGCATACACGCAAGCCGGCCGGCGCGACGACGCTCAGAAAGCGTTCGCAACGGCAAAAAAATTGAGCGCTGAAGAACGGAAACGTTTGGAAGACGCCGTCAGCAAGCCCTAAAAGCAAATCCACAGATTACACAGAAAGGAATCTGCGTAATCTGTGGATGCTTTTCTGCGAACTCACGAATTAGAAGTTGAACTTCAATCCAAACTGAATCTGCCGCGGATCTCTCGTCGCAACGAACTGCCCAAACGGACTGGCATTAGCGAGAGCTGTAATGTTGTTAAAAATCGGATCGTTTTGCGCTCGATCCGGAATCGTCTGAGA
>DATEIS010000022.1:0-14004 GCA_035278765.1 Pyrinomonadaceae bacterium | reverse complement strand
CTCAAGGTGGGAACGATCCGGTGGCAAGATATTCGTCGTATCCGGTCCTACAATCTTTCCGGTGCTGAGTACATTTCACTCGAACTCCATGACATGAGCCATTACGAATCTCGCCGTCCATTGTGGTTCAGATTGGTTTCGCAGGTGCAACGTGTGTTTGGTATGAGTTCGATAGCAATCAGCACCAACGGTCTCGACATCGATCGAGCAACTCTCTGGCAGAAGCTTCATGAAGGTTGCGGTTCCACGTCGCCAAATCCGCAAACTGTCGAAGCAGGATAAGGAGCTCCCAATGATTTTCTACACTGGTCTGGGCTGGCTGGTCCCATTCTTGTTTATTGCGCCTTTCCTCATCATCGGTGTATTGCTCAACAAGCTCACCGGCTTCGATGTTTTGGACAGAAACGCACCGTCGTTCCCGCTTCATACATCGATCGTGATGGGAGCGTTACTCACCTTCTGCGTTGGCTTGCTTGTAAACCGCAAAAAGATTGCAGAAGTAACGTTCGAAAAATCCGGCTCTGTAACTACCTACCGAACGCGACACACTCTCTACGCCATTCCAATGCAGTACTGGGGACTGATTGGACTCGCAATCTATTTCGGATTTACTGCCTATCGTTCGTTCAGATAAATCCCATACGGTATAATCCACCTCATTAGCCCCTGTTTCCTGGAAGCCCAGATGAAGGAACCAAAATGCCCGAAACCTCGGTTGGTGCTGGAGAGCAGCGCCCGAAACTTGCCATCATAGGAATTCGTTACGACGAGAATTCGTCATTCACAAAAGGCGCTGCCGATGCGCCGCCACAAATTCGTGCCGCACTTCGTTCCGACGCCTGGAATCTGACGAGTGAAAACGGTACCGATCTCTCGGACGACTCGATCTTCTTCGACGCGGGTGACATCGAGCCCGTCGCGGGTAGCGATATGTTGACGCTGATCGAGAACTCGATCCACACGCTAATCGGCGATGGACTAACTCCGATTTCGCTCGGAGGCGATCACTCGATCACACATCCGATCGTCAGTGCCTTCGCGAGAAAGTACACAGACCTGAGCATACTTCACTTCGACGCGCATCCGGATATTTACGATAGTTACCAGGGTAACCGTAATTCTCATGCGTCGCCGTTCGCGCGAATCATGGAACAGAAGCTGGTGAAGCGACTGGTGCAGGTTGGCGTCAGGACTTTCACTGCTCACCAGCGCGACCAGGTAAAAAAGTTTGGCGTTGAGACAATCGAGATGCGAAGCGTGACGCCGGATCTGCAACTCGAGTTTGATTCGCCGGTCTACATCTCGTTTGACGTTGATGCGCTTGATCCTGCGTTCGCGCCGGGAGTTTCGCACCGTGAGCCGGGTGGTTTATCGACGCGGCAGGCGATCGATCTGATTCAGCGGCTGAAAGGGAAAGTGGTGGGTGCGGATATTGTGGAGTTCAATCCGCGCATGGATCCGCTTCATATTACGGGCACTGTATGCGCGAAGCTCTTCAAGGAAATAGCGGCTAAGATGCTGGAATAGTTTTAGCCGCGGATTTACACGGATCTTTTATCGATAGGTACATAATCGCGCGTTCTGCTGCCGAGATAAATCTGGCGCGGGCGCGCGATTTTTTGATCCTCGTCTTCGAGTAGTTCTACCCATTGGGCCAGCCAGCCTGACGTTCTCGGAATCGCGAACATCACCGGAAACATGTCGACAGGGAAACGCATCGCCTGGTAAATGATGCCGGAGTAGAAGTCCACGTTTGGATAGAGACGACGTTTGACGAAGTATTCGTCTTCGAGTGCGATTCGTTCGAGTTCGAGGGCGATGTCGAGCAGCGGATCCTTGCCGGTCACTTCGAATACTTCGTAAGCGACCTGCTTGATGATCCGTGCGCGTGGATCGTAGTTCTTATAAACACGATGACCAAATCCCATTAAGCGAAACTCGCCGGCTTTCACTCGCTTGATGTAATCCGGCACGTTCGCTACCGACCCGATCTCCTTCAACATCCGCAACACCATCTCGTTTGCGCCGCCATGCAGTGGTCCATAGAGCGCCGCCGCCGCGCCGGCGAGTGATGAAAACGGATCCGTGTGCGCGCTGCCGATACTTCGCATCGCATTCGTGCTGCAATTCTGTTCGTGATCGGCGTGAAGTATGTAGAGTACCGTGAGCGCTCTCTCAAGCACCGGATTCGGTTTGTACTTCAACTCCGTAGTCTTAAACATCATGTTGAGGAAATTGCCTTCGTAACTCAGATCGTTGTCGGGATACGAATACTGCATTCCGATCCGGTGTCGAAAAGCGAATGCAGCGATCGTCGGAACTTTCGCAATCAACCGGTAAATCTGTTTCCAACGACACTCGACGTTGAAGATGTCTTTCGCGTCAGGATAAAAAGTTGAAAGCGCACCGAGAGTGGCTTGAAACATGCCCATCGGATGCGCGTTGTAATGGAAGCCGTCCATTACCTTCTTGATATTTTCGTTGATGAACGTGTGGTAAGTGATGTTTCTGGTCCACTCGGCGAGTTGTGTCGCACTGGGCAGTTCACCGTAGAGCAACAGGTAAGCGACTTCGAGGTAAGTGCTCTTCTCTGCCAGCTGATCGATCGGATAACCGCGATATTCGAGAATGCCTTTGTCGCCGTCGATGAAGGTGATGCGACTCTTGCACGACGCGGTGTTCATGAACGCCGGGTCGTAGGTCATCAGACCAAAGTCGTCGTCAGCAACTTTGATCTGACGCAGATCCATGGCCTTGATCGTGCCGTCCTGGATTGGTAATTCGTATTGTTTCCCCGTGCGGTTGTCGGTGATCGTCAGACTGTCGTTACTCATGCTGAAAGTCTCCCACAAAAGACTATCAGACACAAAAACACATCCACAGATTACGCAGATTCGCTATTTGATGCTTAACAGCTCAATATCAAACTCGAGATTCGCATTGGGAGGTATCGTTGGTGGTTTCCCCGTAGTGCCATAACCAATCTTACTCGGTACCCAGATTTTCCGCTTCCCTCCGACTTTCATAGTCTGAAGCGCCTCGTTCCAACCATCAATCACTCCGCCGAGCCTGAACTCCGCCGGGTTGCCCATTTGGTACGAATTATTGAACTCCTGGCCATTCTCGAAGCGGCCGATGTAGTGGACTCTGACCGTCTGGCCCATCTTTGGACTTGGACCATCGCCGACTTTCAGATCGTGGATCTTCAAGCCGGAAGGAGTGGTGACATCCCAGGTTGTTTGAGTCGGCCCGTTGCGGCGTGTGATGACGTACACCACACCGGCAATCGCGATGACGGCGACAAGAATCAGGACGCCGATTCTCGCATTGCGGCTGCCCGGAATCTGCGGCGCATTGGGAGCCGGGTTCGAATGCGGTACTCGGGGACGTTTTCTGGCTACGGTTTTCTTTCGATGTCGACTTTCTGGCACGAAGGGGAACCTACTTTCTAATGATTATTAGTGTGAGAGAGTCGGTTATACAGTATTCTTCCGCGCATGCCAATTGCCGCCGTTATTCCCGAACCGAATTCGCCGGTTGAGGTTCGCGAAGTAGCCGAGCCGGATCTGGAGACTAATTCTGCGTTACTCGAAGTCGAGCTTTCAGAGGTTTGCGGCACCGATGTCTATCTGCAACAGGGCCGGCTTGGAGGTGTTCCGTATCCCCTCGTTCCGGGTCATGTCTCAACGGGGCGTTTGCAGAAAATTCGCGGTGAGTTATTTGACGTTGAAGGGAGGCGATTCAGTGAAGGCGACCGCGTAACATTCCTCGACGTTCACCGCACGTGCAATGCGTGTTGGTATTGCCTCGTCGCCAAAGCCGGCACGCGCTGTCCGCAACGCAAGGTCTACGGTATCACCTACGGTCTTGATGATGGACTATGCGGCGGATGGGCCAGTCACATTTACATCAAGCCGGGTACTCGTTGCATCCGTCTCGATGCTGATCCGGAGACATTCATGGCCGGCGGGTGTGCGTTGCCCACGTCACTTCATGCGGTTGAACGCGGCGACATCAAGATTGGCGACACAGTGCTAGTGCTGGGTTCCGGACCTGTTGGAATTAATTCGGTTGTGCTGGCACTGATGAGTGGGGCGTTGCGAGTGTTATGCATCGGTGCGCCACAGATGCGACTCGATGCTGCGATCGAAGCCGGCGCCACAAGCACGCTCAACATCGAAAGAACCGATGAGAGTCAACGATTAGATTGGGTTTTGAAAAACACTAACGGACGTGGAGCGGATGTAACGATTGAAGCGACGGGCGCTCCCGAAGCTGTGGTCCAGGCGATGCGCTTCACACGCGATGCGGGTACTGTGGTCGTCGTTGGTCAATACACAGACCACGGAGAGACTTCATTCAATCCTCATCTGGATCTGAACAAGAAACACTTAGACGTGCGTGGCTGTTGGGGATCTGAATTTTCTCACTTCTATCGCGCTGCTCAGATCACTGCACATCGACCGGAAGCATGGACACGGATGAAACTGATTTCATACGGATTGGAGCAGGCAAACGAAGCGCTCGCAGATGTCTCCGAGGGACGTGTACTCAAAGCCTTGATCCGTCCCTAATCCGCGTTTATCCGCGGCCCCGGCCGCGTCGCCCTCCCCCGCGCTCGTCGCGCAGCTTTTGAAACTGCTGCCACTGTTCGGGAGTCAACACTGTCTGCAAACGACCGTCAGCCTGCCGGCGAATCTCTGCCATGCGCGGCTCTGTCTCCTGTCGCACTGCGCGTAACTGCTCGCGTGTGTCGCTGAAGATCTCCTGCACTTTAGTTTTTTGATCGGCCGTCAGGTTGAGACGTTCGGCCATATTATCGAACCGGTTCCCCGGTCCGCCGCCGCCACGCACCACACCGCGATATACATTGAGCGCAAGTATTCCGGCGGTGAAGCCAAGCACGAAGATGATCACGGCTGCAACGCGTACCTGCCACCGATTCCTGGTTTCGTTATTCATGATTACCTCGCATCATCGTCATCTTCGTAAATCGTGCTGAGCACCTGGTCGTAAGTCATCTGATCGTCCGGATCCTGGCCCATGATTACTGATTCTGCGGAATAGGCCGACAACGCTTGATCGTCAGAGACAACCGTCCCGGGCAACACAAAAGTCAATACGCCGAGCGCGGCAGTCGTGAGGGCCATCGAAGAGACGAGCAGTTTCGCCGATTTCCACAGGCGGAAGAATGCCGGCACGCTCTCCGCTTCACGCCGTTCTCTAAGTGCCGCCATCACTCGTGTCTGAAAGAACGGCGACGGCTCAATCACAGTCTGTGCGCGGCTTTTCAGAGCCACCGCCGAAAGCCGAGCAGCTTCGTAAGCACTGCGACACGATCCACACTCGAGCGCATGTGCTCGCACCTCGTTCAGCTCAATCTCAGAAAGAGCCGCCATCGAGGCATTGTCCAGAATCTCAATGATGTGCCTGTCTTTCATAATGCTCACCTGCTTAATCGGCCGCTGAATCCATTTGCCTGTTTTTATGACCCAACAACTTCTCCATCGCCTCACGAACCTTCTTGCGCGCCCGAAACGCTCTCACTTTAACTTTCGACTCAGACCATCCCGTCGCTTCAGCTACTTCCTTGATCGACGCGTCTTCACCATCAATCATCAACAAGGTTTGCTGATCCTCCGGCGATAAAACCGACAGCAAGCGATCGGCGAGATCCGTGGCCACTAAATCATTCTCGACCGAAGGTTGTTCACCGTCGCCCGATTGCTGGTCCAACCAGCTCGCCTCATCTTCAGTGAGATCGGAAACGGTAGACTCAGGTCGCCGCTTCGAGCTTCTCACCATATTCAAACAAGTGTTCGTCGCGATTCGCGTCAACCAACCTTCAAACGATCCGCGACCTTCAAAACTTCCGAGCTGCGTGTAAGCTTTCAAAAAAACTTCCTGCGCCGCTTCTTCAACCAAACTTCTCTGCCGGAAGAACCGGCTTGCTACACTAAACACGCGCGGGCTGTAACGTCTCACTATCTCTGCAAAGGCAGACTCGTCGCCTCCCTGCGCTTGACGCGCCAGGTCGAGTTCCGAGGCTTGTTCCAGCCCACTTGCCAGTTGCGATCCTCATCGGGTTTAACGGATGGCGGATTCGATCAAGATTGAATCCGCCACACCGTGGGGGAAACGCTTACTGATTGTCGTCGGCTTTGCGCTGTCCGCGTCGTGCTTTGAACTGCGCTTTCGACTGTTCCAACTGGGCTTTTTGCTCAGCCGTCAAAACGGAAAGTGTTTCCTGATGCAGCTTGGCGCGCTCGCCCATCAGCTTTGCCTCGAGGCTCGCCATTTCCGTCAGTTTCTGAGTAGCCAGTGCTTCGTTGAACGTACCGCCTTCGCTCGCCTGACGCAACTCCTGTCGCTTGGCTCGAAGCTCTTGACGCAGGGGTTTGTTTCTTTCGGCGAAGCTCTCGTGGATCTGCTTCATCTTGGCTTTCTGGTCCTCAGTTAAATTGAGCTGTCTGAAGAATCCGCCCTGGCGCATTCCACCCCAGCCACCACGTCCACCGTGTTTGCCCCGACCACTGCGGTGTTCCATCTTGGAACCCTGTTGCGTGTTCTGATCTGGTGTAACCGTCTGTGCAACAGCGATCGAGCCAGCCAAAGCAATTGCCGAGATAGAGGCTATTGCGATTTTCTTAAACCGTCCTTTGTTCATCACTATTTTTTCCTAACTCCTAAGTCGTCCTTGTTAATTCCAGGGGAGTGTCCCGACGAGTAAGACACCTCGACCCTCCGGACGGTTACAACAGCAAGTTACCCGGATTTGTCACGGGTGCGGTTTTTTAGGTGAGGCTTTTTGTAACCAATGGAAGAAAGCAGGTGTCTGACGACATGTGCATCGTAATTGCAGGTAGCAATTGAAAATAGGCGTTTACAGAGGAATCGAATGTCGACTCAAACAATAAAACAACCATTAGTGGGCGGAATCAGTACAGGTGGAAGCCTTGGCTGGCTTAAACAAGTTTGGGCCAAGTTACTACTTGGCAAGAAGAAATTATTGATCGGCGGCGGCTTTATGGCTGCGGTGATGCTGGCGGGCTTTTATTTTTGGGGTGACTCATCGAGCACGCCGCAGTACATGACTGCGCGTGTGGAGCGAGGAAATTTACGCAACACCGTAACAGCCACCGGTGCACTACAAGCTGTAACTACTGTGCAGGTTGGTAGTCAGGCTTCGGGCACGATTGCCGCGCTTTATGCCGACTTCAATTCAACGGTAAAGAAGGGCCAGGTTGTCGCCCAGCTCGATCCCTCAACTGCCAAAGCACAAGTGCAGCAGGCGCGCGCGAATCTTGAAAACGCACGCGCGGGACTCGCAAATGCACGTGCCGCGGTGGTGAATTCTCGTGCTGGTGTGAGCGATGCGCAGGCACGAAACCTCGCCGCCAAGTCGACAGTTCAAAACAATCAAGCTGGTGTATCTGCCGCTGAGGCAAACGTCGCTGTGCTCAAAGCACAGCAGGATGACGCGATGAGTCTTTTGAAGCAGCAGGAGTCGTTACTTAAAGCGGGCGTGATCGCGCAGAGAGATTACGAGGTCGCCCAGACGGCTTACAGAACGGCCGAAGCGCGTTACAACCAGGCCGTATCGCAGTTGAACCAGGCGAAGCTTACCGAGCAGTCGGCATCAACCGCCGGCATAGCACAGTCGCAAGCAACTGTTGAGCAGTCGCAAGCGCAGGTGCAACAGTCACAGGCGCAGGTGCAGCAGGCCGCCGCTCAAGTTCAACAGGCGCAGGCAGCGCTGAGTTTGGCGGAAGTGAATCTCAGTCACACGACGATCACTTCGCCGATCGACGGCGTCGTGGTTTCGCGTGACGTGAACGTGGGCCAGACGGTGGCGGCGAGTTTGTCGGCGCCGACGCTTTTCACGATTGCGAATGACCTGACGCAGATGCAGGTGATTGCGAATATCGACCAGGCTGACATTGGACTTGTTGAGCAAGCGAAGTCAGTGAAGTTTTCTGTTGACGCATTTCCGGGCAAGGAATTCGACGGCAAGATCCAGGAGATGCGACTCAATCCTGTGAACGTGCAGAACGTTGTCACTTATAACGTCGTGATCAATGTCGCGAATCCGGAGCAGGCACTGAAACCGGGAATGACGGCTAATTTGACGATCACGATTGACGAACGGAACAACGTATTGAAGGTTCCAAACTCTGCGCTTCGGTTTACGCCGCAGGATGCGAATAGACAGCGAACGGGCACAGGCGCCGGTAGTGGTCAGGGTCAAGGTCAGGGCCAGGGTCGCAGACGTCAGCAGGGCGACAACAATGCCGCAGGTGATGGTGGGGGTGAAAACAGATTCGCGCCGGCTTCAGCTCCAGTGCTACCGGGTCAGGTGCGCGTTGTTTGGGTACTGGGCCAGGATGGCAAGCCGGAACGTCGCAGAATCACGACTGGTCTGAGTGATGGCTCAGCGACGGAAGTCGTCGAGGGTAATTTGAACGAAGGCGACATGGTGATCACCGGCCAGCAGATCTCCGGTGCAGCTCGAACGTCGACGCAATCGACGCCGCCAGGATTTGGTGGCGCACCACGTGGCGCTGGTGGTGGCGGCGGTCCACGGCGGTAATCAATGAACTTGGATCTTGGTGCTTGGTACTTTGTATACCAGGCACCAGGTACAAAGAACGAAGAACAAAGTACCAAGGACCAGAACGATGTCTACCCAGTTTGCAGTTGAAACGCACGAGCCAGGAGTTGTTCTCGGCACATCCGCGCCAGAAGCTCGTCCGGTGATCCAGTTGGATCACATTCACAAGACCTACACGATGGGCGATGTTGAAGTTCACGCGCTTCGTGGCGTTTCGTTGACGATTAATGAAGGCGAGTTTGTCGCGATCATGGGCGCGTCCGGATCGGGAAAATCCACCACGATGAACATCCTCGGTTGTTTGGATCGTCCGACGCGTGGCACATACATTCTCGACGGCGAAGACGTTTCGGAGATGTCGAAAGACGAACGTGCCGACATTCGCTGCAAGAAGATCGGATTTATTTTCCAGGGGTTCAATTTGCTGTCGCGAACTTCAGCACTCGAGAACGTCGAACTGCCGATGCTTTACCTCGGCGTTGACGCGGCAACGCGTCATGAACGGGCTATCGAAGCGCTGAACGCAGTCGGACTCGCAGGACGCGAACAGAACCATCCGAATCAGTTGTCAGGTGGACAGCAACAGCGTGTTGCAGTGGCTCGTTCACTTGTTAACCATCCGGCGTTGATCCTGGCTGACGAGCCGACCGGTAATCTGGATTCGCGTACGTCAGTTGAAGTGATGGAGATCTTTCAGCGCTTGAATCGAGAGCGCGGCATCACGCTCGTGCTGGTAACGCACGAGCCCGACATCGCTGAGTATGCCGACCGCGTGATTGTATTTAAGGATGGCAAGATCAAGTCGGACCATCCCGTTGAGCATCCACGTAACGCAGCGGAAGAATTGAAAAATCTTCCCGTCATCGAAGACGACGACGAGGAAGAGTAAGGGATAGATCATGACCCTATTGATGATCATTCGCGTCGCCTTTCGTGCTCTTGTTCGTAACAAGATGCGCGCGGCTCTGACTATGCTCGGTATCATCATCGGTGTTTCCGCCGTGATTGCGATGGTGAGCATCGGCCAGGGCGCTTCGGCTTCGGTGCAGGCTCAGATCGAAAGCATCGGCACGAATTTGCTTTTCGTGAGTGCAGGTGCACAGAACGTCGGCGGCGTGCGCAGCGGCACGGGCGACACCGGTAACCAGAACCTTACTGTTGAAGATCTCGACGCGATCAAGCGCGAAGTGCCGAGTGTTTCGATGGTGACTCCGTCTGTGAACGCGAGATCACAACTCGTCGCGGGCAACATGAACTGGAACACTGCGGTAACCGGCGTTAGCGAACAGTATCCTGAAATACGTAAGTGGCCGATTGGAAATGGCTCATTCTTTACCGACGCAGACGTACGTACTGCTGCTCGCGTAATCGTGATCGGCCAAACACTCGCAGACAATCTTTATCCCGGCGCCGATCCGATCGGTCAGGATATCCGCGTGATGAACCTTCCTTTCCGAGTGGTCGGCGTGATGGCGGCAAAAGGGCAGGATGCGCAGGGACGCGACCAGGACGACGTCGCTTTTGCCCCGTTCACAACAGTGCAGAAGAAAATTCTCGGTCGTGATCGAATTCAGATTGCCTATGTATCGGCGATCTCTCAGGACGCAACTTACACTGCTCAATCGCAAATCACTGACTTGCTGCGTCAGCGTCATAAACTCAGTGCAAACGAGCCGAGCGATTTCACGGTGCGTAACATGACGGATATTGCCGAGGCAGCGAACGAGACCAGCAAGACGATGACGATCCTGCTGGCTTGTATTGCAGGCGTGTCACTGCTCGTGGGTGGTATCGGCATCATGAACATCATGCTGGTATCGGTTACCGAGCGCACGCGCGAGATCGGAATTCGGATGGCGATTGGCGCGCGTTCATCTGCTGTTCGGAGCCAGTTTTTGATCGAGTCGATCGTGCTCAGTTTGACGGGCGGCGCAATAGGGATCGTTCTCGGTATCGCACTCTCGCTGGCGATCCCTGCATTCCTGGGTTGGCCCACGCTGGTTTCGATGATGGCGATTGTCGGCTCAGTTCTCTTCTCTGCCGCGGTCGGGATTTTCTTCGGCTACTACCCCGCGCGCAAAGCTGCGTCGCTGGATCCGATTGAAGCATTGAGATACGAATAACATCAGCGGGCATCCGTGCTAACATGCGGGGCCATGCGCCAACGAACCCCGCTTGCCATTGGGCTTGCAGTTATTATTCTGCTTAGCTCCGTTGCCCCTGCACAAAAACGCACTCAACCAACAGTTCAGAAACGAGCGAAACTGGTCCTGCTGATCGCAGTAGACCAGTTTCGTTACGATTATCTCGAACGCTTCGGAGATCTGTTTGGTCCTAACGGCTTTCGACGATTGACGCGCGATGGAGGGTCGTGGACGCAGTCAAACTACGATCACATGCCGACCTACACCGCGCCCGGTCACGGCACGATGATGACCGGCGCTTATCCGGCTGAGTCGGGCATCATCGGTAACGAGTGGTTGGACCGTGCGAGCGGCAAAAGAATCACGAGTGTCTCCGATGAATCTGTGAAACTGCTCGGTGGATTGCCGAATGATCCAGCGGCGAGTCCCTCGCGTCTGATGGCTTCAACTGTCGGCGACGAACTACGACTCGCAACCAACGATCGCGCGAAAGTGATCGGCATTTCAGTTAAGGATCGCTCAGCGATCCTGCCCGCGGGTCGTCATGCAAATGCGGCCTATTGGTTCAGTTGGGCGTCGGGTACGATGGTCTCGTCGACTTATTACTTCAATCAGTTGCCAGCGTGGGTCACCGCCTTCAACGCCGCCAAACCTGCCGACAAATATTTCGGGACGAAATGGGAACGGCTACTCCCGGAAAGCGAATACGTCAAACGCGCGGGTGCGGATAATCCCAGTTGGGAGACTGTAACCGCAACCGGAGATACGAACTCCTTTCCACACACGATTACCGGCGGCGCCACGACACCTGGACGCGCCTTCTACACCGCGCTCGACTATTCACCTTACATCAACGACGTCCTCCTTTCGTTTGCACAACAGGCAATTGTCAACGAGCAGCTAGGACAAGATGACGACACCGACGTGCTGACCGTGAGTTTCTCTGCGAATGATTACGTCGGCCATCGCTATGGACCATACAGTCAGGAAGTGATGGACGTCACGCTGCGCACGGATCAAACCATCGGAAAGCTTCTCGACTTTATTGACGCTCGCGTGGGACTCGCGAATACGCTCATCGCTCTCACTGCCGATCATGGTGTCGCTCCGATTCCCGAACATGCTGCGGCACTTGGATTGGGTGGCGGGAGGGTGCCATTCGCGAATGTGATGGGGAAGATTCAGGCGGCCATCAGCGCGCGCTATAACCCGCAGGGGAAATCGCCGGATCCCAGTGCCGATTACCTGCTGCGATTTAACGAAGGCGCAAACACGAGGGAGTGGTTCGTCAACAACAACATCTATTTCAACTACGACGCGCTGCGGCGTGATGGTGTGAATCTCGAGGAGTTTTCCGGCGTGGTCGTCGCGGCGGCGTTGACTGCACCTGGCATCGCACGCGCATTTTCTCGTGTGCAATTATTGCGTGGTGCGACGTCAATTACAGATCCGATCGAGCGTCGCGCGCTTCATGGGTTTTATCCGGCGCGCAGTGGTGATGTGGTGATGGTTGCAGAGCCATACAAATTAATCGCCGAGACAATCACCGCCACTCACGGCTCACCGTACTCATACGACACGCACGTCCCTACGATCATCATGGGCGCCGGCGTAACCCCGGGCCGCTATCTTGAACCGGCCTCACCTGCAGACATCGCGCCAACATTATCCGCCTTGCTGCGAATCACTCCACCAACAAATTCAACAGGCCGTGTTCTTATTGAAGCAATCCGGAAATAATCTGTGTAATCTGTGGTTAACTAACGTTTGTAATTCCGTGCGTACTCCGGCACTTCAATCCCCTCCGGCAACCGCGGATCATTGATCGGCTCACCAGCCACAAGCTTTAACGGCACCACACCCGCCCAAACATTCATCGCATAATCTTCTTCATCATCAAGCGGCGGGCCCGTACGAATTTTTGCCGAACCTTCCATCAACGGCAACGACAGCACCGTCGTCGCTTTCATCTCCTGCTCGGTTGGCTCCCGCACATCCGCCCAACGTCCGCGTATGATTTGTTCCGAGAGCGCCAGGAGTGCCGCATATTTCTCTTCGCGATCTTCAACGAGGGTCGCACGTCCCAAAATCACCACCGAGCGATAATTCATCGAGTGATGAAACGCCGATCGCGCCAAAACCAGGCCATCGATAATCGTCACCGTCACACATGCGTCAACGCCACCCGATAGCGTTCGCAACATCCGGCTCGCTTGCGAACCATGGATGTAAAGCTTGTCGTCCACACGCGCATACCCGGTAGGGATTACAAACGGCTGCCCTTCCGGCGCAAAACCGACGTGACAAATAAATCCCTCATCCAGAATTCCGTAGACAGTCTCGCGGTCGAAGTAGCCGCGTTTGGGTAGTCGCTTTAGCCTCGTGCGCTCGGTTTGAATAAATGTCATGGCGTAAATATGCCACAGATCGGTATCATCCGCGTTAGTCTTTGGCTTAAGGAGAAAATATGCGCTTTCCGTCAACCCTCATCGTTATCTTTCTGCTCGCGTTCACCGTATTTGCACAGAACGGCGGCGCCACCAAGTCGCCCTTTGAAGAAGCCTTCTCGCGACTCGAGTATCGCAGTATTGGTCCAGCGATCATGGGCGGCCGCATCGCCGACGTCGAAGGTATTCCGGGCGATGCGAATGTGGTCTATGTCGCGAGCGCGTCGGGTGGATTATGGAAGACCACGAACGGCGGCATTACGTGGAAGCCGATCTTCGAACGTCAGGGAACACTCTCAATCGGCGACATCGCGCTCGCGCCCAGTAATCCTGAAGTGGTCTGGGTCGGAACAGGTGAATCAGCTGTGCGTAACAGCGTTTCGTTTGGCGATGGTGTTTACAAGTCACTTGACGGCGGCAAGACCTGGCAGCACATGGGTCTCAGAGACTCGGAACGCGTCTCCGCAATCGCGATCCATCCGCAGAATCCCGACATCGTCTACATCGGCGCCCTCGGACATGCTTTTGGTCCAAACGACGAACGTGGGGTGTTCATGACTACTGATGGTGGTAAGACATGGACCAAAACGCTCTTCATCGACAATCAACACGGCGTCGCAGATCTCGAGATCGATTCGACAAATCCAAACATTCTCTACGCGGGCATGTGGAGCTTTGAGCGCAAGCCCTGGACTCATCGCAGTGGCAGCGAGAAAGGCGGCGTTTACAAGTCGATTGACGGTGGCCGGACGTGGAACAAACTCAGCAACGGGCTGCCGAAACTGATGGGCCGCATCGGCGT
>DATEIS010000021.1:0-39502 GCA_035278765.1 Pyrinomonadaceae bacterium | reverse complement strand
AAACATCGTGCTCCTCCGGAGCAAGCCGAACATCTTGCTCCTCTGGAGCAAAGACCTCGACAACATTGACTTCAGTCGCCCAGGTTGTCCATGAATGCACCGACGGTTTCCAGGGCAGATTGGTTCAGCGCTTCGGGTGAGAATGATTCGCGAACCTCGCTTACGTATTCAAGACTCTCTAGAATGGCGCGATCGTCGTCGAGAAAATCAATAAGACAGGCAATCTCGTTAACCCCGATGCTCTCTAACTGCCAGATCAACTCCCTGCAACTCGACGGTGTGCCCATCAATGCCGCCGTGCGGAAGTAGCGCTCGAAGGTAATGTCGAGCAACTCTTCTCTGATGTGATCCGGAATGTCGTGCGGATTTATCTTGTGACCACCGCTGATGACGCCTCCACTTTTCGCCGCCGTCTCTTCGAGATTGATAGCCGAGCGGAGATACTCGCGGAAGGGATGTCGTACCTTCGCTTTCACCGTCTCAAGATCGTCTCCGAGATAAGTGTGAAGCATCAGCGAGACTTTACCGGTGTCTGCGTCAAATCCGTTTTCGTTACGCGCTTTTCGATAGCGCTGAATCTTTGTGGCCAGCGTTTCAATATCCTGACCGATCAGGTGGGTGAGAATATTTGCGCCGATGGCGCCGGCGCTGGCAAACGTCTCGGCATTTCCGGAAGAGGTAATCCAAACAGGTAACTCAGCCTGTAGGGGCTTCGGGTAGATCGTTACACTGATCTTCTTTCCCAGACTGTTGGTCTGCACAACTGGCTCGCCCCGCCACAAACTGCGCACTGTTGTAACCTGCTCGTACATGATGGCCTGGCGAGTCGCATATCGTTCGGGAAAAAAGATGAAGTCGTTGATGTTCCAGCCCGACCCGAACGAGATGGCCACACGCCCTCCTGAAAGGTTATCGACCACGGACCAGTCTTCAGCGATGCGAACCGCATGGTGCAAGGGTGAAATCAGGCTGCCGGCGCGGATTTGGAGATTATTCGTCACCATCGCCAGCGCGGCACTGGTCAAGGACGGGTTCGGAAACAATCCACCAAACTCGTGGAAGTGGCGCTCCGGTGTCCAAATAGCCGAGAAGCCGTGCTTGTCGGCGAATCTCGCCGCATCAATCAATAATCCGTATTTATTCTTGCCGGACTTCTGCGCCGCGCTGGAAAAGAACATTATTCCAAAATCCATAGGAACTCCTTCGCGGTTATCCGCAAAGCCGCTGCGTTGTCAAAGACCATTGCTTAAAAGTCCAGGCCGTCGTTGAAATCGTCGATGAGTCGTTGGTTTTCACGTGCCTCATGTTTCTTCACGAAACAGCAATAGGTGACGGCGGATCTCGGATCGTTCGCCAGCGTCCAGCGCGCTTCCTCGGCGAAAGGCTGGTGGGTGTTGATCGTGCAGAAATCTTCGACGATGCTGAACCCACTGTCGCTCAGAAGTCCCTGACATTGCTCTATTGAATCAAACAGAAAAAGGTGGTCAACCTGCGGCATCCTGAGCGCAAAGGTGAGATAGGCGCTGCCCCCATGCTTTAAGACTGTATGCACCCCCTTGAGATATAGCGGCGGCTCGCTGACGTGTTCGAGCAATTCGATCATAGTGACGAAATCGTATTTTGCACGGTCTTCGAAATCGTAGTTAGCGATGTTCAGGTTGACCTTATTCTCGAGGCCGAGGATTTTCTGCCAAAGCACGCTCATCTCGTTTCGCTCGAACACATCGACACGTCCGAAGTCGCTCAGAAACATCGCGTCGATACAATTGCCGCCGCCGATTTCGAGACACAGGTTGTCTCCGCCGAGATGTTTTCTGACCGTGCTCCGGTAGTGCCTGAAAACTTCGTAGCGGTTCCGCAACAGCGCGCTGCTGAGCGTAAGAAAATACAGGTAGTGCAACTGGAACGTCGGGTCGGAGACGAGGTGTTCGATGTCGCTTTCTGAACTGTTCTCATAGTGTCCGGTGCGGGCAAACAGCTTGTTGTCTTCCACTACCTGCCGTGTGAAATCGGAGTAGAGCCGGAGAATTCCGAGAAGCGTGTCGCCATAATGCGCGGCGAACTGCTCGAGATGAGTCAGGATGAATGTGGCATCACGCGTGTAATCTTTGCCATAGCGTTCGGTCAAATCCTTGATCTCGTAGCCGAACAATTCGAGGTCGCCATCGAGTAGTTGAACAAATTCCTCGAGCGTCTGCATGGTGTTCGTCGCCCGGCGTTGGCAAGTGTTTGTTGAAATCATTCTAGTAAACGGCGAGGTTTTCATCGAAGGCGTAAAGCAATTCGCTATTCTCTTTCTCAGTGCTCAGCTCGATCTTTTCGATTTCCTGATCGGGGTTTTCCACAATATTTTTCAGGAGGGTTTGCAGTTGGCCGATCATTCGCCTAATGGTCGTGGCCTCAAATAGATCGGTGTTGTACTCCCAAATCCCCTGGATGCGATCCGCTGACTCCTCGACGGCGAGGTTCATGTCAAACTTGGCGACGCGGCTTGCAGACGCCACCGGAGTTAATTTCAATCCCCCCAGCTCGATCATCTGTTGGGGAAAGTTCTGGAAGGTGAGCGCTACCTGGAAAAGTGGTGAGTAGCTGATGTCTCGTTCGGGTTGCAGCTTTTCCAGCAATTTTTCAAATGGCAGATCCTGGTGTGCATAAGCGCCCAGCGTGACCGTTCGCACGCGCCACAACAACTCGCGGAAGGTTGGATTTCCAGACAGATCTGTCCGCAGCACGAGCCAGTTGAAGAAACAGCCGAGCAAGGTTTCGGTTTCAAACCGGTTGCGATACGCATTGCCGGAGCCGATAACGATGTCGTCCTGTCCCGTATAACGTTGGAGCAAAATCTTGAAGGCTGCCACCAACGTCATGAAGACGGTGACGCCGCTCTGACGGCTGAGTGCTCTCACGCCATTGGTAAGCTCGGCAGACAGAGTGAAAGTTTCGACCGTACCTGCAAAGGTCTGAACCGGCGGCCGTGGCTTGTCAGCCGGTAATTCGAGCCTGGAAACTCCGGCAAGCTGGTTCTGCCAGTAGGTAAGTTGGGTTTCCAGCGCTTCGGAACGTAACCAATTCTGCTGCCACACGGCAAAGTCTGCGTACTGGATGGAAAGTTCAGGTAGCGACGGCTCTTTGCCAGCGGCGAACATCTGATACAGCGCAACGACCTCCTTTATTAATAGGGTCATTGACCAACCGTCCAGGACGATGTGATGTGTCGTCATCACGGCGATGTGCTCATCCTCGGCCAGTCGCACGAGGCTGACACGCAGCAGCGAGTCGGTCGCGAGATTAAAGTGATATTGCGCTTCCCTTTCGATGATGAACTGTGCTTCCTCCTCTCGCAGAGCTTCGGGCAGTTTGCGGAGGTCAATCAACGGAAGCTCCAGGGTCAGGCTTTGGGAAATCATCTGTACTGGCTGGCCACCAACCACAGCAAAGTTTGTGCGCAGGACTTCGTGACGGCGCACCAGCTCATTGAAGGTTCGCCGCAAAGCCTCGAGATTGAGCTGGCCCGTGAGCCGCACGCCCGTCAGAATGTTGTAGATGGTGTTGTCAGGTTCGAACTGATCGAGAATCCAAAAACGCTGCTGTGCGAAAGAGAGCGGCAATCCATCGCCCCTGGGCACAGGCTGGATCGCGGGCGACTGTAGTCCCGGATTGAGTTTCATCTCACGCTCGATTAATGCAGCGAGTCCCGTCACGGTCGGCTCTTCGAATAAGTTGCGTAAAGGCAACTCAATCCGAAAGGCCTCGCGCACACGCGATATCAACTGGGTGGCGAGCAGAGAGTGACCGCCAACGTCGAAGAAGTTGTCGTCCACCCTGACGTTAGTGAGGTTGAGCACCTCGCTCCAGATGCCGGCCAATATTTCTTCGACCGGAGTGCCGGTTGCGCCACTTGCAATGTCAGGACCTGAGGCTGTTGGCTGAAGTGTGAGTAGCGCCTCTCTGTCGATCTTTCCGTTCGCCGTAAGTGGCAGTGTCTCGAGCACGATGAAGTGCGAGGGAATCATGTAGTCGGGCAGACGCTCTCTCAAGTAGCGGCGTAATTCATCTATCTGCACGTCCTGCCCGGCGGGTGCGACGTAAGCCACCAGACGCTTTTCATTGCCCTCGGTACGGACGGCTACAACTGCTTCGCGCACCTTCTCATGCATGCTGAGCACCGCTTCGATTTCCCCAAGCTCAATGCGATAACCACGCACCTTGACCTGCTGGTCCAGTCTTCCCAGAAAATCGATTTGGCCATCCTCGAGATAGCGTGCCAGATCGCCCGTCCGGTAGAGGCGAGCACCCGGCTGTGTCGCAAAGGGATGCGGAAGAAAGCGTTCGGCTGTTAGTTCCGCGCGTTTGAGGTAGCCGCGTGCAAGGCTTTCACCGCCGATGTATAACTCTCCACCCACTCCTGGCGGCACTGGTTGCATTTGGTCGTCCAGTAGATAGACTTCGACGTTTGCAATCGGTCGTCCGATATCCGGAAGCCGGCTGGTTGGGGTGCGGAGCGAAACCGATCCGGCGGTCGCAACCACTGAGTTCTCAGTTGGACCATAATTATTGAAGAGTGCAAACGGAGCGAACTCGGGCCCAGACACGTGAAGCTTATCTCCTCCCGTCAGGATGGCTCGCAACCTCGCTTCGTCAGGCCACTCTAAACTCAGCACGCTTTCAGCCAGCGGGGTCGGTAGAAAACTGATCGTAATGGCATTCCTGATCAGCCACTGTTGGAGTTGCTCCGGAGTGTTTCGGGTTTCATCGTCGATTATGTAAAGGCAAGCTCCGGCAGTGAGGTAGGGCCATAATTCCCAGACGGAAGCGTCGAACCCTACTCCCGCCAGTTGGGTCGCGCGATCTGACGCGATCACCTGATAAAACTCGTGATGCCAGTGCACCAGGTTGAGCAAGCCGCGATGCGGAACCTGTACGCCTTTAGGTTGTCCGGTTGAGCCCGACGTATAGATGACGTAAGCGAGATTTTCCGGCGTTATCTCCACGCCTGGATTTCCACATTCCTGATGGCTGATTGTTTCCCAATCACGATCGAGACAAATCACGTGCGCATTAGTTTCACCCAGGTCATGGGCCAACTCAGGCTGCGTGAGCAACACGGTGACTTCACTGTCGTTCAACATGAAAGCCAGACGTTCTCGCGGATAAGCTGGATCGAGCGGGAGATAAGCACCACCAGTTTTGAGCACGCCAAGGAAAGTCACCACCATCGGTACCGAACGCTCCAACAAAACGCCAACCAGCGACTCCGGTCCAATGCCAAGCGAGCGCAAATGATGTGCTAGCTGGTTAGCCTTCAGGTTCAACTCAGCGTATGTCAGTTGTTCGTCGCCACAGACAACGGCTAATGTATTGGGCGATCTCTCGGCCTCGGTTTCGAACAGAGTGTGGACGTATTGATCTTTCGGGAAAGTAATCGCGGTGTCGTTCCAATCAACGAGCAGACGTTGCCGCTCGTTGGCACTTAGAATCGGTAACGCGGAAAGGCGTTGATCTGGATCCGCGACGATGCTTTCCAACAACCCGACGAAATGACTGGCCATTCGGTCAATCGTGGCTGCCTGGAAAAGATCTGTGTTGTATTCAATCATGAGGTACAACCCGGATGGCGTCTCTGCGATGCCCCACGTCAGTTCGAATTTGGCGACTTCCAGATTCGCAGGCTCCGACGAAGTTAAAGAGAGCCCGGGCAGTTTCATTTGCTCGCGCGCAGCGTTCTGCAACTGAAACACCACCTGAAAGAGCGGCGTGCGATCCAGGTTGCGTTCCACCTGCACCTCTTCCACAACCCGCTCGAATGGAACATCCTGATGCTCGAAGGCCTCGACCGCCGACTCTTTCACACGCCGAAGCAATTCGCGGAAGCTCGGATCGCCACTCACGTCCGTGCGCAGCGCCAGCATGTTTATAAAAAAGCCGATGAGATTTTCAATTTCCAGAAAATTGCGGCCGGCCACGGGAGTCCCGACCACAATCTCCTGCTGTCGCGTATAACGCGCCAACAGCATCTTGAAGCAGGTTAGCATCGTCATAAAGAGTGTGACGTCTTCACGCTGACTCAACGCTTTGAGTGCAGCGCTCAAAGTTTTCGACAACTCTTTCGACTGGCTCGCCCCATTAAACGTCTGAACGCGTGGTCGTGTGTAATCCAAAGGCAATTCCAGAATCGAACTTCCAGCCAGACGTTGCTTCCAGTATGAAAGCTGCTCCTCTAAAACGGCGGCCCTGGATTCGCTGCGCTGCCAAATCGCGTAATCCGCATACTGCACCGGTAATTCCGCGAGCGACGAAGCTTTCCTCGTGCTGAACGCTTCATAAAGCGTCACCATTTCTTTCATCAACACACTCATTGACCAACCATCAGAAATGATGTGATGCATCGTCAACAGCACGACATGCTCTTCGTCGGAGAGTCGTATAAGTGTGGCGCGCAGCAGTGGTCCCTTTGACAAGTCGAAGGGGCGGCGCGCTTCTTCGCGTGTGAATCGGGAAGTCTGATCTGTTCGTTCGTCGGGTGAGTGTGCAGAGAAGTCAACGATCGCCAGATCGATTTTTCCTTCCGGCGCGATGATCTGCGTTGGCTCTCCGTCAATCACGTCGAAGGTCGTGCGAAGTATTTCGTGCCGTCGCACAATCTCGGCGAGTGTTTGTTTCACCGCCGCGATATCGAGGCGACCGCTGAGATGCAACTTGAGAGGCAGGTTATACACTGCCTCGACGGCTTCTAGTTGCTCGAGAAACCAGAGACGCCGTTGTGCAAACGAGAGCGGGATCGGCTTGTCTCTCGCTGCCTTTTTGATCGTCAGCGGCGACTCAGCTTTGGGAGCCTTCGCACTGGAAATTTCTTTCTTTAACCAGAGCTGCATGATCGCGCGTTGCTCCGGCGTGAGGTTGTCCAGTGCGGAGGCGATCGGGATGTTCGAGCTCGATTCATCAGGGCTAATGATTTTCTCCATCGTACGCACCGCTGGTTTCGTGTTGACTGAGTTTGTTCGAGACAAGCCCGACAAAAGCTCCAGTAGAGGGTCGACGCTGAGACTGTTGACAAACTTTATCGAAGCCTCTCGTGCCGCTTTTGACTGTCGTTCGTAGAGCGCGCGCTTCGAAAGCATTTCGTTAAGGGCTGTATGCCACGGGCCAATATCTTGTTCCGGAACGATGGGTACTGGAAGCAGATTGTCTTCCAGTTGTTCTTCGAAGAGTTCAATCGGGCGCACCGGCAAAAGATAATCCGTACCGAGTTTTGCTTCCGTCAGGCCGCCGAAGTTGCTGGCCAGAACGGGTATGCCCCGTAACATGACATCGACAACGGCCATGCCGAAACCTTCCACCCATAACGATGGCATCAGCAGCAGCCGCGTCTGGCAAAGGATGTCGTCAAGATTTGGGAGATTCGGTAGCAGCGTGACATTAGGCACCGCCGCCAGCGCCTCACGATCGGCCTGCGTGGTGCCATAGCCGGCCAAAGCCGCGAACTGAAGATCGGGACATTTCCTTGCGAGTGCGAGAAAAATAGAGATTCCCTTGACCGCACAAGCATTCATCAACAAAACATAACCTTCGTCAAAGCACCCGAGATCGGGAAATGGTCCGGCGCCGAAATGCGGCGGATGATTTACGAAAACCTCGAAACCGGCCCACTGTTTGATATAGCCGGCTACAAAATGGCTATCGGCGATGATGGCTGCTGCTTGTCCAACAAGTTCTGTTCTCGCCTTTCCGGGATACAAACTCGCCGGGCCGAAAGGAAACATTTGCGGCGTGTGCGCTAAATAAACAATGCGCGTCGGACATATCTTTAATGCCGCATCAAGCAGATTTTGCGATTGGTCTTCTGCCGAAACGAAGGCCCAGTCAGGGTCGAAGCTGCGCAACTGCTCCATGAGATACGCTCGCAAACGAGTCGGCTCAATCACCGCGTGTACTTCCACGCCGTTCATCTCAAAGATGTAAGCTTCGCCATTTGAAGTGATCTCAATGCCTTTCGCTTCCAATCCAGCGAGCAGCTCTGCCAGAGTAATCGTGCTCGGCATCGCCAGTGCCGGAACGACGACGCGAACACGGTGACCCCGTTCAGCGACACCTTCGGCCAGACTCTTATTAGATCTGTTGGTTCCGCCGTGCACACGTGTGTAAGGCAGGTTCATTGTGAGCAGGATTTTCATACGTTCTATCCACAGATTACACAGATTCTCTCGTCAATTGGCTCCTGCCAGTAGAGCTTTCATTTGTTCGGGTGAGAGTTGTTTCAATCTTTGTAGCATCTCATCCACTTTCTGCTTATCAACTTGATCCATCTGTCCCGCCAGAATCGCATCGGCCATGGCGGTTATGGTCGGAGCATCAAACAACACTCGCAGGGGAATGTTCACCTGAAATTCTTTGCGAATGCGTGAGGTGAGTTGCGTCAGCATGAGTGAATGACCACCCAATTCAAAGAAGTGCTCATCAATTCCCACTCTCTCCATTCCCAACAACTCCTGCCACATCTTGACGAGTTGTCTCTCAACGGGTGTCCTTGGTGGTGTATACGATCGCTTAACGGCGGACCCCGCCTGGTCCGTAGCAGGAAGCGCGCGGCGGTTGAGCTTGCCATTGGGCAGTAACGGCAACTCCTCCAACTCCACCATCACTGCCGGCACCATGTACTCCGGTAACCGCTCTCCGACATAGCGCCGCAACTCCGCACTGTTGATTCCCTCCACACCACTCGCCACCACATAGGCCACTAGCTGCGTGCTACCCGCTTCCGCGCGTGCCACTACCACCGCCTCGCGCACACTCCCATGTCCCCGCAATGCTGCCTCCACCTCGCCCAACTCGATGCGGAAGCCACGCACCTTCACCTGATGGTCCACTCGCCCCAGATACTCAATCGCACCATCCGCAGACCACCGCGCCACGTCTCCCGTCCGGTAGAGTCGCGCTCCTTCAGCCACACTGTATGGATGCGGCACAAACTTTTCCGCCGTTAACTCCGCTCGCCCCCAGTACCCTCGTCCCAGTCCCACCCCGCCGATGTACAACTCCCCGGCCACTCCCACCGGCACCGCTCGCATGCCTTCATCCAGGATGTGCAGCGTCAGGTTCGCTATCGGCCTTCCGATCGGCACGCTCCCTCTTTTGCTGCCCCGCTCGCACTCCCACGCCGACACGTCTATCGCGGCTTCCGTCGGCCCATACAGGTTATGTAATTTCACCTGCTCTCCCAGCCGCTCGTAGCAACGCTCACTCAACTCCTCTGATAATGCCTCGCCGCTACTGATCACCAGCCGCAGACTCTCACACTGCTCCCGCACCCTCTCCTCTTCCACGAACACGGCCAGCATCGACGGCACAAAGTGCAACGTCGTCACCCCCGCATCTTTAATCAATTCGCACAAATAGCCGCTGTCCTGATGTCCTCCCGGTCGTGCCAGCACCAGCCGGGCTCCGACCAGCAGCGGCCAGAAGAACTCCCAGACCGAAACATCAAAACTGTACGGCGTCTTCTGTAACACCACATCCGCTGGTCCAAGCTGATACGCCTCCTGCATCCACAGCAACCGGTTCACCAGTCCTCGCTGTGTGTTCATCGCTCCCTTCGGCTGTCCGGTCGATCCCGACGTGTAGATCACATAGGCCAGATTCTCCGGCTCCACCTGCACTACCGGATTCTCTTCGCTGTACCCGCCCACGCTTTCTTCCCAATCACTGTCCACGCACAGCACTCGCTGCCCGCCACTCTTCGCCACACTCTTCAAGCGTTGCTGCGTCAGCAGCACTGAGACGCCGCCGTCCGCGAGCATGAACGAAAGTCGCTCGCTGGGATACGAAGGATCCAACGGCAAATAAGCAGCACCTGCTTTCAGCGTTGCCAGCAGCGCGATCACTAACTCACTGGATCGCTCCATCAGGATGCCCACTACCGACTCGGTCCCGATCCCTGCCTGCCGCAGATAGTGCGCCAGTTGGTTGGCGCGCTCGTTCAGTTGTCGATAGGTAAGCAGCTCTTTCTCAAACACCACCGCGATTGCCAATGGACTCTGCGCCGCCTGCTCCTCGATGAAGTGCTGCAACGGCAGGTCTGTCCGATACTCCCGCTGCGTTTCATTCCATTCAACCAGAAGTTGATGAAGTTCCGTTTCGCTCAGAAGATCTTGAGAGTCGTACCGCCGTGAGGGGTCGCTCACCATCGCCTCAAGAATGTTTGTGTAATACCGACCGATCGTCTCGATCTGTGAATCAGAGAGCTCCGCGGTGTTGTAGTCCAGTCTGAGCAAAGAGTTTGAGGTCGACGGATCCAAACGGAAGTTAGCAGAGAAGGTAAAATTCGTCTGCTCAAAACCACTGACTCCGAGTACTTCCATTTCACCCGAGTTCTGTAATCCCTGATAGATGTGAAAATGAATGTAGCTGAAAGCGGTCTCGAAAAGTGCTCTGCCACCAGTTTCTTTTTGGAGTTGAGCCAGCGGATAACGCCGCACCGGGTACAACTCCTGCTCCTGCTTGAATGTTTCCTGGATGAGTTCGAGCCAGGTACCGCCCGTCAGTGTTAGACGGAAGGGCAGAGTGTTGAGGAACAACCCGAGTATGCGTTCGCCATCGCTTTTTTCCGGTCGTCCGTGAGAGATGATGCCAGTCAGAACATCCGTTTGCCCTCCGAGCAAGCTCATCGCTCGCAGATGCGCCGCCAGGAAAACCGTCTTGAGCGGTACAGCGGCCTGCCGCGCCAGGTGCTTCAAAGAATCTGACAGTTCAGACGTGAGACCTACATGGTATCTACCAACGGGCGTAGAACCGGCTGGTGACGGTAGTGCCGGTCGCGGCAGTCTCATCACGGTCAAGTCGCTCAATTTCTCGCGCCAGTAGGCACGCGCTTCTTCCGACGCAATAACTTTTAGTTCTGCCGCAACAAAGTCGCGGTACGAACTGGCCAGGCTGACCTCATCAGGAAGCGCGTTCCGATTGAGTATGGACCAGTAAGTTTGGAATACATCCGTAAGCAGAGTCGCTACACTCCAACCATCCAGAATTGCATGGTGGAAACTAAGCTCTAACTGGAAGGTCTCATCACTTCGCCGGTGAATCTGGAAGCGTAGCAGCGGAGCACAACTCCAATCGAAGACATACTTCTTCTCGGCAGCCATCCAATCCGCAAGCGAATCCTCCTGCTCTGCTGTCGATAAATGACGAAGGTCTGCAACCTGCAAGGGAATCTCTACCGACCGGTGCACTAACTGCATCGGCACACTGAAATTACTCAAGTCGAACGAGGTTCGGAGCGTCGGCTGATAAGTGGCCACATGCTGTAGAGCCAGCTTCAGGATTTCAACATCGAGACGCATCTTGAGATAGAAGGAGAAGACGTCGTGATAAATCGCGCTCTCAGAACTGTACTCCGAATGGAACAGCATTCCGGTCTGGAGCATCGCTAGCGGATATGCATCTTCGACATCTTCGGGAAGCTTCAACCTGTCTTCATCGGAGATAAGACTGAAGGCCACTGAATTCTGATCCGTACTTTCGGGCGACTCCGCAGAACCAATAACTTCTGCCAGCTCGTGGATGGTCTGGTGCAGGAACAGTTGTTCCACGGATACTTCCAAACCTCGCTGGCGAGCCAGCGCGCTCACTTGAATACTGCGAATGGAGTCGCCGCCAAGCTCAAAGAAATTATCGTGAATGCCTATATCCGGGATTCCGATGACCTGTGACCAGATCGCCACCAGAATTTCTTCCACCGCGGTTTGCGGAGCGACGTAATGCTCATCGAGCTCCGGACGCTGTTGTTCCGGTCGCGGCAATGCTCGACGATTGATTTTTCCATGCGCCGTGAGCGGGAAGGCGTCGAGCATCATGAACACCGCCGGAACCATGTGCTCGGGAAGCTTGTCCTTTAAATAGCTGCGCACCTCGCTAGTGGTCGGTGATTGATCTTTCTCGCAGACAAGGTAGGCGACCAGCCGGTTTTCACTGGCGCCGTCATCCCCCGGCATCGATAACACCAATGCCTCGCGAACTGCCGGATGTTGACCCAACGCAACCTCGATTTCGCCCAGCTCGATGCGGAAGCCGCGTATCTTGACCTGCTCATCAATCCGGCCCCTGTACTCAAGCTCTCCGTTTGCCAGACGCCGCGCCAGATCCCCGGTCCGGTACAAACGCGCTCCCGGAACATTACTGAATGGATGCGGAATAAAAATTTCCGCGGTCAACCCGGCCAGGTTCAAATAGCCGCGCGCCAGGCCGGCTCCACCAACGAACATCTGTCCGCTGAC
Source organism: Pyrinomonadaceae bacterium (assembly GCA_035278765.1). Taxonomy (GTDB): domain Bacteria; phylum Acidobacteriota; class Blastocatellia; order Pyrinomonadales; family Pyrinomonadaceae; genus PSRF01. The sequence continues at coordinate 27,236 of DATEIS010000021.1, read as the reverse complement.
ACCCACCGGTACAGGTTGCAGATGCTTATCCAGGACAAAAATGTCGAGGTCGGGAATCGCTTCGCCGATGACGCTTCCCGGAGCGGTGGTCAAATCGCGATCGGTAATCCGACGATACGTCACGTGAACCGTGGTTTCGGTGATGCCATACATGTTGACTAGCTGCGGGCGTTCGTCACCATGTCGTTCGATCCACGGTTTGAGACTTTGCAATTCGAGCGCTTCTCCGCCAAAGATGACGAGCCGTAAAGAAAGTTCGTCTCGCTTCTCGCTCGACTCATCGACACGAATCAGTTGCCGGAAAGCCGAAGGCGTCTGGTTAAGCACTGTGACCCGCTCAGTGCAAAGCAAGTCGAAAAACGCGTCCGGCGAACGACTAATCCAGTAAGGCACTACCACCAGTCTTCCGCCATAGAGCAACGCTCCCCACACTTCCCACACCGAGAAGTCGAAGGCATAGGAATGGAACAGCGTCCAAACGTCGCCGGCATTGAAGTTGAACCATGCGTCAGTACCGGCAAACAGCCGCGTAACGTTGGCATGACTCACCATGACTCCCTTCGGCCGCCCGGTCGATCCGGACGTATAAATCACATAGGCCAGATTCTGAGGGTACGCAGGGCACGAAGGATTAAGTTTGCTTTCGCAGTCAAGGTCTTCCCACTCGCGGTCGAGAAAGATCACGCGCGCCAAAGCGGCGTCCAGTTTGTCGCCGAACTGTTGCTGCGTCAGGAGCAACGAGACGCCCGCGTCCTGGAGCAGTAGGGTGAGTCGCTCTTGCGGATACGATGGGTCAAGCGGAACATACGCGCCACCTGCTTTGAGCGTACCCAGAACCGCGATGATCATTTCCAGCGAGCGCTCCAACATAAGTCCGATCCGGGTGTCGGACTTGACCCCCTGCGCTTGCAGTCTGTGCGCAAGCTGGTTGGCTCGCTCATTTAACTCTCGATATGTCAGAGACTCACCGGCAAAAACGACTGCCGGCGCATCGGGCGAGCGCAGCACCTGCTCCTCAAATATTTGATGCAGACACTTGTCAGTCGGAAACTCTCTTCGTACAGCCTGGAGTTCGCTTCCAAACTGCTGCAACTCCAACGGCGTCAGCAACGGTAACCTCGAGATCGGCTGCGTTACCTCATTGACGAAACCAGACAACACCTGTTCGTAGTGGCCCACCATGCGTTCGATAGTCGCGCTCTCAAAGAGATCCGTGTTGTACTCGAACATCCCGAACAGCCCATGCTCGCTCTCCTTAAACGTTAGCGTCAGGTCAAACTTCGCCGTGTCGCTTGCGACCGGCTCACCTTCCAGGATGAGGCCAGTCAACTCCAGCGCCGTTTGCTGCGTGTTCTGCAACACCATCATCACTTGAAACAAGGGCGTGTGGCTCAGGTTTCGCTGTGGATGTAACTCCTCGACCAGCTTCTCGAAGGGTACATCCTGATGCGCGTAAGCGTTGACCGCCACTTCGCGCTCACGGCGCAACAACTCGCGCACAGTTGGGTTGCCGGATAAGTCGGTCCTCAAGACGAGTGTGTTGATGAAGAACCCGATCAATCCTTCAATCTCGACGCGGTTCCGCCCGGCGATGGGCGTGCCGACACTGATGTCGTACTGTCCTGTGTAACGATGCAGCAATACTTTGAATCCCACCATCAACGTCATGAAGAGAGTCGTGGCTTCGCGGCGAGAAAGCTGTTTGAGTGAGTCGCTGAGGGAGCGCTCGAGCCGGAAGCTATGACGCGCCCCACGAAAGCTTCGCACGATCTGGCGCGGACGATCTGCGGGGAGTTCGAGCACTGGTACTTCTGCGAGCTGCTGCTTCCAGTAGGCAAGTTGCCGATCGAGCACTTCACCAGTCAGCCATTGACGTTGCCAGTCTGCAAAGTCTGCATACTGGAGGGGCAGTTCCGGCAACGACGACGGACGATCTTGCACGAAGCCTGCATAGAGTGTTGCGATCTCGCGGATGAGGATATCTGCTGACCAACCATCGCTGATGATGTGGTGCATGGTCAGAAGGATCACATGGCGTTGGTCCGAGAACCGCAATAGCGTGAGGCGCAGGAGTGGGCCGCGAGTCAGATCAAACGGTTGTCGAGCAGCGTCCGTAAGGAGTTCTTTCTTTTTAACTTCCTGCTCCTCGTCCGTGAGTCCGGACAACTCGATCACCGGGATTAAGACAGGCTGGTGGAGACTTATCTTTTGTGATGGTCTGCCATCCTTGAGCGGGAAGACGGCACGCAAAATTTCGTGACGACGTGTTATCTCGCTGAGCGTCTGTTCCAGCGCTTTTATGTTTAGCTGACCATGCAGACGCACCGCCGCCGAAATGTTATAGACAGCGCTCTGTGGAGCCAGGTGGCTTACGAACCAAACACGCTGCTGCGCGTACGAAAGCTGCCACTCATCCTTTTCTTTTCTGACGGAGATGGGCGGATACTCTAAGCCCTGACCTTTCCTCAATTCGCTCTCGATGTTTTCGGCCAGGGCCTTGATGGTCGGTGAATCGAAGAAGCGATGCAACGGCACTTCGACTTGAAAGGCTTCGCGCACGCGCGACATTAACTGCGTTGCCAGCAGTGAATGACCTCCAAGTTCAAAGAAACTGTCGTTAGTGCCCACCTGCTCGATTCTGAGTACTTCAGCCCACATCCCGAACAGCATCTCTTCGATCTGAGTGCGGGGATCAGCATCTTCCGTCGCCGTCTCCAACTTCGTTGTGTTGGTAGACGATAAAGCACTCCGATCAACCTTACCGTTGGGTGTGAGGGGCAAGGCCTTGAGAAACATGAAGGCAGCGGGAATCATGTAGTCAGGCAAACGCTCTTTCAAATAGCGACGCAATTCTCCAGCCTGGACACCCCGCTCGCCGGCGGCCACTATGAAGGCCACCAGACGCTTCTCGCTGCCCTCAGCCAGTGCGACGACCACCGCGTCGCGCACCATCTCATGTACGCCCAGCACTGCTTCAATCTCATGCAGTTCGATGCGATAACCGCGTATCTTGACCTGATGGTCCAGCCTTCCGAGAAATTCAATGTTTCCATCCTTGCGATATCTCGCAGCGTCTCCCGTCTTATACAATCTCGCCCCGGGCTCGGCGCTATACGGATGCGGCACGAAGCTTTCAGCCGTTAACTCCGGTCGCCGCAGATAACCTCTGGCGATGCCTGCCCCGCCGATGAACAACTCTCCGGCAACTCCGATAGCAACAGCCTGGAGATGTTCGTCGAAAATAAATAATTCCGTGTTCGCGATCGGCTTTCCAATTGGGACTACACCGGTACACTCATCCGTTGCTGCGACTTCATAGACACAACAACCGACCACTGTTTCCGTTGGCCCATATTCGTTTATCAACCGCGTCGCCCCAGGTTGCTCGCGCCAGTAAGAGAGACTTTCCGCCAGCAGCGCTTCGCCGCCGATTACGAGCGTACGGGGCCTGTTCTTCGTGCCGGTTTCCTCGAACCGGTGGCTGAGCGCTTCAAGATGTGCGGGCGTCAGTTTTACGAAGCTGTAGTCGTTATCCTGGGCCAGGGTGGCAACGAGAGATTCGATTCCTCGCTCCTCGCGCAGGACCACGACTCGGCGCCCGGCTAAAAGAGGCGCGAACAGGCTCGTGATGGTCAGGTCGAAACCGATCGGCGAATGCAGCGGAGCACCGCTGCCTTTGCCGGCCGCATAAGCTTGCGTGCACCAACAGAGATAGTTGACCAGACCGGCATGGGTAATCATCACGCCCTTGGGCCGTCCGGTTGAACCCGATGTGTAAATGACGTAGGCAAGATTCTGCGGAGTGATCACGCATTCCGGATTCTGCTCACTGTGGCTCGCAATTTCCGTCCAATCGGTATCGAGCCGGAGCACGTCTGCATGTTGACCGGCAAGCGTTGCGGCCAAATGCTCCTGCGTCAACAACACCGGCACTGCTGCCTCGTCCAATATTAAAGAGAGACGTTCCCGCGGATATGACGGATCGAGCGGCAGATAAGCGGCGCCTGCCTTGAGGGCGCCCAGCAGCGCGACGAGCATCTCCAGCGAGCGCTCCATCAGCACGCCAACTATTGTGCCGGCGCCGGCGCCACGTTGCTGGAGACAATACGCAAGTTGATTGGCACGGTGGTTGAGGCCGGCATAAGTAAGCCGTGCTTCGCCAAAGACGACCGCCACCGCCTCAGGAGTGCGTGCGACCTGCTCCTCGAATAATTGTTGGAAACACTTATCAGACGGGAACTCGGTGGCAGTGCGATTCCACTCGACCAGCATCTGCTGTCGCTCAGCGTGCGTCAGTATTTCGAGTCTGGAGATCTTCGCCTCGGGATTGCGAAACACACTCTGGAGCAGTTGTGCGAATTGCCCGGCCAGGCAGCGTATGTCTTCGGGTTCAAACACCGCCGTATCAAATTGTAGTGCCAGCTCCAGAGAGTCCTCATGCTCAATGCAGCACAGTTTGACTTTAAAACGCTCTGCATAAGAATGTTGATGGTAGAGGGAGAAGACTACTTCGCCTGCTGTAACCTCAGCGGGCGCCTGTGCGAACTCGAAGCCGAACGGTAAGAAGAACTCTTCATCTTCACTGCTGGCGATGTCTTCCCAGCTAAAATATTCCTGCCACTCAGCGGCACTGTTTAGTGTCGCATCAAGCTGCTTCAAAATTTCGCTGAACGACGCTTCACCGCCAGTATGCGAACGGATGGGCAACGATTTTGCAAACGGTCCAAGTGCGCTCTGCGTCTCCTCAAAGGGACGGCATTCAAAGGTCGTTCCGACGATGAAACCGGTCTTGCCTGTCAGACGCGACAACAAAGTTTGCCAGCACGCGAGCAGGATCGATGAAGAGGTCGTCTTGAGCTTACCCGCCAACTCCCGTACCCCGTCGCACATCTCGGAGCTTACCGGCACGGTCTGCGACGCAGGCAGGAATTTATCTACTGCCGGATGTTCTTTTTCCAGCGGGAGTCTTAATGCTGCTGCTTCCGCATAATTCTGCTGCTGCCAGTAAGCGCGGCCTTCGTGGCCCTCCTCATCTGCCAACAACTCGTTTTGCCATTCAGAGAATTGCAGGTATTGCAACGGCTCATCCAAACCGTTGCCATCCTTCGCGCAGACTTCGTATGTATGGGCCACCTCCTCCAGCAAATTCTTCAACGTTCTCATATCGGCGCAAAGCACGGGGAGGTTGATAAGGAGGATGTGTTTCTGCGTAGAGAGCGAAAACAGGCAAACATCGACCAACGGGTCGTCAACGAAATCGGACGGACGCCGGCGCATTTCAACGGCGCACTCATGAATTCGAGCTTCTTGTTCCGGAGCACTCAAGTGGTCCAGGTTGAAGCTTTGCCACGCCGGAGCAGATTGTTCAACGATGACCTGAATGGGCATTTTGATCCCTGGCGGGCGCTGAAACGTCGTGCGCAGAATTTCATGGCGATTGACAACGCGGTGCAGCGTCCCCCGTAACACACTTACATCGAGAGAGCCTTCGATCAGGACCCTGCACTGCGCACTGTAAGCGCTACTTTTCTGAAGTAGAGTCCAGAGACGTCTTTGTTGGGCTGAGAGGCGAAAGCCGGTCAATTGTATTTGCATTTTGAGCTATCCACAGATTACAGATTCATAACTGAGCATATCGCCCATCGTTACCAGCAACTTGCGCTCTCCCACAAAACGATTTCTCGCATGCGCTGTCAGAATGTTGTCGAGCATCATGACGTCGCCTCTCTGCCAGGCGAAGGACACTTCATGCCGGCGATAAGTCTCGAGAATCTCCGCCATCTCCCAGTCTTCTATTGAGGTGCCGTCTCCGTAATAGCAATGGCGTGGTAGATCCTCTTCCTTGAAGAGGCGGAGTGTCGCCTCTCGCGTGGCCTCATCAAGACATGAGACGTGCCAGTGCTGTGCTTGATTGAACCAGGCCATCTGGCCCGTCCGCGGATGCTTGACTGCTGCAGGCCGGACGCAGCTTGTGCGCAAACGATCCGCATCCTTCCATTCAAATTCCATCCCTTCACGCCGGCACCGGCGCTCAACTTCGGCCCGGTTTTCAGTCTGAAAGACCATTTGCCAATTGAGGCCCAGCCCCGTCCCGTAGTTGCGCACATACTTGACTCCCTGGGCGAGGAAACGCTCCTTCACGCGCTCGTTGAGCTTTTCGTAAATCAGACGGGAATCGACAATCGGAGTCTCACCGCCCTCAGCGGCAGGCTGGATGCAGCAAAACCAAATCTTTGCCGGCCACCAATAATTAAATGAGTTCTCGTTGTGCCAGAGTAGTTGCTGCTCGGCTGGATAAAAGACCGGCGTATAAACATTGCGGCTGACAGTGCCACGCTGGTGCTCGCCATTATCGCTAACTAATTCGCTGCATAATGCGCGGGCAAAACGCTCGAGTGAGAGGGCCGACTCCACCTGAAAGTCGCGAAAAAGAAGTGCGCCATGTTGCGCCAACCTGGTCTCTATGAACTCGCGATTACTCCTGGACCACTCGGCCAGATCAACCTCGGCGGTGGCTGGTTGAATCACGAGCGGCTGGACTTGATTGGGTTGCAGGAAAGATGTTTTGCAGATCTCCGTTTGAGAGAAACTGACGGCAACGGGTTTGACGCTCTTGAACTTTTTCAGCTTTCTCTCTTCCCGGCCGATTTTGTCGCTCTCGCCGGCAGCAGCGGGCCGGCTAGCTACGACCTTCAAGTAAGGAAAAGCCGAAGTGGCCAGCATGATGCGAGCTTTATTGACTGCGGCGAAGGTAGTTTCCAGATTTAACTCTTGAAAGATTTCCTTCATCGTGCGCCGTCCATCCACAGCGTCAAAGATCTTTTTCACTGACGTGTCGGGCGGCAGCGTTGGAAAAGGGATGGGCTTTGACAACAATCGATAATTTCCATCTTCCCCTTGAATGAAGCCTCTCTGCGTCGTCATGGCCCTGGCGAAGGTTGCGTTCAGGAATTCTTCGCAGACCTGCTTCTCTGATTTGCGCTCGTATTTTGAATCTTGACGCTGTAGATAGAACCAGAGTTGTGGCGATCTTTCGCGTAACAAGAGATTCGTTATCTGCCAGCGACGCAAGTCAGGCAACGAATCATAAATCTCTCGCAGCCTCGCACTCTGAAACTCCATGTTCCACGAAATTTTTCGTTCCGCCTTATCAAACTGGTTGAGGCAAGGCAGAATTATTTCAAGGCCGCAGCTTGCAGCCATATCAGCCAGCGAATCCACCGTGTAACTATGCAACACTGGCTGAAGCAGTTCGTCTGCCAGCATCGCATCTGAATAATCTCTGTATTTGGAAATGACTCCGATCAATGTCTCCTGAGGAAGTTCGCCGATGATCTCCTTAGCGAGATCTAAATCCGACTCAAAGCTGAGCGCGGCATCGTCTCTTCCCAGGATTCTGATCGCCTTTTGAAAAGCTGCCGGGATGGTCCAATGAAAACGGTTGTAGACCATCAACTCGAGCATCCCGGATGGCTTAAGGGCAATCGCTATCTTGTCCAGGGTCGCCTGCGGGTCTGCATTGTGATGAATGACACCCGTGCTAATGATGTAATCGAACTGGTTTTGGTAAGCGACCGAGTTGATACTCTCTTGTTTCAATTCCAGGTTTGAAATTCCCAATTGCCGCATTGTCCCCGCGCAGATGTCCAACGACACGGTGGAGACGTCCGAAGCGACGACGCGGGCCTGGGGAAACCTCAAGGCGGTGAAGACAGCTTGATTTGTCCCACATCCGGCAACCCAAATTCGCGGCTTCTCAGGGAGTCGATCATGCTGCCACTCGCCCACATCCTGATTGAGCAACACGGTCTCGAAGTTCGGGTCCTGAAGGTAATCGAATTTGACAGCTCGCCAGGGGTAAGGAAAAAGCCCATAGAACTCCGCGTTCAATTTATCTACGGAGGCGATAGATTCAACGAGCATGAGATTGTTATCGTCGCTCTTAATCATGCTCCCACCTCACTAGTTCGGCAGGATCTCTTGCCGGATTGATTGGAAGAAGTTCTTCCAGAGCGTCCACATCTCTTCAGCGCTGGTGACAACGGTGTGCTGTGCGTCCTCGTCCAGCGACTGGTCCAACGGTTGGCTCGAGCTCTGGACGTGTCCGGGCTCCTGCGCAACGTGAACGTCAACCCAGGGTAACGTGCGCAAGCCGGTGGACCGTTTCATCAGCGCTCCGACCGTCGCCACCATCGGGAGATCGACGGTTTCAGTGCCATAAAGAAAACCAAGACCGGAAAGGTATTCACTCGACGCTGCTTTGTATCCGGCAACTAGCTTCTCGGTCGCCGCAAATGGCGCCGCCTCTGTAAACTGCGTCGTTTCGAACCCACCGCTGACCATGGTGTCGACGAAGAGCCGTTCGTGCGCGCGTTCTGGATCGCCTTCGCCCAGCTCTTCCCAAAGAATGCGAGACAAGTGGGTCTGTGTCTCGAGGAGTGGCGTGACCGAAATAAGTCGAGAGAGGTACGTGGGGAAATAGTGCAGCGGATGAAACCACTGACCCAGGATCACAACTGCGTGCTCTCTCGGCAAGGTACCGCAGTCATCCTTTAGTTCCTTGAGACAAGTTATTAATTCCTGGCGCACATTGTTTGTTGGTAGGGTGTTTACCGTGCTTCTCGAAATTGCTGGGGTTGCCATGATTCAGTTCTACCTTTCTTAATGAAATTTCTTACGCCGAAGGCGTTCGCTAATTTCAGCCCAGGGTTGGAGCGGAGCGACAACCCTGGGAAAAACCGCCTAGCCTTCCTTGAACCCTGAAAGGGTTTGCTTCGCGAAGAACCCTTTCAGGGTTAACTTCTTTTCTTTATTGGTACCCAGGGTTCTCGCTAGCGCTCGAACCCTGGGCTGAAATTAGCGAACGCCTTTGGCGTTTCAAATTGAACGTTTGTACTTTGATCGCGGACTTAACTGTCGGCGTGTGTGAGACTAACGGGAATCGGCTTGATGTTTTTGAACCGCTTCAGCTTCAGTTCTTCTCGCTCAATATGCCTTGACCTTTGTTCCGTCTGGTCCATCTCCGCGAGCGATTGCCACAGTTCGTTAATGGTGATGAGGGGAGATTGAGCAATCGTTTTCAGCAAAAACTCGAAATGGGTTTTCAGACGTATAATCCGGCCGGCGTCGAACAGTTCACTCTTGTAGCGGATCGAACCGCTAAGGCCCGCTGCGGTTTCCGTCAGCACAAACATCAAGTCAAGATCGAGCGCTTCGTTGGCAGTCGTTAAAGGGCTTAACTCCAGTTCAGGAAGCTCGAGTCTGCCGGTGTCGGGATAATGGAGGTTCAGTTTCACCTGGAACAGTGGTGCGTGTTTTTGCGTTCGGTCCGGCTTGATCGCCTCCACCACCTTTTCGAAGGGAACATCCTGATGCGCATATGCTTCAAGTGCGACCTCTCGGACTTCCTTCAGCAGCTGACGAAAGTCAACCTCACCTCTAAGTCTGGTACGCAGCACGAGTTGATTGATGAAGAACCCGATCAGACCTTCAGTCTCCGCGCGATTGCGGTTCGCCACATCTGTACCGATGATTGCGTCCCGCTCACCCGTGCAATAACCCAGAAGAGTTTGAAGGGCTGCGACCAGGACTATAAACAGCGTGACACCCTCGCGCCGGGCCAACTCTTTCAACTCAAGGCTCAACTCTTTCGAAAGCGCGAGAGAATGGCGCGCGCTCTGAAAGCCCTGGACCATTGCGCGTGGCCTATCGGCCGGCAACGAAAACAACGAAGGCGCACCGAGTAATTGCCGCTTCCAGTACGCAAGTTGAGACTCGAGAACATCTCCGCTCAACCACTCGCGCTGCCACACAGCAAAGTCTGCATACTGAAGGGGAAGTTCTGGTAGCGGTGAAGGTTGATTGGCCGAGAAGGCTCTATAGAGCGCGGACACCTCCGTGATCAGCAGGTTCATCGACCATCTATCGCTGACAATGTGATGCATGGTCAGCAATGCTATGTGCTCCACCTCACTGAGCCGCAGCAATTTGACTCGCAGAACTGGCCCATGCGATAGATCAAACAGGCACTCGGACTCTTCTCTCGCTCGCAGTTGTGCTTCCACTTCCCTCTCTTCGTCAGGTAACACACTGAGATCGTCTATAGGCAATGTCATAGTCAGATCTGGGACGATCACTTGCACGAGTTGCTGGCCCACAACCGGAAAGGTCGTCCTCAACACCTCATGGCGCCGCACAATCTCGTTGAGCGTTTTCTCGAGCGCTGCGATGTTGAGATGACCCTTGAGACGCACCGCCGCCGAAATGTTATAAACAGGATTGTTCGGTTCCAGCTGGACAGAAAACCAGAGACGCTGCTGCGCGTATGACAGTGGCAATGCCTGGTCGCGCGAGACGGGCCGGAGCGGCGGTGACTGTAATTTGTGGCTCGCCCGCATTTCACTATCAATAATTTCGGCCAGCCCGGCCACTGTCGGATGTTCAAACAGGCTACGCAGCGGTACTTCGACGCTGAAAGTTTCTCGTATCCAGGAAACAACCTGTGTTGCCAGGAGCGAGTGCCCACCCAATTCAAAGAAGTTGTCGTGTATCCCCACTGGCTCGACTCTGAGTAAATGACTCCACCTGCTCGCCAGCAACTCTTGAGTCGGGCTACGTGGCGTTAGATCAGTTGCCGCGAGGTCAGAACGCATGGCGCCGGGTTCTGGTAGTGCCCGGCGATCTACTTTGCCGTTGGCTGACAACGGCAGTTCCGCCAGCACCACAATCGCTGTCGGCATCATGTACTCCGGCAACTTCTGCGACAGATGCCCGCGCAATCTCTTCACCACGTCTGCATCGGCGCCATTCTCCAACACCACATACGCCAGTAACCGCTGGTCCACCCAACTCTCACTCTCGCGAACTATTGCCACTGCCTGCTGCACCCCGGCTGCCTCTCCCAGCACACTTTCTATTTCTCCCAACTCTATCCGGTACCCGCGCACCTTCACTTGCTCATCTACCCGGCCCAGAAACTCCAGCTTCCCATCCGCCGCATAACGCACGCGGTCGCCCGTCCGGTACAACCTGCCTCCTACCGTTCCACTATAGGCATCCGGTACAAACCGTTCCGCCGTTAACTCACTGCGTTGGTAATAGCCACGCGCTACGCCCGCCCCGCCGATAAACAACTCACCAGCCACGTTCACAGGCAACAACTCAAGATTTGAATCGAGAACATAGACTTGCGTGTTCGCTAAGGGTCGGCCAATAGAAACTGGCCCAGTCGTAATCTTATTAATGGCTGCCCAGACGGTGGCCTCGGTGGGACCGTAAAAGTTCCAGGCCGGTACTCCCAAGTCTGCCAGCTGATCCGCCACTTCTCGCGGCAAAGCTTCGCCGCCACAAATGATGAGGCGTAGTGCCAGATCTTCAGCGTCACCCGGAAAGAGTTGTCGAATGGCTGAGGGAGTCTGGTTAAGTATCGTGACTTTTTCCGAACGCAGGAGCTCTCGAAAGGCGTCTGGCGATTGATTCACATTGAGTGGGACGATTACGAGGCGACCGCCATGTAAAAGGCATCCCCAGATTTCCCAGACGGAGAAATCGAAAGCATAAGAATGAGAAACCGTCCAAGTATCATTCACGCTAAAGTCAAACCAGGGTTGCGTTGCCGCAAAGAGAGAAACAACGCTTTCATGTTCGACCTGCACGCCCTTGGGTCTGCCGGTTGAACCGGACGTGTAGATCACGTACGCCAGGTTCCTGCTGCTCATTTGAATCTGAGGATTCTCCTCGCTTTCGTGGCCCACCTCTGGCCAATCCTCGTCAAGACAGATCGTCCTGACTTCGTCATTCTCAGGTAGCAGCCTCCGCAAGTGTTTCATCGTTAAGAGCAAAGGTACGCCGGCATCCCTGAGCATGAAGTCGAGGCGATCTTTTGGATAAGCAGGGTCAAGCGGCACGTAGGCGCCACCAGCCTTCAGTATCCCCAACAGCCCGATCAGCATCTCTACGCCTCGTTCAATACTGATGCCGACCAGCACTTCCGGCCCGACACCATTGGCGCGCAGGTAATGGGCCAGTTGATTGGCCCGGCGATTGAGTTCCTCGTAAGTTAGACGAACATTCTCGTAGACCACAGCAGTCGCACCGGGATTGAGCTCTGCCTGCCTCTCAAACAATTCATGCAGGCATAGATCATTTGGGTGCTTGCGTGGAGGGCTGTTCCATTCCAGTAACATCTTTCGCCGTTCTGAATCCGTCAGGAGCGGCAAGTGTGAAACTCGCTCTTTGGGATTAACAACGATGCTCTCCAGCAGCGTCCGGTAGTGACTCAGCAGACCGGTGATGGTCGCAGCATCAAACAGATCCGCGTTGTATTGGCAGGCGCCGGCGATACCACTTGCGGTTTCACTCAGATCAAGCGCCAGGTCGAATCTCGCTTTTGGAATGTTCAGCTTCAACGGGGTCCAGACCAGACCCGGCAGTTGCAACGTTTGCACCGGCGTATTATGGAGTGCAAACAAGACTTGAAAGATTGGGTTGCGGGCTAGATCACGCTCTGGCTGCAACGCCTCGACGAGTTTTTCAAACGGAAGGTCTTGATGACTATAAGCTCCCAACGCCACCTCGCGTACACGACCCAACAACTCGAGGAATGTCGGGTCGCCTGAGATTCTCGTCCGCAGCACGAGGGTATCGGCGAAAAAACCGATCAGCTTTTCAGTCTCGATTCGATCGCGGCCTGCAATCGGCGTCCCGACGAGGATGTCTTGTTGTCTGGTATAGCGATAAAGCAAGGTTTGGAAGGCCGCCAGGAGCGTCATGAACAACGTGACGTTTTCGCGCTTGCTCAACTGTATGAGCGCTTCAGTGAGAGCTTCATCTAACTGGAATGACTCTGTTGCGCCGCGCAAGTTCGGAACAACCAGTCGCGGTCGATCGGTTGGAAGGTCCAGCACAAACGGAGCACCGGCTAATTGCTGGCGCCAGTAATTTAGCTCCGCTTCAAGGAAATCTCCTTGTAGCTGTTCGCGTTGCCAGACGGCGAAATCCGCATACTGAATAGGCAGGAGAGGAAGCGGCGAAGAATTGTTATCTCGGAAAGCCTCATAGAGCTTCGCCATTTCCAGTGTCAAGAGACTGAGTGACCAGATGTCGCTAATGATGTGATGAATGGTGAATAGCACCACATGTTCTGCTTCAGCCAATCGCACAAGGCTCATACGGAACAGAGGCGCTTCACTGAGATCAAATGGTTGCCGGGCTTGTTCGATGGCGCGGCGTTCGATCTCGGCGTCCTGAAGATCTTCCGCGACGGTGGTGTTGTCCACAACTCGCAGGGTGACGTGAAGCTCTGGCGCTATTACTTGAATCGGTTTTCCGTCACTGGCCGCAAATGAAGTACGCAAGGCTTCGTGGCGTCGCACCACCTCGTTAAGGCTTTGTTCCAACGCTTCCAGATCGAGTGGACCAGTCACGCGCACCGCTAAGTTCATGTTGTATGCGGTACTGCCGGGCTCTAACTGTGCCAGAAACCATAAACGCTGCTGTGCAAAGGTTAGTGGCGCAGCACTTCCCGCAACGCTGCGGCGAGGGATTCGCAGTTTTGGGCGATCGGCACTCGCAGCCTTGAGCTTCTGCGCGAGCAGCGCAAGCTTCGCTGGAGATAATTCAGCAATGCGCCTGCTAAGATCGTTCATCTCAGTCTATGCCTGCTGCTTGAGCGGTGACTCTTTCTCTATCGTCACGCTTTGCCCCAAAGTTCGATTCTTTGCTCCAGAGGAGCAAGATGTTTATAGCTTTCCGTCAGTTAGCCATTCCGCTCCGTTAGCAGCGGCATGTAACTGAACACGCCAAGGTACATTGCGCTCCGCTGGAGCGCAGGATTATTAAAAAAACTCGATGCTATAAACATTGCGCTCCTCCGGAGCACACGCCGCGAAGTCAAGCCTAAGACTGACTTTGAGTAGAAGCTCTGGCGTCAATTGAATCGGGTAAGAACGAGCTGATGACAATGCCAACGTTATTTTTGAGAGCAAGCTTACGGACATACTGGGCCACTGCCAGATCAAGAACTCCCAACCCAAACGGACTAAAGACTACGATGTCCTTCATGCTCGTACGCGAGGCAGCCTCCCGAATAACGCCGGCTAAAGTATTTCTGATGAAATCTCTGTTGCCGGCCAGCTGTTCGGCTAAATGGATGGATGTTTGAGCACGACAAACGTGGTCTATGTCGTCAACGATGTTGTCGCAGGACAGAATCACCTCCGGAGAAAGATCTCGCAGCGAGATATGCAGGATGATGCTGCCCGGTGCACACGCAGAAAGATCATGAAGGTGCGGCTTGATAGCGGTGGTGGCGATGGAAATGAGTGTGGACTTCTTTAACAGCTCAGCAACATCTGAGACCACATTCACTTTGAGTTGATCGCACATGGCCTCGCAACGGTTCTTGAATTGTCGCGCACGCTGTGGGCCAATGTCGTAAACGTTGAGCACCTTAATCTGCGGGCATGTGGCAAGCAGAAAGCGAACTACTTCGAGATTAATCACACCACAGCCGAGAATTCCCGCGCTGACCTCGTTGCGAGAATCAGTGTCGAGCAAATGTTTGGCAGCCAACACCGCGCTGGCGGCAGTCCGCTTCGCGCTGATGATCGATCCTTCGATGATGGCCTGTGGTCTTCCCGTCAGCGGCGAGTTGAGAATGACGACCGCTGAAGCACGGCTGAGCTTGTGTTCCAGATTGCCTGGAAAAGAAGAGATCCATTTGACGCCGGCTACATCAAACTCCTGGCCCAGGTACGCAGGCAGCGCGATGATTCTGTCGCACTGGTTCGCCGGAAATTTCAGGAAAGACGAATGAGGGAGCGAGCTATTGCCTTGCGCATGCGCCTCGTAAGCTAAACGCACCACGCCAAGCAGTTCGTCTTCTCGCCCGGCGAGTAATGCCGCCACCTCGTGTCCTTTTAATATTAGAACGTCGCCGTCGCGCATGCTCGCTCCTCTAAGTCCTCCCAGACATGTGAGACGTCACCGAAATGGTTCAGCACCCACTCGTCCGAGTAAATCGTGTCAAGGTAGCGCTCTCCGCGATCAGGAAGAATGGCAACGCAGTTAGTATTAAGAGCGAGGCTATCCTTAACCTGTTCGATCGCCATCAGTACTGCACCGGATGAACCACCGGCGAGAATTGCTTCCTTGCGAATCAAGCGACGACAACCAATGATGCAGTCCAGATCCGTAACCCTGACGCACCTGTCACTCAAGTCGGCCTGATAAAGTTCCGGCCTGATCGCCGCTCCATGTCCCGGAATCAGTCGCTTAAGATTTGGCCCGCCGAAAATTACGCTGCCGACCGCGTCAACGGCGAAGATCTTCGTCTGCATCCCCTGAGCGCGCACGTACTCGGCGCAACCTCTAAGCGTGCCGCAGGTGCTGGTTGCGCAAAACAGGTAATCAATTTTTCCATCAAGTGTCTGAGCAATTTCACGCATCGTCTGGTAATGCGCTCTGGGGTTGTAAACGTTGGCATACTGGTTGGGCCAGAAGCTATTTCCGTTCAAACAGAGGAGTGTTTGCACTCGTTTGATACGTGCCTGAAGAAAATCTCCAGTGACTGGGTCTGGATCTCTGACGTGATCGATCTCCGCACCATAGGCTTTCAGGAGTCGAATGTTTTGCGGTGTCACTTTCGGGTCTACGACGCAGACGAATCGCAATCCGTAATATGCACAAGCCTGGGCCAGACCAATTCCCATATTCCCGGAACTCGACTCGATGACTACAGTGCCGGATCGAATAGCTCCTGTTTCCAGTCCGTGCTCAATGATCGTTGCGGCTGGTCTATCTTTAGTGCTTCCGCCTGGATTCAGCGCCTCCAGTTTGGCGTAGAGTCGAAAAGGGATATCGGTGAGAACCCGCGTCAATCGAACCAGCGGGGTCTTGCCGATCGCTGATAGAACACCAGGCTGCATTGTTTTATCTCCTGACGGAAGGAGTGGGGGAAGCGCACTCCTCGGTGCTGTGTTGTTTGGATTTGGGCCTTGCTAAAAGTTGGAATTCAGATGTGGAGCGCCGAAGGCGCGAGATATGAAAGCCAGGGGCAAGTGCGAAGCGCAGCGGAGCACATCGCCCCTGGTTACGTTTACAAAATGTGCTGGGAGGCCTGAAGGGCCGAAATAGGCGCCGCCGTATCACGCCCTTTCAGGGCTAAACCGAAATGTTGCATTTACCCAGGGGCGACGCGCTCGCTTCGCTTCGCGCTTGCCCCTGGCTTTCATATTCCGCGCCTTTGGCGCTGTGGTCCACTTGTTCACTTTTCGCCACTATGCCGAGGCGTCCCTGCTGAGGTTCTGTGGCTTCACTTGCGTGTCGAGTATGGTCTGGGCTTCTTCTTCCGACAGTTGTTCGAGTTTGGCAATCAGTTCTTCGAGTTCCTGGTTCTCTATCAACGCCGCACGATTCTGTATAAGCGTGACGGAAAGGCCCGCGATGGTTGGCGTCTCGAAGACGCTGCGGAGCGGCACTTCAACTTGAAAGCTCTCGCGCACGAGCGAAACCATCCGTGTCGCCAGTAGCGAGTGGCCACCCAACGCGAAGAAGTTGTCATGAATCCCAACCCGCTCCACGTTCAACACTTCTCTCCAGATGCTTACCAGCAGCTCTTCCGTCTCGTTGCGCGGCTCCTCGTATTCTTTCCCCAACTCTGCCCGACTCGCCTCTACCTCAGGCAAGCCACGTCTGTAGATCTTCCCGCTCGCGGTCATCGGCATCTTGTCGATTACGAGAAAAACTGACGGCACCATGTACTGTGGCAATCGCTCCTCCAACTGTTGCCGCCACTCGCTGACGCTCCCATCTTTCTCCAACTCTCCCATCACCACATAGGCCACCAACCGCTCTCCGCTCCCGTTCTCTCCGCGCCGCATCACCACGGCACATTCGCTGACTCCTCGACACGTTCTGAGTGCAGCTTCGACTTCGCCCAATTCGACCCGATGTCCTCTGATTTTGACTTGATTATCTCTGCGCCCCACATACTCGATCGTCCCATCGGCCAGCCAGCGCCCAAGATCGCCAGTACGGTAGTTGCGCCAGTACCCATCAGCGGACGCAGTTGGAAACGCTTTCTCGGTTAACTCCCGCTGGCGCCAGTAACCGAGCGCAACGTGTGGGCTTTTAACGATGATTTCACCGATACCATAGAGGGCCACCTGTTCGCCCGCTTCGTTGAACAATGAGATCTCCGTGTTGTCTGCCGCCGCGTATCCAACCGGCACAGTGTCGTGAGTAATCTCGGTTTGCTGGTTGGCGAAGTATTGTAAGGTGACGGTAGATTCAGTAAGCCCGAGTCCGTTGACGAAAAGACAAAGCGGTGAGAAGTGCTGCCTGTATAACTCAAAATCCCTCTTCTGTACCTCCTCACCTCCCAGGACCACCAGGCGCACCGATGAACATACGTCTTGATCTCTCAAGGTGTTGACGAAGTAGCGATAAACAGTGGGAGTGGAGTGGTAGATGGTGATCTCTGCTTCGTTCAGACATGCCAAAAGCACGTTTAGATCTTCAGTCCTTACATCAATCGGACAGACAGTCGCTCCGTTTAGCACAGCGCCGAAGATGTCCTGGACTGCCGCATCAACTGCGTACGACGAAAAGAGCGTCAGTTTGTCGCCCGCGCAGATGTGCAGATTGTTGGTATAGGTTCTTATGTGATGAAGCACATTACGATGGTTTTGCACCACACCTTTCGGCTTACCTGTGGAGCCGGAAGTGTAGAGGATATAAGCAAGCGAATCCGGCGCGCATCGCACCTGAAGGTTGTCACCCGGCAGGCTTGAATCAATCCGGTCGAGATTAATTACCGGAAGGCCTTCTTTGTTCAGCGCTTCAGCGAAGAGAAGGTTGGCATTGTCAGTCAAAAAGGCTGCCGCCTCGGAATCGTCGAGGATGTCGATCAGCCTCTGTGCAGGATACGAAGGATCTAGTGGGACGTAGGTCTTGCCTGCCTTTAAGACGCCGAGAATTCCAGCCACCATCCACGCGTCGTGGTTAAGTAACAGGGCAATCCTTTCGTCGCCGTCGCCGCTTGCAGCCAGCACCGCGCGCGCGATTTGGTTCGCTTTGTAGTTCAGTTCTTTGTATGTCCAACTCTCTTTCCCGATCTTGATAGCGATGTTTTCCGGATAACTTCGCACCTGCTGCTCGAAGCGCTCCTGGATTGTTTGTTCTATCTCCTCGTCTGCAAAGGTGACGAATGGATTTGTCGGACGGATGAGATTGTTTTGGGTCGGGTGTTGCTCGCGGAGGTTAGTCGAGAGATCCAACGCCGCCAGTTGCCGCCCAGGTTCTGCGGCAACGGCCTGGAGCAAAGTGTGCAGGTGGTCCAGCATCCGCTCCATCGCCACCGATGTGTAGAGTTCGCTGTGAACCAATATTAGTTGTAGCCCTTCACCTCTCTCTCGCGCGTAAAGCTCCAGCTCAAACTTTGCTCCACGCTCCTCTTGCGCTACAGGCAAAGCAGCTATGGTGAGACCGTCAAGTTCAGTTTGCTCGCCGACGAACTCGAGGTTAAGCATATTGAACATCACCTGAAAGACCGGCGTGTGGCTTAGGGTCCGCTCCGGCGCTAACTCCTCGAGCAGTTGTTCAAAGGGCACGTCCTGATGTGCATAGGCCCCCAGACACGCCTCCCGCACTCGCGACAACAATGTCGCAAAAGTCGGATCCCCCTTCAGGCTCACGCGCAACGCCAGGGTGTTGAGGAAGAACCCTATCAACCCTTCTGTTTCGGCTCGGGTGCGCCCCGCCACCGGTGTTCCCACCACGATGTCGTCTTGTCCCGTATAGCGGTAGAGCAGCGCCTGGAAGGCAGCCAACAACGTCATGAATAAGGTCACGCCGTGCTGCTGAGAAAGCTCCCTGAGAGCGCGTGTGGTTGCTGGCGTTACCTCTATTCTGAGCTCAGCTCCACGATAACTCTGCACCGGAGGACGTGGCTTTTCGGTCGGCAGTTCCAGTAAGGCAGGTGCTCCTTGCAGTTGCTCGCGCCAGTACTGCAACTGCTCTTCCAGTCTCTCCCCTTGCAACTGCTCGCGCTGCCACAAGGCGTAGTCTGCGTACTGCACCGGCAAATCAACGAGAGGCGACGGACGATCCGCGGCGAAGGCCTCGTAAAGCGTTGTTATCTCTCTGATGAGTATGCCCATCGACCACCCATCACTGACGATGTGGTGCATCGTAAACAGCAGCACGTGCTCTGCCGCTGCCAGCCGCAACAGTGTGGCTCTGAAAAGCGGCGCGCGTGTGAGATCGAATGGGTAATTTGCTTCTTCACTCGCCAGACGTTGCACTTCCTGCTCGCTCTCGGTCCTCTCGAGGTGGCTGAGGTCAAGGAAATGTAAGTCGAAGTCCTGCGGCTCAGAGATGAGCTGCACGGGATCTGCATCAATAACTGCGAAACGGGTGCGCAACGACTCTTGACGGCGCAGAATTTCGGTGAAGGCTTGTTGCAGCGCCGGAAGATGAAGTGAACCATTGAGCCGAAGGGCGACAGGAATGTTATAGACGGCGCTCCCGGGTGTAAGTTGGTCCAAAAACCAGAGCCGCCGTTGCGAAAAAGAGAGTGGCAATGGTCCTTCCCGTAACAACCGTTGCAGGGGCACCATCGACTTCCTGCCTACCGCCAACTCGGCCTCAATGCCTTGCGTCAAGCCGGCTACTGTCGGTTGCTCGAAGAGTAGGCGCAAGGGAATCTCAACCTGGAAGGTCTCGCGGATACGCGACATCAACCGGGTCGCCAGTAACGAGTGCCCACCCAACTCAAAGAAGTTGTCATAGATACCGACTCGCTCGAGCTTCAAAATCCCGGCCCACAAAGAGCAAACCAAAGCCTCTGTCTCTGTGCGCGGCTCCACATAACTATCTGACAACTCCGACCTGCTCGCTTCGACAGCAGGCAGGGCACGTCTGTTCACCTTCCCGTTCGGCGTCAGCGGCATCTTCTCGATGACCTGGAACACTGACGGCACCATATACTGGGGCAACCGCTCGCCTGCATGTTGTCGCAACTCGCTCTCGTTCAGTGACTCACCACTCTGCAGCACCACGTAGGCCACCAGCCGCACGTCATCTGCTTCGCCCTGGGCCACCACTACGCATTCGTGCACTGCTGCATGAGTGCCCAATACCGCTTCGATCTCACCCAACTCAATGCGGTAGCCACGCAGCTTCAACTGCTGATCTGCTCGACCCAGAAACTCCAGCTTACCCTCCGCCCCATAACGCACGCGATCACCGGTCCGGTACAACCTCCCTCCCACTGTTCCGCTATAAGCATCCGGCACGAACCGTTCTGCTGTTAACTCGCTGCGCTGGTAGTAACCACGTGCTACTCCCGCACCGCCGATGTACAACTCGCCAGCCACGTTCACCGGCAACAGTTGAAGATTCGAATCCAGTACATACACTTGCGTGTTCGCTAAAGGCCGTCCGATAGAAAGTGGACCACTGCCGTTGTCAGTAGTCGTAATCTGATTGATGGTGGCCCAGACTGTAGCCTCGGTGGGACCGTAAAAGTTCCAGGCCGGCACACCCCACTCCGGCAATTGCGCCGCTACTTCTCGCGGTAACGCTTCACCACCACAAACAATCAGTCGCAGCGCCAGATCATTGACCGGAGAAAGTTGTCGCAGGGCCGAGGGCGTCTGGTTGAGCACCGTCACTCGTTCCTCACGCAACAGCTCCCGCAACTCTTCAGGCGATTGATTCACCGAGCGCGGCACGATCACCAGCCGCCCCCCATGCAAAAGGCAGCCCCAGATCTCCCAGACCGAAAAGTCGAAAGCATAAGAATGCGACACTGTCCAAACATCAGCCTCACCAAAGTCGAACAGCGGTTGCGTCGCCGCCAGCAGCGACACCACGCTCTCATGTTCCACCTGCACCCCCTTCGGCCTGCCGGTGGAGCCCGAGGTGTAGATCATGTAGGCCAGGTTCCTGCTGCTCATTTGCACCTCAAGGTTCTCCTCGCTTTCCTGTCCCACCTCTATCCAGCCCTGATCCAAGTAGATGGTCTTGACCTCCTCATTCTCAGGCAGCAACCTCTGCAAGCTCCTCATCGTTACCAGCAACGCTACGCCGGAATCCCGCAGCATGAAGTCCAGGCGCTCCTTTGGATAAGCAGGATCCAGCGGCACGTAGGCCCCGCCAGCCTTCAGTATCCCCAGCAGCCCGATCAGCATCTCTACGCTTCGTTCTATGCTGAGACCCACAAGCACGTCCGGCCCCACGCCCCTGGCGCGCAGGTAATGCGCCAGTTGATTGGCCCGGCGATTGACTTCCCCGTAGCTCAGACGAACTTCCTCGTAAACCACAGCCACCGCATTAGGATGGAGTTCCGCTTGTCTCTCAAACAGTTCATGCAGGCAGACCTCATTGGAGAGCGTTAACGGAGCGCTGTTCCATTCCCGCAGCAGCTGACGCCGTTCTGCCTCCGCCAGCAGCGGCAAATAGGCAACACGCTCTTCGGGATGCCCGGCGACGCTTTCCAGCAGCCTTCGGTAATGACTGAGCAGACTCTCAATCGTCGCCGCATCAAACAGGTCAGCGTTGTATTCACAGACGCCGCCGATGCCACCGGGCTCTTCCCGCAGGTCAAGCGACAAGTCGAATCTGGTTCGCGGGATGTTCAGCTTCAATGGCGTCAAGACCAGCCCGGGCACTTGCAATCGTTCAACCGGCGTGTTCTGCAGCGCAAACAGCACTTGAAAGATGGGGTTGCGCCCCAGGTTGCGCTCCGGCTGCAACGCCTTGACCAGTCTTTCAAAGGGAACCTCTTGATGACTGTAAGCTCCCAGCGCCACCTCCCGCACCCGCGCCAGCAACTCACGGAACGTCAAATCGCCACTGACTCGCGTCCGCACCACCAGGGTATCGGCGAAGAACCCGATCAGCTGTTCCGTCTCCATGCGATTGCGCCCTGCTATTGGCGTCCCAACCAGAATGTCTTCCTGTCCGGTATAGCGATAGAGTAAGGTCTGGAAGGCCGCCAGTAGCGTCATAAACAGCGTCACGTTTGCCCCCCGACTCAACTGCGCCAGCGCCTCGCTGAGCGACTTATCAATCACGAATGACTTGGTCGCCCCACGCACCTGCGGCAGCGCCAGTCGCGGACGATCCGTCGGCAGGTCCAGCACAAACGAAGCACCAGCCAGTTGCTCTTGCCAGTAATCCAGTTGTGCTTCCAGCAGTTCTTCCTGGCGCACTGCGCGTTGCCAGACGGCGAAATCCGCATATTGAATCGGCAACGGTGGCAGCGGCGAAGCCTGGCCCTCATGGAAGGCCTGATAGAGCTTCGCCGTCTCCATTAGCAAGACCGTCAGCGACCACGCGTCGCTGATGATGTGGTGCATGGTGAAGAGCGCCACATGGTCCTCTTCACCGAAGCGCAACACACTCAACCGCAGCAGTGGCGCTTCTGTCAGATCAAAGGGTTGCTGCCCTTGCTCAATAGCGCGCCGTTCGACTGCGGCGGCCTGCAAGTCTTCGCTGATGTCGCTGAGGTCCACCACTCGCACGGTTAAGTGAAGCTCTGACGTTATCACTTGAATCGGTTTGCCTTCATGGGCCACAAAGGAAGTACGCAGGGCTTCATGCCGTCGCACCACCTCGTTGAAGCTGTGTTCCAACGCTGACAGATCGAGTGGACCAGTCAAGCGCACCGCGAAGTTCATGTTGTAAGCGGTATTCTCAGGCTGCAACTGCGTCAGAAACCACAATCGTTGCTGCGCATAGGAAAGCGGCAGATGACCTACCCGCTCCACCCGTTCGATAGCTGGCAGCGCCAGCCCGTGTTCGCCGGCCAAGATCGTTTCAACGTGGGCCGCCAATCCCGCCACCGTCGGTGATTCAAAGACGCTGCGCAATGCCAGCTCCACGCTAAAGCTCTCGCGCACACGCGAAACCATCCGCGCCGCCAGTAGCGAGTGACCGCCGAGCTCGAAGAAGTTGTCGTGAACACTGACCCGCTCCACCTTCAACACTTCCTGCCAGATGCTTACCAGCGTCTCTTCCGTCTCTGTTCGCGGTCCTTCGTACTCTCTCGCCAACTCTGCCCGACTCGCCTCCACCGCAGGCAGGGCACGTCTGTTCACCTTCCCGTTCGGCGTCAGCGGCATCTTCTCGATGACCTTGAACACTGACGGCACCATGTACTGCGGCAACCGCTCGCCTGCATGTTGTCGCAACTCGCTCTCGTTCAGTGACTCACCACTCTGCATCACCACGTAGGCCACCAGCCGCATGTCATCTGCCTCACCATGGGCCACCACTACGCATTCCCTCACCGCTGCATGAGTGCCCAGTACCGCTTCGATCTCACCCAACTCAATGCGGTAGCCGCGCAACTTCAACTGCTGGTCGGCCCGGCCCAGGTATTCCACTAAACCATCTGCTCTAAAGCGCGCCACGTCACCCGTGCGATACAGTCGCGCTCCCGCTCGCCTGCTGAACGGATCGGGAATGAAACGCGACGCCGTCAGTTCGGGCCGCTGCTGGTAACCGCGCACCACACCCTCGCCGCCGATGTATAGTTCCCCGGCCACATTCACCGGCACCGGCGACAAGTGCTGGTCCAGCACATACAGTTGCGTGTTGGCGATCGCGCGGCCGATCGGGACCGTCTCCTCTGCTCCACTCAATCGATACGTCGATGACCAGATAGTGGTCTCTGTCGGGCCATACATGTTGAGGATCGTGGCGGGGGAAGAAGCTGATAGTTGCCGAGCAAGGGTGGTTGGCAGCGCTTCCCCACCGAGCAACAGCGCATCCAGCGATGACAACGTCCTAAGCGAGTCTCCGTCGGCAGCGAGCACCGTCAACAGTGACGGCGTGCACTGCAAGTGGGTTACCTCATGTCGGGCAACTAAGGCTGCGATCGAACTGTCTTTATCGCCAACGTCGATCACCACTTCGTAACCACGGGCCAGCGTCCATAACAACTCCAGCACCGAGATGTCGAACGAGATGCTCGTCACTGCCAGCCAAACACCGGGCTTCTGGCCCAACACCGCATCCATGCCCACCACGAAGTTCATCACGTTCCCGTGACTGATCATCACTCCTTTCGGCTCGCCAGTTGATCCCGAGGTGTAGATCACATAAGCCAGGTTCCCGGCTTCGCTTTCCGTTCTCACTTCCGCCGCGCTCTCGACTGCGATCTCCGCCCAGTCATGATCTATCTGCACCACTCTCGTCTGCTCGGGCGTTGTCAAACTGCTTTGCAGTCTCGCCTGCGTCAGCAGCACTGGCGCCTGGGAGTCTGCCATCATGAACTCCAGACGTTTCGCCGGGTAATCAGGATCCAAAGGCAGATAGGCCGCGCCGGCTTTCAGCACCGCCAGCAGACCCACCATCATCACCACCGATCGCTCCATGCAGATCCCGACCACCGTATCTGGTCCCACACCCAGCCCTTGTAGATATCGCGCAAGCTGATTGGCACGGCCGTTCAACTCTGCATAGTTCAAGCTTTCGTCCTGGCAAATTACGGCAATCGCTTCTGGCCGCAACGCACTCTGCTCGGCTATCAGTTCATGTACCCGCTTCTCGCGCGCATACTCCACCGCAGTCGGGTTCCACTCGCTTAACAGTTGCTGCCGCTCTTCCATACTCAGCAGCGGCACTTCACTGATCCGCTGTGCCGGGTCCGCGCTGACCGCCTGCAACACGTTGATCCAGTGTCTCACCAGACGCTCCGCTGTCTCCGCATTGAACAGGTCGGTGTTGTATTCCAACGAGCAACTCAGTCCGGCCACCGACAAGGTCAGGTCAAACTTCGCCGCCTCGGTCTCAACTCCCCGCGTCTTAAACTGGAGATCGCCGAGACGCTGTTCGAACCCCGCTGCCTGGTTGTTCTGCAGAATGAACATCACCTGGAAGATCGGTGAGTGACTCAAACTGCGCTCCGGTTGGAGCTCTTCCACCAGCTTCTCAAACGGCAGGTCCTGATGCTGATACGCTCCCAGACACACCTCTCTCACTCGCTCCAGCAACTCCGCGAAGCTCGGATCACCGCTCAACTCCGTGCGCATCACCAGCGTGTTCGCGAAGAATCCGATCAATCCTTCCAACTCCCGCCGCGTCCGGTTTGCGATCGGCGTCCCCACCACCACGTCCTCTTGCCCGCTGTAGCGCCCCAGCAATAACTGAAACCCTGCCAGCAGGGTCATGAACAACGTCACTCCATGACGCTGGCTCAACTGCTGCAATTGCTCGCTCAACTCCGGTGTCAAGCTTTGCTGCACCCGCCCGCCTTTGAACGTTTGTCGCGGCGGACGCGCCCGGTCCGTGGGCAAGCTCAGCACTGCCGGCGCTCCTGCCAGTTGCTGCTTCCAGTACTCCACTTGCTGCTCCAGCACCGATCCTTGCAGCCACTGCCGTTGCCACGCCGCATAGTCCGCATACTGAACCGGCAACTCCTCGAGCACTGCTGCCTCACCCTTGCTGTAGCCCTGGTACAACCTCACCAGTTCCTGCATCAGCACGGCGATGGACCACCCGTCGCAGACGATGTGGTGCAACGTCAACCACAGCAGGTGCTCTTTACTCGACAGCCGCACCAACTTCACTCTGATCAAGGGCCCCATGCTGAGATCGAAGGAAGCCTGCGCCTGCTTTGCAGCGATCCGAGAAACCTCCATCTCGCGCTCTGCTTCTGACAGGCCTTGCAGATCCTCAACTGCAATGCTCCACTTCGTAGCAGGTGAGATAACTTGAACCGGGCCCTCCGGGCCGTTCACAAAATTCGTTCGCAAACTCTCGTGCCGGCGCAGTACTTCGGTTAAAGCTCGCTCCAGCACCGCCACTTCCAGTGTGCCGCTCAACTGAAAACAGTGGGAGATGTTGTAAACCGCCCGCTCCGGTTCGAATTGATCCAGAAACCACAAACGCTGCTGCGCATAGGAAAGCGGCAGCTCTCCTACCCGCTCCACCCGTTCGATAGCTGGCAGCGCCAGCCCGTGTTCGCCGGCCATCATCGTTTCAACCCGGGCCGCCAATCCCGCCACCGTCGGTGACTCAAAGACGCTGCGGAGCGGCACTTCAACTTGAAAGCTCTCACGCACGAGCGAAACCATCCGTGTCGCCAGTAGCGAGTGACCACCGAGCTCGAAGAAGTTGTCGTGAACACCGACCCGCTCCGCCTGCAACACTTCTCTCCAGATGCTTACCAGCATCTCTTCCGTCTCTGTCCGCGGTGCTTCGTACTCTCTCTCCAACTCTGCTCGACTCGCCGCCACCTCAGGCAGAGCGCGTCTGTTCACCTTCCCGCTCGCGGTCATCGGCATCTTGTCGATTACCAGGAAGACGGGCGGCACCATGTACTGCGGCAATCGCTCTTCCAACTGTTGCCGCCACTCGCTGACACTTCCTTTCTCTAACTCTCCCATCACCACATAGGCCACCAACCGCTCTCCGCTCCCGTTCTCTCCGCGCCGCATCACCACGGCACATTCGCTGACTCCCGGGCACATTCTGAGTGCAGCTTCGACTTCGCCCAATTCGACCCGATGTCCTCTGATTTTGACTTGATTATCTCTGCGCCCCACATACTCGATCGTCCCATCGGCCAGCCAGCGCCCAAGATCGCCTGTCCGGTAACTGCGCCAGTACCCGTCAGCGGACGCAGTTGAAAACTGCGTATGAGTTAACTCCAGCCGGCGCCAGTAACCGAGCGCAACGTGTGGGCTTTTAACGATGATTTCACCTACACCATAGAGGGCCACCTGTTCGCCCGCTTCGTTGAACAACGAGACCTCCGTATTCTCTACCGCCGCGTATCCAACCGGCACGGTGTCATGAGTAATCTCGGTTTGCTGGTTGAGGAAATATTGTAGGCTTATCGTAGATTCCGTAGGCCCGAGTCCGTTGACGAAAAGACAAAGCGGTGAGAAGTGCTGCCTGTATAACTCAAAATCCGTCTTCTGTACCTCCTCACCTCCCAGGACCACCAGGCGCACCGATGGACATACGTCTTGAGCTCTCAAGGTGTTGACGAAGTAGCGATAAACAGTGGGAGTGGAGTGGTAGATAGTGATCTCTGCTTCATTCAGGCGTGCCGATAGCCTGTTCAGATCTTCAGTCCTTATATCAATCGGACAGAGTGTCGCTCCGTTTAGCACAGCGCCGAAGATGTCCATGACTGCCGCATCAAATGAGTAAGACGAAAAGAGCGACACTTTGTCGTTCGCGCAGATGTGCAAATTGTTGGTATAGACTCTTATGTG
>DATEIS010000020.1:0-9838 GCA_035278765.1 Pyrinomonadaceae bacterium | reverse complement strand
CCTTTACAAAATGAGATCGGTTGTTGATGCCCACAGTTTTCATGATCTCTTTCACGCTTAGAAAGCCGCTCTCCAACAGATACTTTGCTCTTTCCATTCTCAGTAATTTCATGTACCTGAAAGTCGTCATTCCGACTTCGGCTTTAAACAGGCGCTGGAGATGTGATGGTGAAACATTTACGGTGCGGGCCAACTCGCGTAAAGGCATTTCATGTTCGAGATCATTCCCCATGAGGGTGATAATGGTTCGCACCCGCGGATCCATAGTTCGCAGCTATCCTTTGTGAGCGAAGGCAACCGTCAGGGCATCCGTAGGAGGTTTGTACTCTAAGGCCAGAATTTAGCGAGTGTGCAGGGCAGACGCTCGTGAGAATTCAGCCGTTTGCGAAACACTATTCCCGCCAGCTATAAAAGTCAACAGGCGAATTGCCTCAGTTAAAACAGGCTGGATAGTTCCTCGTTAACCTAGCTACGCAGGTGGGGTGCTTGACTAGCCCGTACGAGCAAAATCGGACACAGAAAGCGCAGATCGGACACACTTTTTCCCGTCTGTCCTCAAGAAACCTGTACTACCATATCCCTACAGACGCCTCGACTACCTTTCCATTTCAAATAGCTTGGAACAAAGGAGGAAAACATCATGAATGACAAATTAGGGGGTGCGGAGTTAGTTGCGCAGTGGCGAACTTGGGAACACCAGGATAATCCTGCTGGTCCGCTATTTGCGGCGGGGGAGTTCGCCGAATCGGATATCGTTAACGCAACTGCCGAGTTTTGGACCAGGTGCTCTAGTTGCACCGGCTCGTCACCGGTTGCTTGCTGCTAAATTGACATGACGCAGCGTCACTTCGACAGGTCGCTGGGTTGCCTGGTCTCGCCCGCTCTGGACGAACTGGCAACCCAGCTTTCTTTCGTCGGCGGATTGAGCGCGCGCGAGCGTGATGTCATCACCGAGGCAACCCGGGAATCGCTTCACACAGTCCTGCACAGTAAAGTCAGCCGGTTGCTCGTTCTCGAACTCAACGCCGCACGCGTAACCGGACGACTAAGCGGCGCGAACCCGGAACAGCGTTGGCAGGAATTCCTCGAGCTTTCGTCCCAGCGGTCGTTCTGGGACGACTTAGCCAGTAATTATCCTTTCTTATTATCGAGAGTAGACGCGATCGTGCGTAAGCGGTGCATGGCAACGCTGCGCTTCGCACAACATTGGAGCGCGGACCGTCGACGGCTTGAAGGTCTGTGCGCTGGTGATCCGAGCGAACTGCACGAACTCAGCTTCGGGGCCGGTGACAGCCATCGCGGCGGCGCGACCGTGACGATTGTGCGCGGTGAGAGATGGAGTGTTGTTTACAAGCCGCGTTCATTGGCAATCGACAGAGCGCTACGCGACTTCGTCGCCGAGCTTGGCGACGCTCATGGCAGCCCGCTGAATGTCCGCATCCCGGAGGTCATCGATTGTGGCGATTACGGGTGGGGCGAATTTGTGTCCCATCGCTTCGCGGCAGGAAACGAGGAACTGCTTAACTTCTATCGCGGCATTGGGCATTTATTGGCATTAATGCGGTTGCTCAGCGGCAGCGATCTGCACGCTGAAAATATGATCGCCCACGGCGGGACTCCCGTGATAGTCGACTGTGAAACCCTTTTCACGCCCAAAATTCCGCCGGCGCCGTCCGGCTATGGAGCGGCGGTCGACCTGGCCGGCAAACTGATAGCTCGAACCGTATTCAGTGTAGGCCTGTTACCGGGTCGCGGAACGGGTCTTGGATGGCGCGGTGTTGACCTTTCCGCGCTAGGCAATGTCCCTGGACAACAACCGATGCAGCGACAACTCGGAGTCATAAACGCGGGTACGGATGAAGCGTATGTCGCTCCTATCCTTGTTGAAGCGTCAGTATCGCAGAACCATCCCAGCCCACGGCCGGCGCTCGCCGAACTCTGGCCGGAAGTATTGCGCGGGTTTGATGAATTAACGGCCACTCTGCAGCGCCTGGACGCCACTGGCAACTTACAGCCACGGCTGCTAGTGTTCGAGGATTGCCGCATCCGCGTGGTGCTGCGTGCTACGGAGGTCTACGCCGAGATCGGTCGGATGTTATGGCATCCTGTGTCGCTGCATAATACCGAACCGGCACGGCAGCGCGCCTTCGGACTGTTGCAGAAAATGGCCGCGAACGTCGCTGCGGCGCCGAGCGACCCGGCGGTCATCAATGCCGAGATCGACGAATTGCTGGAGGGCGATATCCCCTACTTTTTCACGGCGGTGCGCGAAGGTCGCTTGCACGGGCCAGGCGACACATATTGGCTTCCACCATGTAATTTGCTTGAAGCCGCCCTGGCGGATTGGCGTACTGCCGATTTAGCTCTCGAGCAAAAAGTCATTCAGTCATCGCTGGTAAGCGCCTACATTAATGACGGCTGGAAGTCTAGTGGAACGTCAGTATTACCGACCCAAAGACGCGGCGGCGATCTGGAAGCGCGTCGCCGCCGGCAAGCCGCGCAAATCATCCAATCCATAGTCACAAATGCGATTCATGCCGACGACGGCAGCGTGGCTTGGATCGCACCGGTGCTGAGTGAAACAGGCTGGTCAGTGCAGCCGTTGCAGCAGGATTTCTACAACGGAATCTCGGGGCTTACGATATTACTTGGCGCTTATCTGCACGAAACAGCAGCCGGGCGTGCCGATGCCATCCCTGAACTTGACAGGTTGTTTGCAGCGACGTTGCATACGTTGCATTTGGACCAGGCCAAGCGTGAACGCCTGGGCGACGAAGGACTGAAGGTCAGGCCTCTTCCACCCGGTGCGTATATCGGACTTGGGTCGCAGATCTGGACCTACCTTGTGCTGGCGCATTGGGAGCTGGACGGCGGCGATGGTTTGCAGCGCGCCCGCAAATTGGCGGACCAGATTCCCGCAGCGGCTGCAATCGACGACGTCTACGATTTGCTTGCCGGAAGCGCAGGCGCCATCGTTCCACTGCTGATGCTGGCCGGCAAGACAGGAGACGAGACTTACGTCCGCATCGCTTCGCAACTTGGCGACCTGTTGCACGAGCGCGCTAAACATCGGAACGGACATGCTTACTGGACCAATATCCTCTCGCCCGAAGGAATGGGCGGCTTTGCACATGGCGTAACCGGCATCGGCTGGGCCTTGGCCCGGCTCGCACGCGCAACCGGGCGCGCGCAGCACGCGCAACTGGCGCAACAAGCGTTCGCCTTCGAAGATGCCCTCTTTGACGAGCAGGAGCAGAACTGGCGTGACCTGCGCACGTTTGAAGGCCCCAAAGCCACACCAGCGTGGTGTCACGGCGCCGTTGGAATCGGCCTGGCACATCTAGATCTCGATCCAACGCTTACCCAAACATCGACACGGAAATTGGTACGTCGGGCAGCCGCTGCAACCTGGCGGTTGGGGGTGGGCTGGAACCATTGCGTGTGTCATGGCGATCTCGGCGCCTGGGAATTGCTGGATCATGCGATCGCCGCCGGAGAGGCGCCGAAAGAGCTGAGCACCTCGTACCTGCTCGACATAATCCTGACTAGTTTGGAGCAACATGGACCATCCTGCGGCATGGGCCGAAACGCCTTCTCACCCGGACTCCTGCCTGGACTAGGAGGGATTGCCTACCAATTGCTGCGCGCTCATCCCGAGCATGATTTACCTTCAATCCTGACCCCGAGTGGAGCTGACCTCTGAGCTGGCTCAACTGTTGTTAGTACCGGAACGGTTCTGGCGAAGAGCAGTCAGATTCTTTCAGCTTTCGAGTTGAGGTCGTCGAAATTGCTGACCGACGCTCTTTGAGCAGCAGTCATTTCGCCCACAGGTCGTCGTCTAGGAATTGCTAACTTCCGCTTCACGATCTTCGTCATACGGCCTTCGTGGCTTCGGCCGAGTGGTGCCGACATTCACACGAAGACCCAACTACCAAGTCATAAGTAAGTTGTTGAAGGTGTTGGTGGGCCATACGGGACAATCTTCGCAACTTTTTCCTGTCGCCACCGGCAGAATTGCTTGGTTTCTGGCAACAGTTGCGAGAAGTCCGGGTTCGTCGCAGGAGCCATGATTAGCTTGATCAACGCGAGATCTTATTGTCTAGTCTCAGTTTCGTCCAGACGATAATTGATTCTCTGCATCGGACTCTTCCATGGCGTGTTGTTAGACGCGCTGTGCCGGCCGGCCGAGGCCGGCCATCGCGGTTCTCCCTACTCAAGGTTGGGAAGCTCTGGCCGACTCACGAGAAGCTTGATAGACCTTCCTTGCCAGGCTCACGTGTAATCAGTCCCCTTTCCTCGAGCGCCACAACCATCTGTTGCACCGACGGAGGTCAAAGACCTATCGGCGGAGGCTTAGGTGGTTGGGACAAGCGGCAAACCTACCCGTGCAAGTGAACATCGACCTGAGTGAGAAAGTTAATTTACCTCTTTCTAGCAGCGCGATTTTCATCTGGTGGTAACAGCAAGCGATCTTCAATCGCAGCACGATTAGAAACCACCGCCAAAGACAGGCACTCTACTAAAAGTGCAGCCGCAACAAAGTAAGTCACAATATTCGTGAACCGTCCATTTGTTATAACACTTTTCTGGTCAGCATCTTGCGTAATCAGGGCATGTATTCTTTCCACAAACTCTGACCATGTATACGAAGGAGCGGTTTCTGTCGGTACAACTAAGTCCCTTGCTCCGTAACCGATATCACTAGCCAAACTACCTCGTTTATAACCAACCCTACCATATGGAGAGAGTGACATAGCGTATTTCCGTAACTCAACAAAATACGCGCGCAACCTATTTGTTAAATGCGTGGTACTGATCACGCCTCTCAAATTCGTTATTGTCAGGGCAAAAAAGAATGAATAACTTAAATGATCAGCGATATCACTCTTAAAGCCTAAGTATTTGGGAAGAGACCCCAGATTATCGATGTCGCCTTGACTGATCGACTGGCTAGCAGCCTCAATATTTGTTTCCGTATCCTTAGCAACGATCTGACTTAAGGCTCCGGAGCGATCCAATCTCTTAGCAAGCGCAAAACAAATATCAATAATTTGAGATGCTGAGTAATTCAGCCCGAAAGTAAGCGATGAAGTTGATACTCCCTCTGATTGGTAGGAGTTAGAAAAAGATGGAGCAATTATAAGATTTAGCACTAGATAACAATAATACCCTCTAAGCGCAACCGCACTTTCCAAACATGATTCTGTTTTACTCTTAACCCACTCTAATAAACTAACAAGAAGAGGTTCCCTCGCAGCCAATTCATCTAGTGAATTTAGAAATATATTGAAAAAATCATCCGCATTGTCTAACAAGCTAACCGTAAGTGAAATTACTTCTCGCCATCTATCATCAGTTAAATTTCCAGTGTCTAATAAGCCGCGTAATGCCCGGCCAGTAGTATCTGCCACTATATGTTTAGCAGTGAAATATTCTTGAAAGGTTAAATGTGAAAACGAATAAATTCGATGGGCTCGCTCAGTAAAAATTCCGTGTTGAGCTTCAATAGCTTTTAACACAGCATCACCGTCAATTTCTTCGGTCTCTTCAGCGTTAGGTAGTTGAAGTAAATATGCGACTATTTGTTTGGAGAGTTCAGTCTGCTTGAAAAAAATCTTTCCATCTTGAAAGGATTGCGCCGCAACCCTCGCAAACATCTGTCGCTTTCGACCCAAGGAGAGACCTCGGTAAATCTCATCTCTCTTAATACTCCGCGATGTATCCCACTTCTTAAGCAATGCCTCCACAGATTCCTCATAAATCTCAACTCGCCTTTGAGGAATATCCAAAGTTGCATCAAAAGATAAACACAACAATGATAGTAGCAGTGGGGTTCGAGCCAATTCCTGCAAACGCCTATTCTCCGGGCGGTGGAAAGCTTCATCAAACATTTGGCGTTTCTTTCGTGATCCCTTAAACCATTTTTTAACGAAGGTACTGACCTGTCTGTCGGTAAAATCTGCAAGCTCAACGTAAATAAATCGATCAAACGTGTATTCTGTCGCCGCTACGCGGCAAGTAATCAGGCACTGTGTCTTCGAATATTTATTACTAAAGTTCCGCAAGGCGTTGATCATTCTTGCTCGTTGGTTCCCCTCCTGGTTAACCTCGTCTAGGCCATCAAACAACACCAGCGCAGAACCTTTTTCTAAAATGTAATCAACAAAGTGCCTTGCATCAGGGAACCCACAGATGTCAAATTCTTGATCTAAAAATTTCAGTAAATCTAGTTCTGAATCAGCCCACTCCTTAAGAGAAACAAATATTGGTATTTTCTCTATTTCTCCTTTAGCCGCTTGAATGGTTAAATATTTAAGAAAAGTTGTCTTACCCGCCCCGGGCTTGCCTAAAATGAATATACGTCTGTTTGAAGTATCCTTAACTAATGCTATTCCATTTTTCCTTGGCTGCTTTTCTAGGTACTCTGGCTCATGCTGCAAGGTTTTTATGTCATAGCGCCTAAGAGCGGTAGGAGTTTCAAGAAGTAACACATCAGTGAAAATCCCTTCCAAAGAAACTGGTTCAGGTTTTCCTAGTATTCTTATAGTCCCGTGTGCCTCTAGAAGTCTCTGTTGATATTTGCTTGCTGATATCTTCCAATCAACTCGTTCCCATGCAGCCTGAGTGATTTCCTTAGTTTTCTTGCTCACTCTTTTCCCGATTGTTCTAAGGACAGCTTCTTGTATATCCTTTGAATATGTTTCCCAAAGCGCCCATACACCGACAGAGATTATTCCTTCTAAGACCATTGTGATTCTCCCGATAAAGCAGCAACGAATCGCTCGCTGACTGCTCTAGTCCGTCACCAAATTCCGTAAGACTATTTTCAGTTTTTGTACCTTAGTAACCGAAGCATTGATAACATCCTCATCGCTCAATAGCCGAGTACGCCACTGAACAATTGAGATTATCCACCGGGTCGTAGTTATCCTTTGAGGAAGGGAGATGGTAAGAACACCTTATTTTACAAACGTCCTATAACCCAAAGCAATAAATGTCCGTCATAGGGTGTGTCCTCAGGCTGAGAGATGCAGATCAGCATACTGGATCGATTTGGTTTTGCGGTCGCGAAGCGTGATAGTCACGATACGGCAACGTGGACGTAATTACACACATAAACGAGATCGGTAAGGATGTCAGCAAAGCAGTACGTCGCGACCGCGTTGTACTTTCCAAAAAATGGAACTATTAAATTGTCGAGCGCTTTTGGAACCATTAAGTGCCGGAGCGCAAATTAATGGTTCAAGTTACAAAGAGTTGCGGTTCGATTGGACAAGGATTGGCGGAGTGGACAGGACTCGAACCTGCATAGCTCCTAACTAAGGCGACGATTCCGTTTGTACCAATCGCGACCGAGACCTTAGGTCTCAAGTAAAACCTCCGGATGTTTCTTGGCAATAGTGAGCAACTTAAGAGCGGCATCGCCGGGTTCCCTCGAACCTTGTTCCCAAGCCTGAACAGTCTTTGGGCTGATGTTCAGTATCATTGCAAATACTGTTTGCGAGCAATTGAGTCTTCGACGGATTTGAACAATGTCTTGAGCTGATAGGGCCTTTGGCGGTCGCGGAGCCCGTATTCGAGTTATCTTCAATTTTCGGCGGTCACCACGTTCAAAAGCGAGAGCATCTTCCATTGCTTCCTTGAGATCAGCGAATGCTTCGTCGCTCATATAATTTGCTTTATTCGTCTGAACCCTACGAGCTTTTCTTGCTGCTTTCATGGCTCAACGCTTCCTTCCTAATCTCCTGGCTCAGCGCCGCTATAATTCGTTTTTGGTCAGCCGACAAATCTGCTTGCTGACCTTTGCTGAACAGGTACAGTAAGTGAACTCGTCCGACGTGCTCAAGGTATAGATACAGGTATCGATAGCTGCCGCTCTTTCCACGCTGCGAGGTACGATTTCCGACTCTGGCTTTCCGAACTCCATGAGTACCTTTAATGATCGCACCGCGTTCAGGATTCTGAACCAGGTCGGACTGAATCTTTAAGAGGGTATCGATTCCGAGCTGGGTAATCTGTGTTGAAAAGATCTTCGATTCAATGAACTCAACCAAAGAATCGCCAGGTACAGCCACTGCGCGACTATACCACTGAGTAGTATAGTCAATCAAGGCGGTCGTGTACTACTAAACGAATAGGTTGATTCACGACGACGACGGCGGCGAAGTGGTAAGTTGTTCAAAAGAAATGGCGGGCCATACGGGACAATCTTCGCAACTTTTTCCTGACACGCCCGCCAGAAATGCTCAGTTTGTTACAAAACTTACAGGAATCGCCGTAGTTGGCAAGTCGATCCGACCTTGGACGAGGAATCCGAGCCACGTAAGATGTAGATTCGCTTCACACGTTGCGGCTTGACCTGCCGCTTTGAGAGGACTAAGGATCTCCACTTTTGGCTGACTCGCAGATGTCAGGCGGTTTCCAGTACGCGGCAAACACTCCTTAACAGACCATCTGGGAGGTCGCCTTTTGACACCAATCCATGGGCGCCAGCGGCGGCAATTTGTTCTTTCGTAAGGCTGTGAGAGTTAGTCACAAACAGTATCGGTGTAACCTGATCGATGTTTCGGATCAGCAAGCACAATTCCATACCGGTACCATCTGGCAGATGATAATCGAGCAAATACAAGTCAAACAGATTGCGTGCTGCCTTTCGCAGTGCTTCAGCCTTGCTGTGGGCCGACACTACTTCGTAACCTTCGAGTATAGCGGTGATCAAGCCGCACATGTCGGCGTTATCATCGACCGCTAGAATACGGCCTCTAGTAAGCATTCGTTATTACCTGATTACTTGATCGGTCCACACAGGACTTTATTGCATTCCGAGTGTCACGCGGGGGCCGGAGAATGCAAGACGTTCTGATCCGAGGGCGCGTTCCATTTCCAATTTAATGCAGCGAGGGTTAATTATTTTTATTAAGAAGGCGCGCGAGCAGACGCTTTAACTGCTCAATGTCTTCGTAATAACAAATCCACTCAAGATCGCTAACTTTTTCATCAGTACCTAGCAGATCCTGCGGTACCTTCTCAGGCATTACCACGAGCGGAGTGTGGCCGTCATATTTGCAATGCTCGCGTAAGCGCCGTCCAATGGTCAAAGCCTCTTCAGGAAGTTTACCTAAGAGATCGACTAAAACTAGGTCGGCGTGGGTATAGCCGTTCCCGCTGGTCCATTCAAATGCGTCTTCCAAGTCAGCTGACACAAGCACGCGGTAGCCGAGTTCCCGCAAACTGCTGGTCAGAGAGCGGCGAGCGTTGTTGTCTTCTTCAAGAAAAAAGATAGTAGGGCTGGGGTTCGTAATTTCGTGCATCAGGGCTCCTTGTGCTTGGTTCGTGTAGAACACCAGACGGCACAAGGAGAAGTTCATGAAGCTCTTCCCGATGTCGAACGATGAATTTTGAAGGATCAGGTTATTAGTTTAGTACATATGTGGAGTATGTACAAATTATCCTTGCTGGACGCGCTCAATCGGATCAGTCTCTCGTGGCGTTATAGCACTCGCAGGTGAACGCTTCCAATCCGGGCCGATCAATGATTTTGATGTGTCCGCGGCTATATTGAATTAGACCCTCCGTTTGTAACACCATCGCAGCGACGCTCACTGTTGCCCTCCGCGTCCCCAACATATCGGCGATGAACTCCTGCGTCAGCTTCAGCTCAGATCCGTCGGCACGATCCTGGCACATTAGAAGCCAGCGAGAAAGTCGCTCTTCGGTTGTGTGACTGGCATTGCAAGCTGCTGTTTGCGAAACTTGCCGCATGAACTTACGTGCATAAGCCAAAAGCGACTTTTGTAACTGCCCGCCGCGACTGAACTCTTCTTTGATAACGCTTAGC
>DATEIS010000019.1:0-6689 GCA_035278765.1 Pyrinomonadaceae bacterium | reverse complement strand
GGAAGAACAAATGCTTTGGACGATTTTTGTAATTCTCTTGGTGCTGTGGTTGCTCGGCGTTGTAAGTAGCTACACGGTTGGTGGGTTTATACATATCCTGTTGGTGTTAGCGCTTGTGGTGCTGCTTATCAACATCATCGGCGGGCGTCGGACAGTCGTATAAGGCAAACTGACACACTGTTTGCCCTGCACGGCGCCCGACAGTATTGCGGAACCCGACGATCACTCGTCGGGCGTCTACGGAATCAGACTAGTGGTAGATCGAAATCACTAATGATTCGCCCTACTGGATAAAGATTCATCTGTGGATCCCAGTAGGGCGAACGTCTGTAGAAGAACCGTAGTCGCGCTGAAGGGCTGGCGGCAAATTCCGTGTCGGTTGCGAGCAGTTGTCTGAACTCCTGTTCAAGCGCAGGATCGTTCGCCATCATCTCGCGAGCGAGAGCTTCGAGTACGTAATGCTCTGCGTACTCCTTCTCTTCAAAGATCGCATTGAAGAAGCCCCAACGGGCTAGTGAGTCAGGCGCGTGTGGCTCGAGTAGATTTAAGATCACTCGTCCCAGGGCCTGATTCACAGGCACGATCTGCGAGCCAGGAGGAAATACTCTCGTGTCGACGGTTTGTTCCACGTCGAAGTGTGGCATGTGTCTGCCTTCGAATGGCTCGTGCGGCCATCTCACATTTGTAAAACGATAACTCTCAACTTCGATTGACCTAAACGCCGCTAGTGTTTTCATCCGCACGCCGTGTGCCTTTAGCACATCGATAACTTGCGTCCACTGCGCGGGCACGATGTAACGAAGCGGTGGAGCAACAGCCGTCTTAACACGAAACGTTTGATACATCGGCACCGTCAAGTCGAGCGGTTCGCGACCATAGACCACGCGTAGATCACCTGACACGTCGCTCTGCTCTGTTTCGTAGTTAAATGCTTTAACAGCAAACGGCGTCGCTTCGTCGGTCAATTCAAAGTCGATCGGAAAACTCGCATCCGGATCGTAGACCTGGCCAACGGCTCTTGTTCGTTCGTCGGCTTCGCGTCCGATCTTTCGCAGACGCTCCGGATCGCGATTCACTTCCACGAGGGCGGCTTTTAGAAAGTCGTAGGTTCCAATGACGCGCGATCGATAGTCTTTAATCATGTGCGTCTCGATCAGAATGCCCGGACGATTCCGCAGCGGTACATAACCAGTCGAAAAACGCGGCGAGCCGTTGAAGTCTCTCGTGCCACGTTCGAGATCACGGTTATCAATGAACTCGAGGTACCACGAGATTACGTTGCCCGCGGCTGCGGTTGCAGATTTCACCTTGTCGTCAAAAACATCGCGCTCCCATTCGAGCACTGCGTTGTCGACACCGTCGTGATGCTCGTGGTGATACGTGATGTTGCAACGGTAGTCAGCGCCGTCAGTGACGTGACAATCGATGAACAGATCCGGGTGCCATTGATGCCAAAGACTGAGCCACGCACGCGTTTCTGGCGTGTCGGCTTTCATGTAGTCGCGATTGAGGTTCTGATAGGTCGCGGTGGTTCGCCAGCCCATGTCGGCGGGACCGTTTTGATTGATGCGATTGTAAGGACTTGATCTTTCGTGACCGTCCGTGTTGTAGATAGGAATAAAGAGCAACACGACGTTGTTGAGTATTCCGGTAATGGTCTGCGTGATTGCGATGTCGCGCAGTAACGCAAAGCCGGCATCTTTACCGTCCGGCTCGCCGGAGTGAATGCACGCCTGGATCAGGACGACGGCTTTACCCTCTGCTTTTGCTGCAGCGGCTGTAAATGTTTGCGTTTCGGAGGCGATTATCAGCGGCAATTCCCTGCCCTGGCCGCTGAATCCAAAGCCTTCGTATTCAATGATTGATGAGGCGTGGGCCAGGCGACGGGCAAAGGCGATCGTGTCGTCGTAATTGGGTGTTTCGCGATAATCGGTGCTTTCGGCGTGCGTGCGCCATTCAGGAGGTATGATCGACATATTTGATATCCAAGTAGGAATTTTTCACGCAAAGCAGCAAAGAACGCGAAGAAATGATCTTTGCTTGCTTTGCGCCTTTGCGTGAATCAAAGTGCAGTGCTACACGAGCGGCACTCCGTGCGCCGGCGGGCGTTTAGAGTGCCGCATGCTGAACAACGAACGTACATCGTCCGCGCAAACCAACTGGTGATGAACGCGCTGCCGCCCAGTATCCCGATCAGGACGGCAGCGTTCAGAAGAAAGTCCTTCAAACTCTAGCGATTCTCCAGTCTGGAACGATGACTTAACCCGCGTTCATACCCGGACTGGAACGGTCTGTCAAGCACAGTGTTCGCATACGCCGTGCGCAATTCGTCTTCGACGTCAGAATACGCCTTACCTGTGCGCCTGGGATGCAAAGCAGCTTCGTAACCACGACGATAACTTTCCTCGTCCTGATCGAAGTCTCCGCCGTCGCGAGTGTAGTATGCGTGCTCTCCTTCGCGCAGTTCCTCCCACCAGTTTTCACGCAGTGTATCGAGATCTTCAGCACCTGCATTGTTCATCGCTTCAGTGGCCTTATCTGCCTGGTCACCTTCGTCGACATATGCGATGACGACTGAATGCCCGTGGCGCAATGCGTCTTCAAAAAGATAGACGTCTTCGTGAGGGATACCTTCGCCCAGCTCTTCTTCAACCGTATCACCGACGGCAGAACCCGCGGCAGCTCCAACAATGCCCAGCAGCCCTGCTCCCACCATTCCGAATGCGATCAGTGGTCCAATACCAGGAATGACGAGACTGGCGACTGCCAGACCTGCGGTAGCGCCACCGGCAGCGCCCATTGCGCCCCCCACTGCGGCGCCCATCGCGCGACCCATACCCGGATCTTCAGTGTCGGTGACTGGCACCCCAGCTTCGAGTCGCTCAGGACGAGTTCCGGGCCTGACTATCCCGATTCTTTTGTCTGGTATACCAAGACTTCTTAACTGATTGACAGCGTTTTCAGCGTTATTTTCTGATTTGAATACTCCAGTGACTACCTGCATGTTTATCCCTCCCGATGTTGTTATCGACCACCCATTTAGAGGCTATTGTTATTCCGAAACAGTCTCATAAAGTCGCCGACACAAATCGTTGAGGAATTCCGCAAAGCTATGTTAGAGTCGAACCGCGATAAACCAATAAAACGCGAGGGTTAGCGGATGTTCGACATCGTAGAAAAACACTGGCCAATGTCGGAGGGCGACGGTAAGGCGACGCGCAAGAAGCGGCCACGCATACTTGCGATTACTACGGATTGTTGCACCGGCTGTTCCGGGTCACCGGCATGTGTCGAGTATTGTCCGATTGAGGCATGCATGTTTTGGGTCCCCGATGAAGATCACCCTCCGTTTGGCAGAATCGAAGTCGACCCGTATCTATGTATCGGTTGTCAGAAGTGCACCAGCAAAGGTCCTGACGGCGCGTTTCTCGATGGCTGTCCGTGGGATGCGATCGAGATGGTCCCGACAGACGACTGGGAAGCAGTCCACGGGATCACACTTCCCGACGCGCCACCAGCGCCTCCAGCATAAAATCCGGTTTTTTATCCGTTTGATCTGCGGCTAATGGCTTTCGCAGTAAGGTCGGCTTGTTCCTTGATGCGCCCGGAACCAGATTCCGTATAGCTCTGGATTAAAGGTAGATCGTCCTTCGTTCCGACAATCGCCAAAGCCCGCAGAGCTTCCCAAACACTCTCTTCATCCGAATACAAACTCAGCAAGTCTTCGTCTAATGACACCTGCGAGCCAATCGGTTTCAGCATCTTGTTCACGCGCCCAGGCAATGGAGATCGCAATTCGACGACTCTTCCATCCGGCAGCTGTATTCGCGCTAGCGGCGTGCGGCGTGCGATGGTTGAGCCTTCGTGCATGCTGCTCACAAGTACGCCATTCGCCGGTGCCTTCAACACAAACGGCTTGAGCATCGAAAGCAGTTCCTCTCTTCCACTGCTATTGTCAAATCTAACCAGCGCTAGTGCGGCATTGCGACGAACAATCGGTTCCGGATCGCGCAGTAGCTTCAACAGCGCATCGTGGAACTCCTGCGACTTGTTATCAAACCCCATCAACCATGCAACAGTCAGTCGAAACTCTGTTTCGGGACTGCCGCTGAGCGTTACTAACTGCGGGTACCAGTTTTTTGTGCTCGTATCTCCACGTTCGATGCGCTGCTGAATCTGTAAGAGCGCGTGTTGGACGTGGCGAGGGTTCTTTTCGTCAGCGAGATACTTCGAGATGTCTGTATCCGACAACTCACGACCAAACCACGAGAAATACCAGGCCAGGCACGTCGCCGCCACAAAGAGTATTGCCAGGAACAGAATCGGTTTTGAACCGGGAACAGCCATTGAAGAAACGTTTCAGGAAGGATAAATCTGGTAAAGCATAAGATAAACGATCACGCCCGTGATCGACACGTAAAGCCAGAGAGGCAGCGTAATCCTCGCGATACGCCGGTGTCGCACGAAGTCGTTGCGAAAGGCGCGGTAAAAGGTAAGCACGACAAGTGGCACAATCACGATTGCGAGAATCGTGTGACTTGTCAGAACCGTGAAGTAGAACGGCCGCGCGAGACCCGTGCCCTGAAAACGCGTGGTGCCGTGATTGAAGTGATAGGTGAGATAAGAAGTAAGAAAGAGTAGCGAAACTACTAAAGCGCCTATCTGACAAGCTCGATGCGCGACGACATTACGCGCCTTGATAAATCTCCACCCCGAAAACAACAGTATTGCGCTGGTCCCATTGAGACACGCATTGAGGTGCGGCAAATAGGAGATGTATTCAGACATCTCTAAACAGCATTTGGTGTCTTTTGTGCGTCTTTACGGCTGTCCATCTGTGAGACGATGGCGCGCACGTCTGGCGGCATCGCGCGACCCTTTGCGTCGAGCAACGGCGGAGCCTGGGCTCTGAGTTGCCCCCATTCGCCACCACCTGCAGGGGCCGGGATTGACTTCTTCATCCCCGGAATTGGCAAACGCCCTTCAGACTTGAGATACAGCAACGGATTGACTGCAAACATCAGAGCCATCACGAGGCTGACAGTGATGATGAAGAGATTGTCAGTGGTGAGAAAGTCGCCCGATGAGATGACGCTGATTATCGCCATCACCAAAAAACCGAGCGCAACAAGTATGCAGATAATGTTTAAGAGTCCGAGTTCTTTGCGCATCAGATTTGATTAGACTCGATTAGTGCTTCGCCTTTCCGGCAGGCTTACGGCGCTCGCCTACTTCCTCATACCCGCATCGTTCGCACGTCCACAAAGGAAACGACCCGGTGGGATCGGCGCCCGACTGATACACGGCGCGATTCGAAGGAATAATCTTTCCACCGCACCGCGGACAAACACGTCCCCTCGTGGTGTTTCTCTCAACGTCGATGGCTAAGGGGTTATCGTCACTCATCCGTGTGTTTTAGTGGCCTCGATACTTCCGTAAGACAATAAATATCGAACAGAAGATTGCGACCGGCGGTGTCAACAACACCAGCACGCCGATATTGAAGTTGCGAATAAATCTCGAATTGGAAGCACTGGTCAGCGCGGTGCGGCACATCGAGCACTGTGCGTCAGCGTAACCATTAGCCAACAGCACAATGCCAACTACGACAACCGCCAAAACTAAAATTCGCCACCAATTCGATTTCATTACGGCTCCTCCACCGGCGCCGGCGCGACTGCCGGATTTTCCTTGAACTTATACCGCAGCCCGGCCGAACGAAAACTGTCGGGGAAAAACACAAACAACAGCATAATACAAACGACGAGCATTGGCACAATTGTGAGTATCAGGCTCAGTCGTTCATACTTCAGGTGCATGAAATACGCCACGATAAGAGCTGCCTTAATGATCGATAGTCCCAGCAGCACGATCAGCATGAGATGGATGGGCATCGGCTTGTAAGCCAGGAAGATCTCGATAAGTGTCAGCACTACCAGCCAAACCCAGATCGAGATGAACAGTTTGTTACTGCCGGCGAAATGTTCTTCAGCGTGTGCGTGTGCAGTCATTTCAGTTCTCCTCCGCCTTACAAACCGGTGTGATGGCCAACATCCACTGACATGATGTAGATCAGCGGGAACACAAACATCCAGACGAGGTCGACGAAGTGCCAGTAAAGGCCGCTGATCTCGACGTCTTCGTGATTGAGTTTGTTCACGCGAGCGGCGACCACAGCCAGGTAAATTGCACCCGTCAAGACGTGGAACATATGCAGCCCGGTAATTGCGAAGAAGGTGGCGCCAAACAAAGGCGAAGGCGGCACGCCGTCAGTGGTCGTGAATGCCTGTACCCAATGTTCGGGCAGGTAGAACGGCCGCAACCCTTCGTGAATGAGGTGTTGCCA
Organism: Pyrinomonadaceae bacterium; assembly: GCA_035278765.1. Taxonomy (GTDB): domain Bacteria; phylum Acidobacteriota; class Blastocatellia; order Pyrinomonadales; family Pyrinomonadaceae; genus PSRF01. The sequence goes on along the minus strand of DATEIS010000019.1, from coordinate 343 downwards.
CTCGATCAAATGGAGAATGATAAAAGCAAGTCCGAAGAAGATCGTAGCCAGGATCCACTTCCTCGCTTTCGCTTTGTCGCCTTTACTCGAGGCCGACACGCCAAACACCATCGTCAAACTCGACGACAGCAGGCAGAAAGTCATCACCGATGAAAAGACGATGCTCGGATAGAAAGGAAACGGAGTCGGCCAGACGTTTGATGCGCGCAAATAGCTGTAGCCAATAAGCAGCGCCGAAAACGTCAGCGAGTCGGAAACGATAAACAGCCACATTCCCAACTTGCGATGGCCCACGCGATAAGGAAAGGTCCCGCCTTCCCAATCCACTGCCGGGAAATGCCCT
>DATEIS010000018.1:0-2751 GCA_035278765.1 Pyrinomonadaceae bacterium | reverse complement strand
TGAATTCGTGTTCGCCCAACTCGAGACTGTAAATTCGCGAATCCGTGTCCAAACCACGGGCGGCCACAGAGGGCCGCCCCTACAGTACGTACCACAGTTCGTTTTCCTTCCACACTTCTTAATTTCATTGACAAACAGCGTTTCCATCCCTAAAGTTCTGCCGTTCAATTCTTGCTCATCAAGGTCAGGGTAGCCGCAATCCTCGCACGTCCGGTTTGAACCGCAGATAAAGGAGGGCTTTGAAAATGGCTCACACAGTTGAGGAATTACTCAACATGACCGACGCTCAGCTTGACGACCTCTTCTCGCAAGGCACCGTCGGCGACATCCCAAACGGCGAAGCAAAAGGCACAGCCATCATCGCAAACGACACCAAGTTCAGCGATGAAATCGCGAGGTTCGTCAATCTTTTCGCCTGGCAGGGAAAAACATTTGACGCGGAAGACGGCGTACTCAGAAATCGCATCACTCACTTCGGCTTCAACGCCATCATCGCCAAGGTATACAAAGGACCAAGCTGGTTCGATCAAAAGGAATGCATCGTTCTCGATTACTCAAAGACCTCTCTAGTCGCTCGCTGGATTCGAGATGAGATTCGACTCATCGATCCGAATTTCTATCTCGGTCGTGTTTACTGGGGTGAGAAACCGCTGATCCATTTTGCGCTCGAGTTCCCACCGCAGCAGTAATTTCGGTCTATCGAATGACGTTTCAATCGAGTTTCATGGTGGTTGCACCACTCGACGTAAAACGTGTAGACGAGTTGCGAAGTCTACTCGCGACGATGAACCGTGCGCCGGGAACGGCAAATCCGGATAACGAAATCATTCCGTTCGGACGGCTTCCCGATCTGCACTTCGCACGCATTGTCGTCCTCGAAGATCAGACACTCGACGATATCACCACGGCCTACGGCATCCCACGCCGGAATTACCCGCTCTACCTTACATTTCTCGCTGACTTTGATGGTGAGGTCGATCGTTTTCGCAACCAGATGGTTTCCCTGGCTCGCAAAGGGCTGGAGCAAATCTTTTCGTATTGCACCGACTTCAAGCCGGGCACAGATATCATCCGCTGGATGGAACAACACGAGCATCGACCGGCGACGATGTACAACAATTGGGTCGGACGAACGATGCAGCAGATTCGCGAAGAGAACGCGCTGCGCCAGGTCGTGCAGACATTCGTCTTCAGTGGCGGGACACAGTTTCAGAACAGTCCGCCGGAAGAAATTCGCCGCACAGTCAAGGCTTTCGTAGAGAAGGAAGTAAATAGCAAGAAACTCACTCTGACTCCAACCGGCAATATGCCGCTGATGTGGCGCATCAAGAAGTTAGTGAACCTGATCTTTGTGCCACTCTTACTGTTGTTTATCACCCCGCTAATCATTCTTTATTTGCCGATCTTCGTGTTCCAGTTACGCCGGCGCGAGAAAAGCGATATGGAGATTGCGCCACGCCCTCCGGCTGAATACGTGAACAAGCTCGCACGTATTGAAGACTACGATGTAAGTAACCAGTTCACCGCGATGGGCAGTCTAAAGCCGGGTTTATTTCGACGCTGGTTGCTTATTTATCTCCTGTGGATCATCCAATACACCACGCGTCACGTCTACACACGCGGGCATCTAGCACGCGTATCTACAATTCATTTTGCGCGTTGGGTCTTTATCGATAACAAGAAACGACTGGTTTTTTGCAGCAACTACGACAGCAGTCTGGAAACTTACATGGACGACTTCATCAACAAAGTCGCCTTTGGTCTGAACGTGGTTTTCAGCAACGGAATTGGTTATCCGACAACAAATTGGCTCGTCTTTGATGGTGCAAAGGACGAGCAGAAGTTCAAGTATTTCATTCGCCGGCACGAGTTGCCGACCGAGGTTTGGTATGACGGCCACACCGGTCTAACCAACTTTGATCTCAAACGCAACTCGCTTATTCGCAATGGACTTGAACAACCGGTGATGACAAACGCGCAAGCGGTGCAGTGGCTGCAATTGTTGTGACTATGCCAAACGAAGTTGACTACAACGATATACAGGGGCTGGTGCGCTTTGGCTTTGGCAAGATGAATGAAGCGTCCTTCTTCCTCGTGCGCATAAAAGATGTTAGTGCGGCCCGCTCATGGCTCGCGAATGCGCACATCACGACTGCGCGTACGTTGGAACCGCCGCCGCAGACTGCTTTGCAAGTGGCTTTTACGGTCGATGGTCTAAAAGCGTTGCGCGTTCCTGACGACGTTATCGCCGGATTCGCGCCGGAGTTTCTCGCGGGTATGACGGAAGAAAGCCGTTCGCGACGACTCGGCGATATCGGCGAAAACGCGCCGACCAAATGGCGTTGGGGACATGCTGATCGTACACCGGATCTGGTCGTCATGATGTATGGCCAAAAAGACAAACTCCCAGAGTGCGAAGCGGAGTTCAAAGGGCCGTCGTGGGATGTTGCGTTCGAAGTGTTGGACCGTTTGGGAACGGACGATCTCGGCGAAGTCGAACCTTTCGGTTTTGCCGACGGGCTCAGCCAGCCCGCAGTCGATTGGGACGGGAAGCGACAGATCAAAGGCGACCAACTCGTGTACAGCAACCTTGTTTCCCTTGGCGAGTTCCTGCTTGGTTACTTGAACGAGTACAACAAATACACGGACCGGCCGCTACTCGATCCAAACAGCAAAGGCGCGGCGGACTTACTACCGGCGTTGGACCAGCCGCAGCTAAAAGATCTTGGGCGCAACGGTAGCTACCTCGTA
>DATEIS010000017.1:0-17960 GCA_035278765.1 Pyrinomonadaceae bacterium | reverse complement strand
TCTTTGAACTTTGTGCTTTGACAAAAACCAAAGTACAAAGCACCAGGTTCACCTCTACCACTTATAGTGAGCAAACGCCTTGTTCGCGTCCGCCATGCGGTGCGTGTCTTCCTTCTTCTTCACCGCGTTACCGCGGTTGTTCGCCGCGTCGAGAATTTCGGCCGCCAGACGATCCGTCATCGTCTTTTCACCGCGGCCGCGGGCGTAGGAGACGATCCAGCGAATTGCCAGGGCACCGCGCCTTTCCTGGTGTACTTCGATCGGCACCTGATAGGTTGAACCGCCAACGCGTCGCGACTTCACCTCAACTGTCGGCTTCACGTTGTCGATTGCGCGCTTAAAAACTTTCAAAGGCTCTTCGCCTGTCTTGTCGCCGATCTGACGCATGGCGTCGTAAAAAATGCTTTCGGCCACGCTCTTCTTGCCTTCCCACATCACGCCACTGATGAACTTGGTCACCAGCGGGCTGTTGTAGACCGGATCCGGGAGCACATCGCGTCGTTCAGCTACTCGTCGTCTTGGCATATCGTTCTCTCGTTACCGTTACTTGGCGCTTGCCTTTGGCCGTTTGGCTCCGTACTTCGAGCGTCCCTGCTTGCGATCGGCGACGCCGACCGAGTCGAGCGTACCGCGAATCACGTGATAGCGAACGCCCGGCAGATCCTTCACGCGGCCGCCTCTGATAAGCACAATCGAGTGCTCCTGGAGGTTATGGCCGACGCCCGGAATGTAGGTCGTCACCTCGATGCCGTTGGTCAGGCGAACGCGAGCCACTTTACGCAGCGCCGAATTCGGTTTCTTCGGCGTTTGCGTGTAGACACGCGTGCAGACACCACGCTTTTGCGGGGAACTCTGGAGCGCGGGACTGGCCGTCTTGTACTTGACCTGCTGGCGGCCTTTGCGAACAAGCTGATTAATAGTCGGCACTGTTTTCCTCTTAAATCGGACGCGTTAGACGCGCAAAAAGGCCCCTTGCCTACCTCTTTCCGGAACCAGTCCGGCAGTCAGCGCAGGCGGCTGCCCTGTTAAAAATTAGTTATAGGGATGTTCTGAATTCGCTATGCGGCGGGTGTGGATCGTGGCTTCCCTTAAGCCGAAACTTTTCTGTGGCGTCGCATTATGGGCGAGAAGTTTCCTTCGCGCGGGTAAGCGCTGGACGCAAACCATTACGCCACAATAATTGTCAACGACCGTATTGACGATGGTCGAGCAACGCCTCCACACCTACAGAACCGACCGGACGTTGCTTTTAGATTCAGACAGTTAGTCCGAAACGGGAGACTATACGGATCAGAATAAGGTGTGTCAAGCACAGCAGGGTGCCATCGGACGTACTGTAGGGGCGGCCCTCCATGGCCGCCCGTGGTTTGGAATAAAGCGATTCAAGGAGCCATGGTCTCGGATTTGGCGAACACGATCAAAACCACGGGCGGCCACGGAGGGCCGCTCCTACAGTACGTTCCGTGATATTTGATTCATTTCACAGTATTGATTTGATGAGATACCAAATCCCGTATCCTGCGGCGCCAATCAACAATATCAACAACAACGCCAGCCCTATCATGACCAGCTTGAACTTCCGATACCGACCCTTACTCGGCGGCGCTAGTGAACTTTGCGGGAAATACGGTGGTGGTGTGTAAGTAGCCATACTATTCCTCAGGAGACGGCGAGGGTACACCACCCGCCTTCTTCAACTCTTCTTCCTTCTGTTTCTTCAAAAGATCTGCCTGATGCTTCTTGCCGGCGCGGATACGCTTGATCCCCTCTTTAGCCTCGTCCAGACCGTCCTGAGCCCGGTAATAGTCCGGGTCAATCTCCAAAGACTTTGAAAACGCGGCCGCAGCAGCATCATACTGGGCCAGTTTCGTATACGCGACCCCGAGATCGTAATAAATGTCCGGATCGTCGTTCTTTAGCTTCGTCGCCTCGCGATATTCCCGTATCGCCTCACTATACTGACCAAGATTGGCGTAGGTCTGTCCGAGAGCGTAATGAGCCTCGGCGTCGTCGCGGTTTTCCTCAAAATACTTCTTGTACGCCTCAACCGCTTTCTTGTACTCCCCTTCGGCTTCTTCGCGCTTTCCGAGTGACTCGTACCCCAGTCCAAGGCGGAAATGAGCTTCAGCCAGTCCCGGATCGAGTCGGATGGCCTCCTGGAAGGCCAAAACCGCTTCGGCGTCCTGATCATCGCGGTATAGTTCCTTGCCCTTCTGCAAGTGCTCGCGGGCACGCGTGCGGTCCTCCGCTAAACCGTTGGACACTGGCGGGCTTCCGGCACTATTATTCGTGCTTTGCTGACCGCTGCGCCTGCAACCGATGGCGAAAATCATTAGCCAAACGGCGCAGATTAAGAGAATCGATCTCATCCTGTAAGAACGCTCTGCCACTGTTGAAAAGCACGAAGGTTGGGGATGCAGCAAACGTATCTAACGCAAATCGGGTAGCAGAGTCAAACCAGCGCCGCGAAGCCATGGAAGTAAAGATGCATTAAGACTTTCTTCCGGCAACAGCTTCATCAAGAAGTCGAAGGAGTGCAAATGTTAAGTAAGAAATCCCGGCTCTTAGGATATCTGGCGCCAATTGCCCTGGTCGCCTTATCCGCCCCGCAGGTTTTTGCCCAGAAAACGACTGTTGTTTCTGCTGTAAATGCCCCGCTTTCACTGAGCCTGAAAGCCGACTCAAATATCGTCACCGTATGCGCGGACGGCGGTGCGCCGCACGTCAAATTAACGGCGAATGCAGTTTCACCCGGCGGCTATCCGATTAAGTACCGCTGGACGACGAGCGCCGGCACCATCATCGGCGAAGGTCCTGTGGTCGAGTGGAATCTCGCGGGCTTGAAGCCTGGTTACCACAAGGCGTCGCTCGATATTCAGAGCATCGGCAGCGATGGCTCGTGTCAGGCGTTTTCATCCGTGAACGTGCTGGTGAATCCGTGTGTGGCTGTGCAACCAGTTTGCCCGGCAATCGAGATTGTTTGTCCGACGAACGTTGAAATAGGTCAACCGGTCACCTTTAGTTCACGTTTGACTGGCGGAGTACCGGCGAACACGAATGCGGTTTACAACTGGACTGTCTCGGCCGGAACGATTATTCAGGGACAGGGAACGGACACGATCAAGGTCGACACGACTGGCACGGGTGGTCAAACTGTCAGAGCATCGCTTTCGGTAGGTGGGTATAACCTCGAGTGTGCTGCCGATTGCGGCGTAGCAGTACCGCTGCCTAAATTGGTTAGCAGCAGGTTTGACGAGTTTCCAGATATTTCGCGCAACGACGAAAAAGCGCGTCTCGATAATTACGGCATTGCACTACAGAACGATCCGACGTCAACGGCTTACGTCGTGGTCTATCCCGGACGCTCCGGCAAGCGCGGTGAAGTTCAGCATCACGCCAATCGTATCGTCGAGTACCTCGTTCATTCACGTGGGCTCGATAAGAGTCGCATCGTGACCCTTGTTGGTCCAGTGAGAGATAACCTCTTCGTCGAACTCTGGGTCACACCCCAGGGCGCAACACCACCTAACCCATAACCAGTTTTAGCCACAGATAAACACGGATGACGCGGATCAGAAATTCTGATCTGTGTCATCCGTGTTTATCTGTGGCCTTTTTTATTCCCGGTATTCGCGTTGCTGTATGATAGTTGACCCGACGAATCTTGTACCAGAAACCTACAGGTAGGAGAAACTCAATCCATGTTCCGTACTAAATCCGCTTATTGGTCGGTTTGGCTGATGGTTTTAATGCTGGCGCTGCCCTTCGCAGCCGCTGCGCAGGATAAAGAAAAGAAGGATAAAGGGGAGAAAGAGAAAAAAGTTTATACCGGCACTCCTGTCATGTGGCGCGAACCCGCCGACATCTCCAGCCGGAACCTGATCCTCGGCGCGGGCGGCGAAGCGATGAAGCCCGACATTAGCAAGATAACCTATATCAGAGATCAAACAGGTGGCTATTCGAAGAAGTATCGCGTACGCGATGCCAAGGGCAATGAATGGGTCGCCAAGATTGGCAAGGAAGCTCAGCCTGACACGGCAGCAAATCGCTTGTTGTGGGCGTTGGGTTATGAAACTGAAATCGCGTACCTCATTCCTAAGCTGAAAATCGAGGGCAAAGGTGACTTCGAAAACGTCCGGCTTGAAGCGCGCCCGGACGACGTCAAACGAACAGGCAACTGGATGTGGGAAAACAATCCTTTCATGGATAAGCCCGAGTTCAAGGGTCTGAAGATCTTCCTGTCGATGATTAATAACTGGGACATGAAGGACGACAACAACGAGATCCTCGCGCACAAAGACGACACCACCGGGGAGTTGCGCTACATCATCAGCGACCTTGGCGCGACCTTTGGGAAGACTGGCGGGTTCTTTTCACGCAGCCGCAACGACATTCCGGATTACGTAAAGACGGAGTTCATCAAGAAGGTCAACGGCGACGTGATCGATTTCAATTACGGTGGCAAGAACCAAAAACTCTTCGAAGGAATTACGGTCGCGGATGCGCGCTGGTTAGTTAATCTGATGCAGCGCTTGAGTGACGATCAGATCAGGGATGCTTTCCGGGCCGCGAACTATTCGCCTGAGGAAGTCGATCAGTTGACGGCTGCGTTAAAGGCTAGAATTGATGCGTTAGCAAAACTCAGTTGAGCCACAGATCTTACGGAGGAAAAAACCCGATCTGCGCAGATCGGGTTTTTTATTTACTTTACGACATCAATCGCGATCAGTTGTTGACCAGAGATCACGAACTCCGCCGGCGGTAATTCCATTTCATAGAGCGGCGAAAGGACTGTAGGTGTATAGCCACCCGAAGTCCGGTCACTATTCAGCGTTGCCACCATCGATGGCGGCAGACTCGGAAGCTCACTCGTTCCAATAACAGCGCCGTTCGTGATGCGAAATATCTTCACGTAAAGCCGGTCACTCTTCTTCACCGTGTTGATGGCTTTGACAAGCTGGCTCAAATCCTGTGGCACAAAGGCCTTGGCCGGTGAGCCTTCCTGCAACGCGCCACCGTCACCGACAAACACCAGCAACTGGCCCTCAGGCGCATCGTTCGGAATCTGAACCGGAATTCGTTGCACAAACTGCTTGCCCGACTCAGTCCTGACGTAAGCCTGTACTTCGACTTTTTCACCACGTCGAACTTCCGTCCGATCGAGCGTAATTCGCTCGAGCGTGCCCGCGTACTTCGTCTCGGTTGACGAAATATCTAGCGTAATGCCATCGAGTTGGACGTCATCAAAACCGCTCGCCAACAACGCACTAACCGGCGCTGCTATTGACCCTGCGGCCATGATCGGCGAGTTGCTTGCCGAGAACCGGCGGTCGATCTGAATTGACTCCTGGCCTTTGATTTTTATCTCGCCCTTCACACTAATCGTCGAATCACCCAACGCACGTTCGCTTGACGTGATCGTGTTGAAAAGCGTGATGTTGAGCAGCAAAGGCGTCAAAAACGAGTCGTTTGCAAGCTCATAGTTATAGGTCTCAGTTTTATCCCGGCTCGTGTGTAAATTCACCTTCACCGGAATCATTTTCGGTGCCTGACGCAACAAACCGTAAATCCCCGAAGCGCGATCCTGCGAGATCGCTCCAACCATCCGGCCCGGTATCGCAAGCTTGAACGAGTTATTCACGTTCGGAATGACTGTTACGACCGACGACTCCGACATCGGCATATCCGACGCGCCCAGGCTCAGGAAAGGATGACCAAATGCATAAATGCGATCCCCGTCCCGCATCGTCACAGTGCCTGCTGCTGCAAGTGAATAATCGCCACGCACGAGCTGCACGCTGATCGAACTTCCGGCAGGGAAAGTGTTTCCATTAACTTCGGCAAGCGGCGTGATCGCGGCCGATCCACCAGCGCCCGAAACCGGCAGCAGTCCACTCGCGACTAGCTGTGGCGCGTACGCCGAGAGCGATTCCTGGCTAATTCCACTGAATACAACCGGTGTGGCAATTGGCGTCATCTGCTGACCGATGAGCGGCAGCAGCGGCGAGCCAACCGAAACTGGAGCCAAAAGCGATACCGGCGACACCGCTGGCTTAGGCAGATTCGGCTTCCAGTCAGTGCCTGCGAGTTGTGAAAACGAAACTACGCGTGGCTCTTTCGGCCTGACGTTCTCCGAGCCTTTGTTGAAAAGCTCGACCATCTGCTTGATCGGAGTGATACCGGCAATCGGTTCTTTTGAAAAAGGAAAACTGAATGCGATAGCGCCGACAATCTTGCCGTCGATGTAAACCGGCGAGCCCGACATGCCCGCAAATACGCCCGTCTTCTCAACGTTTGCGCCACTGAGTCTTGCGATAATCGCTGACTGGCGTGGACCAGGAAATCCCGGCAAAACGCCCAGGATCTCGACGCCGAACTCCTCAGTCCCAGAGCCGCTGAAGACGGTCCTCGCGGTTCCTTTCATTCCCGGTCGAAGGTCTTCGAGCGGAAACAGTTCAGGAGCTCTTGGGGCGATGTCCGCAGGTTGAGCCACGGCCATTGTCGCGGTCAGGGCGACGAGTATTGCGCTGAGAATAAGGGTAAATCTGTTCATCGTTAGGACTATAATCTTCGGTCAAGAAAGTGGTCAAGGTAATCTCTGGACAATGGTCATCCACGATATAGAAGCCTTCATTCTGACAGGCGGCGCCTCCCGAAGAATGGGAACCGATAAGGCTCAGTTGCTGATTGAGCGCCAAACGTTTACCGACCGAATTTCAGAGATGCTTCTGACCGTAACAGATTCGGTAACAATAGTCGGCAAACAGCCCGCGGAATCGAGGCTGCCGAGCATTGCGGACATTTTCCCGCAGTGGGGAGCTCTCGGTGGCCTTCACGCTGCTCTGGCCGCATGCCAGCGCGAGTGGGCCATCGTTGTTGCCTGTGACCTCCCATTTGTTACTGCGGAACTGTTTTCATACCTCGCCTCGTTGCGGTTGGACCATGAAGCCGTAGTGGCGATTCAGCCGGATGGCCGCCCTCAACCACTGGCCGCGTTTTATCGTGTCGATCCCTGCCGTCAACGAGCCACAGACCTGATCGAAGCAGGCCGGCGGCGGCCGTTGGACCTACTTGAAGCAGTCAAAACACGCTGGGTCCCATTCGACGATCTGAGGAATCTCGAACAGGCGGAAAAGTTTTTTGTTAACATCAATACGCCGTCAGACTATTATGAAGCTACCCGAGGCTACTCACGCTAATGCCACCACGAAGACGATTTGGTAAAAGACTCGTTAAGTCTTTCCTGCCAATAGCACTGGTAATCGTGCTGGCTGTGGTGGGCGCAACCTCATACGTCGTCTACTGCGTTTCCCATCCCACGAAACGTCCTTACGTAGTCACACCGGAATCGTTTTCAAGGATTAGCGGACGAGCGATCAAGGTTACTGATGAAACATGGACCACGGGCGACAACCGTCGCGCGCGCGGATGGTTGCTCAAAGGAGCAGAAGGCGCGCCGGCCGTCGTGCTGCTTCATCGTTACGGCGGTGACCGTTCATGGCTATTCAATCTCGGAGTCAAGATCAACGAAACGACGAACTTCACGATTCTTTGGCCCGATCTGCGTGGGCATGGCGAGAATCCAACGATCAAGTGGAGTTCGCTCGGCGGGCGTGATGGTGACGATCTGAAGGCAGCACTCAACTTTCTGCGCAGTCTCAAGTCAGAAAATCAGAAAACGCTGGTGGGAGAGAGTTTCGGGCTCTACGGTGTTGAGCTTGGTGCTTTAACCGCCCTCAACGCAGCACGCACCGAACAACAGGTAAAGGTCCTGGTGCTTGATTCCGTTTCGGGCTCGTCGAGAGAGCTACTGAAGAGTGCGGTCGCGAGTTGCGTGGGTTTGGATAACAGTTTTGTCCAGATGTTGTCAGTTCAGGGAATGAAGCTTTATCTGCTGGGCGGCTACGCCGATGATAGTGCGTGCGAGTTTGCGGCTGGGATGCGCGAACAGCGTGTGTTGCTTCTTTCGGGGAATGATGCGGGAACTTTGCGCGACGCGACGGCTGCGCTACAGAAGTGTTTTCCTGTTCCGGGAAATGTCGAGTTGAGAACGGATTTGCCGTTGAGTGGCTTTAGTCTTCCGTCAGCGACTGGGGAACAAAGCGAAGCGTACGATCGGGTCGTGATTGAATTCTTCGCCCGTAATCTAAGGTAATCTGTGTAATCTGTGGATAGTTATGGTTGCCACCCAAGCACCGCCGTGTGGCCATTATCCCCGATGATCTCGATGCGCGGCGCATTTCTGTAGTTCTCGACATACCGCACCGGTATAAACACCACGAACTTTCTACCGAGCGCCCGCGCAGCATCGACCGAGATCTCATCAAACGTCAGCACCTCGCCATCAGCGCGGTAAATCACCCTGCCGTACGCATAAAACTCCGCCGATCGATCGTCACCTCGCTGCGCAATCACCCGTGCGTTCGCAAACCCGTGCGCATCAGCGAGGGCGAGTAACTCTTTGACTGACTCACGCCTGGCAAACAGCATTGCAAAATTCAAGGCGATCACGACCAACATTACAGTCGCGCCAGCAATTACCAAAGGCCATCTCGCTTTCCGGACCACCGTCAAACGATCTGCAACCAGCAGTGCAACCGCCGGCACCGCCGGCAGGATGTAACCCGGCAGTTTCGATCCGGAAAATGAAAAGAAGACGATCGGCAACAACAACCACGCGAGGGAGAACACGCGAACGATGCTTAAATTTTCTGCTCCACGCCACTGCCACTTCCGTGCTTTCGCGAGGGCGATGATCAAGTGCACGGTCCATGGCAGCGCCAGCATCAGGATAATTACGGGATAGAAGTAAAACGGCTGCGGATGGTGATACTTATTCGAAACGAAGCGTGCAAAGTGATGCTGGATAAAAAACTCATCGATAAACATCCAACCGTGTCGTGCGATGACTGGTCCATACCAGGTTGCCGACACCAGCAGCGCCAGCGGTACACCCCAAATTAGACTCAACCACACTGAACGTTGCGGCCACGAGCGTCTAAACAAATAGTAGAGCCCGACGACGCCAAACGGGATAACGATCCCAACCAGCCCTTTTGCCAGAAGAGATAAGCCGACAAACACGTAAAATCCCGCCAAAAGCAGACGTTTGTTTGTTGTCGACGGCAGTTCGTGTAAAAGAAAAAACGCGAGCGACCACGTGGTGGTCATCGTGATCACGACATCAAAGCTCGTCGCACGCGAGAACACGATCAATCCCAGGCACGTCCCGATCGTCAAAAGACTCCAGAAGCCAAAGCTGCTCGAATCGTCTAAGCGATCGACTTCACGCCCGACACACCAGACGGCCGCGATCGTCAGCAACCCGCAGATCGCCGGGCCAAGTCGTGCCGACCACTCGCTGACGCCAAAAACCTTGAACGCCGCGACGATCATCCAGTAAAGCAGCGGTGGTTTTTCAAACCACGTGTGACCGCCGAGTGTCGGCGTGATCAGATCGCGATTGAGATACATCTCGCGCGCCACTTGTGCGTAGCGTGGCTCATCTGGTCCAAGCAACGGCAGTTTGCCGAGTCCGTAAAAGTAAAAGAGGGTGATTAGGGCGAAGATTGAAAGGTGGACTCGCTTGGCAAGCGTCGAAGGATGCAAGTATATTCGGCTCCGTTAATCCTGATAAATCTTGTAAATCCTGTAAAAGCTGACTCCTGATTTAGAGCGGCTCAGACTAACACATAATGTTACGCACAGCAGTTATCGGCGTTGGTAGTCTCGGAAGACAACATGCTCGCATTCATGCGGATCTCGCAATCGAGGGTTTGTCGGAATTTGTCGCAGTTTGCGATCTGAACGAACAAACAGCGCGCTCGATCAGCGATGAAAGAAAAACTGAATGGACCACCGACTGGCGCGAGCTAATCGGCCGCATCGATGCCGCAAGTATCGCCGTGCCCACCGAAGCACATTGCGAGATTGCCTGTGGCCTACTCGAATCGGGCATTCACGTCCTCGTCGAAAAACCCATTTCGCGAACACTTGAAGAAGCCGACCGCATGATCGAAGCCGCGGAACGCGGTAACGCGATTCTTCAGGTCGGGCATCTCGAACGCTTCAATCCGGCGATGGTCGCCCTGAAACCACACGTTCGCAAGCCCGTATACTTCGAGATCCATCGCGTGGGCCAGTTTACCGCGCGTTCGCTCGACATCGACGTCGTGCTCGATTTGATGATTCACGATCTCGATATCGTGCAGTGGCTGGTCGGCGAAAAGGTTGAGGTGACGAACATTCACGCCGTCGGGATTGCGATTCTCACAAACAGAGTTGACGCCGCAAACGCACGGCTCGAGTTTTCTTCCGGAGCGGTGGCGAACATCACAGCATCCCGCGTCGGCACCGAGAAGATTCGCAAAATGCGTTTCTTCCAACCGCATGATTACGTGGCCATCGACTACACAACCAAACGCGCTTCGGTCAGCAGTCTTTCGCCGCCGGCTGCCGGTGGCTCGTGGCCCGGTGTTCATATCAAACATCTTGATATTGTCGATGTGGAACCGTTGCGCGCGGAGATAGTTTCGTTCCTTGATTCGGCGCGCGATGGAACGGCGCCGGCAGTGTCCGGATTCGAAGGTCGAAATGCTCTGGGTCTGGCGTTGCGCACCCTCGACAGAATTCGCGAGCACGCGGAGCACCCGGGCGTAAGTGAACTCAGCGCGAATGTTAGTTAGACTGTTGCTGCGATGCCAACGGCGAACGATCAACTGTCGGCGTTACTGAAGCAACACATCCAGACGGGTGAGTTTCCTTCTGCGGTCTATCTCGTCGGCGAGCGCGGTGAGATCCTTTACACGGACGCGCTCGGTTATTCGGTTGTCGAACCTTATCGCGTCGCAAACAAGCTCGACACCATTTACGATCTTGCCTCACTCACGAAACCATTAATCACTTCTCTGCTCTGTGCGCGCAGAATCGAACTTGGCGAGCTGACGCTCGATAGTTCAGTTTCACACTATCTGCCGGAGTTCGAGCGCACCGACAAGCAGATGATCACAGTTCGCGAGCTTCTGACGCATAGTTCGGGTCTGCCAGCATGGCGTCCGCTTTATATCTTGACTGAGGACGAGCCGGAACGAGCGGCCGGCGCGATCGCGAATCTCGATCTCGAGTACAAACCCGGTACGCGCGTGGTCTATAGCGATCTTGGATTTATAGCGCTCGGCATTTTGCTGGAGCGCATGACCGGACACCGGATCGCAGAGCTGGCGCAGAAGGAGATCTTCGAACTACTAGACTTGAAACAGACTTACTTCAATCCCGAGGTGGCTTTGCAAACCGGGATTGCTGCGTGTGAAACGGGCAATGCTTATGAAGCGGATATGTGCAAGCAGATGGATGCGGGTGTCTATGCTAATTCACGGCAGCGTCTGATCTGGGGTGAAGTCCATGACGGGAATGCGTATTTTCTGGGTGGGGCAGCAGGCCATGCGGGACTTTTCTCAACTGCGAGCGAGACGTTTCTGTTGGCGCAACAGTTTTTGAGCGAGTCAACGAAGTTGCTCAAGCCGGAAACGTGCAAGTTGTTTCGAGAGAATATGACACCGGAATTGGAAGAGGCGCGTTCGATTGGCTGGCAACTCGCGGAGACGAAAGATTCAACAGGCGGAGTTGATCTGCCGCCAGACAGTTTCGGTCACAATGGTTTCACCGGCACGTGCGTTTGGATCGATCCGAATCGCGGGCGCATCTTCATTCTTCTCACCAATCGCACCCACGGGCATGCGCTGCCCTTTGCAAACATCAATGCTGTGCGGCGGGAATTCAATAGCCTGGCAGTGAAGTCTCTGAAATAGTGTACTGCACTTGGAAGAGGTCAGTACCGTAACGCGGTAGCGTCGGGTCACACGTGATGCCCACGCACCCGACGCTACCGCGTTACGGTACTGACCTCTTCCAAGTAACCATCAATATTGACCAGGCTATAACCTGAACCTCAGCGTTGTTCCGATCACGTTGAGGTCGCCGGGTTGGCTGACGCCGTCGTTCTGGCGGAGGTAATAGAATTCCTGCGTGAAGTGTTTATTGAAGACCTTAATTCCACCAACGGAAAAGCGATTGCGCACCCAACGCTCGACGGTCCAGTCGTAAAACACCTCATCGGCGATAAACAACGACAGTGCCCACTTTGCCGAACCAACTGGATGCTCAACCTGAAACCGGTTGCGATATCGCGTCGATCTTGCTCCTGAATTTCTTATCCGACGCTCAAACTGGTTTCGATCACTAAACCTCCACTTTTCTGCCGTAAACCTCAAGGTCACAGGCACCGTCAGCCGATTCTCCCAAATCTTGCGGCCGCGAAATGGCTGCATGCCGATGTGCAGATAATTTGGCGACACACTGAAATACTGTCCCCAACGGAAAGTGAATCCAACACCAACACGCTCGTCGACCGGCCTGCTGATATCGCGCCCCAGACGCAACGTACCGAGAAGATTGAAATCAAAATGCTTCGTGACCGGAACCGCCAGTTGAACGTCGGTCCATTGTTGATTGTCAGACTCAATAGCCTGCGCTGAGGCGAGGCTACTCAGCGCAAAAAGCAAAAGAACAACGTAAACAGTTCTTTTCAACTCGCGCCCTTTGACGGTAAGACTGTGAATGACGTCAGCGCCACCACAACACGATCGCCAGCGTGTAATCGCGTGGTGCTCGCTTCCGGCTTGGGCCGCGTGGCAATGATCGATTTGGTCGATTGTCTCTCGGGTGGCTGGGTCGTCAAATAATATGGCGTCTCGTCAGTCTTACATTCCTCTGCTCCACCGACTTCCATTTGTAAACGCAGCCGCTCATAAGCACCCACAAAAGCGACCTCACTGATGATCGCCTTCCCGAGACGCGATTGGCCACGCACAAGATCGCCACGATCACGACTCAACGAAACGTCCTCCGGACGAAACACTATCTTCACGCAGTCGCCCTCTTTGAACTTCTCTCGATCGAACGTTCCGGAAATCTGTGCCGAACCGACTTCCAGATAATCATTTCGTACCACCGCATCGAGCACATTCGCGGCGCCGAGAAATGTAGCGACATATTCAGTAGCCGGCCAGTTATAGATCTCAAACGGAGTCCCAATCTGTTCGATATGGCCCACGTTGAGCACAGCCACACGATCGCCGAGTTCGAGAGCTTCTTCCTGATCGTGCGTGATGAAGATGGACGGCACGTTCACCTTCTTCAGCAGCGCCCGTATTTCGCGACGGAGGTGAACGCGCGTCTGCGTGTCGAGCGCGCCAAATGGCTCGTCAAACAGTAGCACTTCGGGTTTGTAAGCGAGGGTGCGCGCGATCGCCACTCGCTGTTGCTGCCCGCCGGAGAGTTGTGACGGATACTTTTTGCGGTGCTCTTCGAGTTGGACCAACTGGAGCAGCTCGTTCACAGTCTCGCGAATCTCTTTGCGCTTTCGTTTCCGGATTCTCAACCCGTAGCCAATGTTCTTTTCAACGGTCATCTTCGGAAACAACGCGTACGACTGAAAAATGACGCCGACACCGCGTTCACGCGCCGGAAGCTCGGTAACCTCTTTGCCGTGAAGAATAACTTTGCCCGTGTAAGGCATTTCCAAACCGGCGATGATGCGCAGGATTGTCGTTTTGCCACTGCCGGAGGCGCCGAGCAACACCAGCACTTCGCCTTCAGCGACATCGAAACTGATGTTTTCGAGCACGCTCGCCTTACCGAAGCGTTTACTGAGTCCGATCACACTGGCAGCGACCGGTGACGACGGCGTGTTGGACTCCGGCTCGACAACTCTCGGACTTAGTGTTTCCTTAGCCTTCACCATCAGTCGACATCCAGCCAGTCGCGTGCCAGAAAGAGCACGCTGAAAATCAGAAACGAAAACAGGGCCAGCACAATCGCGATCGCGTTTGCCGCTTCGATCTGGCCCTCGTTGAACTTTGCAAAGATGTAGAGCGGCGCCGTTTGCGTGCGTCCGGCAAGATTTCCCGACACCAGAATTGTCGATCCAAATTCGCCGACCGCACGTGCAAACGTCAGCAAAGCGCCGGAGACGATTGCGCCGCGGAGCGATGGCAGTGTTACGTACCAGAAAGTCTGCCAACGCGTGGCTCCGATAGTCGCAGAAGCTTCTTCGAGCGAACGGCTCATCGTGTCGAAGACGGGTTTGATAACACCGAAAGCAAGCGGGAAAGTCACAAAGATATTTGCGAGTATGATCGCGCCCGCGGTGAACATGACTTGAACACCATGCGGTGACAACAATCGTCCAAGCGTGCCGTATGGTCCCCAGAGCAAAAGCAACGCGAAGCCTGCGACTGCGGTGGGAATTGCAGTCGGCAGCGAAATCGTGACGATGAGAGCGTTGCGGCCCAGGAAGTTGTAACGCGAGAGTACGTAAGCGGCGAAGAGACCAAAGATGACGTTGAAGACAGTGGCCCAGAAGCTTGTCGCCATTGATAACTTGAGCGCAAAGATGGCTTCTGGTTGCATTAGTGCGGCCCAGAATTTATCGAGACCGTTGCTCGTGCCGAAGATAAAGATTGATGCGAGCGGCAAAAAGACGAGTGGCAGCATCATGAAAATGAGCATGCCGATGCTGAGCGGTCGAACGACATCGAACCCGCGCACGTGACGCATTGCTGGAGCTACAGTACTCATTTTGTGCTTTGCTCTTTGTACTTTGTGCCTGGCCTGGTAATAACCAAGCACGAAGTACCAAGTACTATTTTTTCTGCACCTGATCCCTAAAGACTTGTTCAATCACTTCCGGATACGCCTTATCCCAGCCACCAAAGAATTCAATCGTGAACGGCATCTCGATATGTCCAAAATCCTTATTCGCCTGATTGAAAACATCATTCGTACTTGAATAAAAATGATACTTAACGAACGCCTGCTGGGCTTCGTCGCTCCATAGATACTGCATAAACGCATCGATCACAGCTCGCTTTGCGGAAGTGACATTCTTGTCAATCACCACCGCCGGATGCTCGCTGAAGATCGTCGATTGTGGTATCACAACGTCGATCGGCGCCTTCGCCTCTTTCATCAACAAACCTTCGAGTTCGTAAGTTATCAACGCGTCGCCATTGCCGAGCTCGAAAGTCGTTCGCGCCTCGCGGGCAGATCCTGGCGTTGAGATCACGTTCCTCCAGATCGATCGCAGCGTTTGCAGCGCGCGGCCTTTATCAGGCTCGCTCGATTCCTTCTGAGTCTTTTTCAACTCCGATCCGTAGATCGCGAGTATGGACCACTGCGCGCCGCCGGAACTGATCGGATCGGGATGGATCAACCGAATTCCCGGCTTCGCGAGATCCGAAAAATCGCGGATGCCCTTCGGATTTCCCTGGCGCACGATGATCACGAAGGGAGTTTTGTTGACGATTCCATGGCCCGGCAATGAATGCCAGTCGGAGGTAACAAATCCGCCATTTTTAAGCCGTTGCGCGTCGCGTTCGATTGAGAGGACCGCAACTTCTGCGGGAGCCCCCTGGAGGATCTGGTTAGTGACAGTCTCCGACCCGGCGAATGACGACTGGAAATTCACACTCTGGCCGTGTAACTGTTGCCATCTCACAGTAAATCCCGGGAAGACAGCCTTCTCGAGCGATTCTTTCATTACCGAGAAACCGTAGAGCGTGATGGTGATATCGCCGCTTTCTGCCGGTGGCTTTGGCAGACACGAAATGACCAGTAACGCCGAGACAAACGCCGCGGTCGCAAGAAACGGAACGCTTTGGGAAGTAGTCTTCCTCATGAGGACCGTTGGGCCTCCTGATT
The DNA here is from genome assembly GCA_035278765.1 of Pyrinomonadaceae bacterium. Classification (GTDB taxonomy): domain Bacteria; phylum Acidobacteriota; class Blastocatellia; order Pyrinomonadales; family Pyrinomonadaceae; genus PSRF01. The sequence goes on along the minus strand of DATEIS010000017.1, from coordinate 2,201 downwards.
TATCTGGACAACCTAAAAGCCGCTGCCGCTTACTCTGTGCTACCGGGGGTTAGACCGTCTATACCACATAGTTGGTGCTTGTGGGAATAGTGTTATTCCTTATCCACAGATTACGCGGATTGTAGTAGTATCCGCATGATGTGTAGTTCCCTCGTTCGGCGAGTCATCACATTACTGCTTGCGCAGTCGCTTTTTCTCCCCATCGCATCTGCTCAACAACAAGAAACACGACCGCGACGCACGCAGCCGGTGTGGACGCCTCCATCTGCAACGACTCCAATCGTTGATTCACCGCCCCTGGCTATCGCAACCGGTCCGGAACCAACGATCCGTGTCGCGCTCACTACAGATGCACGCTCGGCGGTTATCTCGACCACGGGTCATCTGATGAATGCGAGTGGTGGTGGTTCGACTCTGATGGCAATGGACACTTCGCGAGTTCGTGTCGATCCACGATTGTTGTCTCCACGACAAACTGTTGTTGATGACGCGACATTTCGAGTGATCGTCGGTGGCGCAGCGACGCGTGAAGAGGCGGAGGAAAACGAGAAAGAGATCCAGAAAGCAGCAGGCCAGGACGCGCACACGATTTACGACAGCGAAACCAAAACGTGGGGCATGATTATTGGATCCACGCATCCACGTGAAGAAGCGGAAGAGATTCGAGCGCGGCTTGAAGCAGCGGGTTTCGATGCGACGATCGAGGGAAAGGAAAAAGTCGCACAAACACAAGCTTCCACAAACAATAATCCGGTCCGATTAACTTCGCGTCCCGCACTGCCGTCGCGCGAGGTCGTTACTTCGTCTGGAAGTGCAACGCTGTTTAGTTCGAGTGCGCCAGTCTCTTTTGCCTCCGACGATGAGAAGAACGCTCCGGTACGTTTCAACGACAAGCCGTATCGTGGACGCATCGAAGTATTCACAAACCTGCGCGGCAATCTGACTGTTGTAAATGAACTCGGACTTGAAGACTACGTGCGCGGCGTCGTAGCAAACGAGCTTTCTCCCGGCGGTTATCCAGCGATTGAGGCTTTGAAAGCACAGGCAATCGCCGCTCGCACTTACGCGCTCAAGAATCGTGGACAATTTATGTCGCAGGGTTTCGACATCCTGCCGACCACTCGCTCGCAGGTGTACCGCGGACTTACTTCCGAAAACCCGCTTTCGACACGCGCGGTCGACGAGACACGCGGAATGATCGCCACATACAACGGCGAACCGATCAATGCGCTCTACACGTCAACCTGCGGTGGTCGCACAGAAGACTCGGAAAAGATTTTCAACGAAGCGGTGCCTTACCTTCGTGCACGCGAGTGCGCCGCGGAGGGTGCGACATTCGATCGGTTTGTTATCAAAACATCGCGCCAGCCTGCCGATTTGCAGGATGATGCGAACGTTGTGCTCGCGCGCGACGTGAGTCTTCTAATAACACAGAATTTCGGCACGTTGCGTGAGCGTATTTCGGATGCATGGCTTTCCGGCGATGCGACCGTGGCTGAAGTGCAAAACTGGCTCGCGAATGTGGCGCGTGTTGCGCGACAAACGTTGCCGGTCACCGCTTCAGAGGTGAATCGACCGCCTGCTTTTGCTACCGCACTTTCTATAGCCGTGTTTGGCGAGAGTCGCGCCGGAACATTGCTAAACGACGCTGACGCCGATTACCTGCTGGCAGTGAAAGACGCTCAGGATGTACCCCCAGCGAATCGCGCAGATCTCGCGATGCTGTTGCGTGATGGGCATTTGTCAGTCTATCCGGATGTGACGCTGCGGCCGCGAATGCCTTTGTCGCGTGGCCGTGTGTTACATGCGATCGCTCGGCTGCTTGAAGCGCGTAATCTGCTGCAACTTCAGAAAGCGAATGCGCGCCCGACGAGTGATGGGCAATTGATTCTTCGCTCCAAAGGTAAGGATCAGCCGATCAGAGTCAACGCGGATGCGTTTTTGTTTCGATACCTCGGCGAGCGTCCTTATGCGGTGTCGTCGGTAGCACTCGTCGGCGGTGAACCGGTTATTTATCATCTCGCGCCCAACGGCCAGATTGATTTTCTCGAAGTTAGGCCTGCCCCAAACGGTGCTGCGGCTGATCGGATGTCACCATTCGCCAATTGGACGCGCGGGTTGAGTCCCGCGCAGGTGCAGGCGCGTCTAGCGCGTGCGGCGAGAGGAATCGGATCGATTGTCGATCTGCGTGTCGTGTCGCG
>DATEIS010000016.1:0-2856 GCA_035278765.1 Pyrinomonadaceae bacterium | reverse complement strand
CACGGTCCGAAACGCCGGCGCCGCTGACTCAAAGTGAATCTTCACATCCGGATTTCTCTCTCTCACCGCCGCCGTAATCAGTTTCTTGATCTTCACCGGATCCTGAACCGGCACGAGGCGACACGAAGCCTTCAGCTCCGCGCGCGGCGGAACAATCGATTTCAAACCCGTTCCCTGATAACCGCCGACCATGCCGTGAACCTCGAGCGTCGGCATACCCCAGATGCGTTTCATGACTTCGAGCGGATCTTCGGTGCGCATCTTTTTCAAGTGGTGCGCTTTCTTGAACGCCTGGGTGGTAAAACCCGAATTTAACCAGTCTTGCAGTTCCTGTTTCGAAGGTGGAATGACGTCGTCGTAGAAACCTTTGATTTTGATTTTGCCGGTGCGAACGTCGTAGATGTCCGTCAGAAGCTGCATCAACTCGGCTATAGGATTTCGCGACGCTCCGCCGGTTTCGCCGGAGTGTGTGTCGACTGTCGCTGTTTCGAGCGTCAGAATGAAACCAAGCAGTCCGCGCAATCCGGCAGAGCTGGCGGGACGATTTCGCGAAACCCAAACCGTGTCAGACACAACGACGGAGTCAGTCTTTAGATTCGGTGCAGCTTTCGAGATAATTTTCTCAAAATTCGGAGAACCGATTTCTTCCTCAAACTCCCACAGAAACCGGATATTCACGGGCACGTCCGCTTCGATCGCAGCGCGAGCACCAAAGAGTGCGCTCAGCGCGGGTCCTTTATCGTCAGTAGTGCCGCGGCCGTAGTAGGTATCGCCCTTTTTCGTGAACTCAAACGGTTCGGTGTTCCACGGTTCGGTTTCCTTCGAGGCGGGCTGCACGTCGATGTGGTTGTAAACGGTGACTGTCGGCCGGTTTGAATCATTGCCAAAAACGCCATGTATGACAGGATTTCCCTTTTCAGCGCGATAAATCTCAACTTTGCCGCCGTAACCTTCGAGTGTCTCAGCCGTGAGTTCGACGCCTTTTTTTATGTCTTCTGCGTGATTCGGATCGACGGAAACCGTTGGAGTTTCAACAAAACGCTTGAGCAACGCCTCAAACTCGTCGCGGTGTGAGTTTGCAAAGGACAACAGACTATCCCGTTTCAATGTCGTGGGCATTCAAAATCCTCCGTCGAACTGTCTTGTGAAAGCTTTGCGGGAATAATAAAGCATCGTACCTATAAGTCCTACAGGACCTATTTCCACAGGCGACCAAAACCCTGCGCGGGGCATCTACATGCCTACGGCGATTTACAGAAAACTTCGTCCGAGGCCCTGCGTACATTCAAAAGGTTTACCGCTTCGTGTTATTCTGGCGTCCCGTGTTTCCTACCGAAACCCGGCCTGACGGTTAGAACCCACGAGATATAGGTTTTTTTAGGAGGGTTGCGTGAGAAAAAGGTCTTTTGCCCCGGGAATAGTACTCCTTGTCGTTGCCCTGGCACTTCCTGCGCTGATCATCGCCCAGCAAAATCGTTCTGCACGGCGGACTACAAACCCTGATCGCTCTGCGACAGGCGCTAACACGCCCGGCCGCCCCAATCCCACGGGTAACGCCATCAGGAGCGATCTTGCCGAAGCACTATCGGTAATCCAGTCGAACCACATCGACGGCAGAAAACTCGACTACAACTCGATCTTCAAGTCGTCGATCAGCGGCATGCTGAGCGTTCTCGACCCGCACTCGACCTACTTCGATCCGATTGAATACGCCTCCTTCCGCACCGAGCAGCGCTCGGAGTACTTCGGAATCGGCGCCACGATCGAAGATCTTCGTGAAGGAAACGAAGTCAACACCTTCATTCGCGCCACCTTCCCGGATTCACCTGCCGCCCGCGCCAATCTGCGATTTGGCGATCGCATTCTCGCGGTTGATGGCAACTCGATGAAGGGCAAAACCTATCCGGAAGTCCGCAAGTTCCTGCTCGGACCGCGTGGCACAACGGTCAAGGTCACTGTCGAGGATTCGGCCACTCATACTTCTAAAACTGTCAACATCATTCGCGATGCGGTTTCGCTACCTTCAATCGCACAGGCTTACATGCTTCGTCCCGGCGTCGGTTACGTCGCGATGACGGGCGGCTTTAACCTGACCACGATGGACGAATTCGAAGTCGCGCTCAAGCAGTTGCACAGCAAGGGCATGAACATGCTTGTGCTGGATCTGCGTGGCAACCGCGGCGGATTGTTGATTCAGGCTGTTCGCGTCGCGAATACGTTTTTGCAGCGCGGCCAGATGATCGTTACTCAGAAAGGTCGCTTCCGCGACAGTTCGCAGTCGTATGCGGCCGTGAACGACAGTCCTGACGGCGTACCGCTGGTTGTTTTGGTTAACGGCGACTCAGCGTCGGCGGCTGAGATCGTCGCTGGTGCGTTGCAGGATCACGATCGCGCGCTCATCGTTGGCGAAACGACGTTTGGCAAAGGTCTCGTACAGTTTCCATTCCAGTTGGATTACGACTCGGCTTTGTTGCTGACGATTGCCAAATACTTCACGCCTTCGGGTCGCCTGATTCAGCGTGATTATTCAAATGGTGGTTTCTACAACTACTACTTCCCGGGCGGTCTCGCAGCGGATAAGAACAACCAGCCTAATCAACAAACCGGACCGGAGAGTCATACCGATACCGGCCGCGCTGTTTATGGTGGTGGCGGAATTGCGCCGGATGAGACAGTAAAGCCGGGTTTGATCAGTCCGGCTGAACGACATCTGCGTGACGTGCTCTTTGCATATTCACTCGAACTGACGACGGGACGCATCGCCGGTTTTGAGTCGTACAAGGTTCAGCGCGCGATTGAGTTTGAACACGATCTCGTGAATGAGGACTTTCCTGTCACGGATGCACTCTTCAAAGA
>DATEIS010000015.1:0-13534 GCA_035278765.1 Pyrinomonadaceae bacterium | reverse complement strand
GCGGCAGTTTGTACAACATATGGGCTCGCAGTAGTCCCTTCCCCCGACGCTATTTGAAATTGGAGGAGTCGAGATGAATTGGATTGTGCGGCGACTTCTGCCCGCTTTACTGTTGTGGATAGCTGTCTTCGTGACGTGTGCCCCGGCCAGGGCGCAAGATGTCAAACTCCCCGCAGCAGTCTCTAACCGTCCCGCCATAACGGTCCTCGACAGCACGAAAGATCAGGATGGTCTGCTTGGATCCGTGCGTCGAGTCAAAACTGAAACTGCCAAAATCGAACTCAAGGATGGCCGCCCAGTCGAAGGATTGCCGCAACTGGTCGAGATCACGACCTACGGTATCAAGGGGAATCGCGTTGAAAATACTTCCTATCCCATCGAATCCGGCCCTGTAGGCAAAGAAGAATACAAATACGACGAGCGCGGCAACATCACGGAGATGACTGTGCGCGACGACCGCGGCGCCATTCTCAGTCGTGAAGCCTACAACTATGAGTTCGACAAGTTTGGCAACTGGACCAAGATGGTCACGAGTCTCGTCGTCTTTGAAAACGGCGAACTGAAGCGCGAACCGATTGAGGTTACGTACCGAACAGTTACTTATTACTTCGACGACACAGTTGCGAAGATTGTCGAGGAGCCTAAGGTCACAAACGCGCCCGGTGTTCCCGAACCCGCGAGTTCTGAGCTGAGAGAGCCGGAGGTTTTGGATCTTCGCGCTTCCTCCGTGTTGATCCGATCAGACGAGCTTGCCGCCGAACCCCCGCCATTACTCAAATCCGTGCCTAAACCAGCCGCGGATAACACGGATGAAAATAGATTTACCGCGGATGCTCAACTGGCCATCGGCCACGAATTTCTGAAGCAGCAGAAAGATCGTGAGGCGATAAAAGCTTTCAAGGAATCCGTCAAGCTCAATCCAAACAACCCCGAGACATTTTATGGATTAGGTTTCTCAAACTTACGCTTAGGAAAGTTTAGAGAAGCCGCGGATGCGTTTAAGAAGGCGACCGTCCTTTCTCCGGGGATGGCAAAGGCCCACTACGGACTCAGTCTCGCTTACCAGGAACTCGGTATGGAAGCGCAGTTAATGGAGGAGTACAGGATCCTGGAAAAACTGGACAAGATGCTCGCGAAGAAGTTGGAACAGACGTTCCCGCAACACAATTTTTCCTGTCGCCTGACCCGCGGCTGCCCGTAGTTGTAAGGAGTTTTAATGCAGACTAATCGTTTTGTAGTTTTGACCGGACACCTCAATAACTATCCCCTATCTGATCTAGTCGGAATTCTTCGTCACCAAAAGAAGTCGGGCCGGCTTTTGATCGAATATCCGAAAGGTCCAGCGACGTTCTTCTTTCAAAATGGCGAGCTTATCGACGCACGTATGAACGAACTCGTTGGTTTGCAGGCGATTTGCGTTGCCCTTGCGCAACCGGAAGCGTCGTTCAACTTCAATCCGTTGATTCAAAGCCCGCGGCGATCGATTGAGCCTTCATTACAACGCGCTGTTTCCGAACTGTTTGGCTGTTGGGATGAGAGCGCGGTGCAAATTGAGAGTGCAGCAACACCGGTGGCGCTCGAAGGTGATGTGCCGGCGAGAACTCTCACGGGCCGTCGCGCAGAGCTGCTGGCGCTTCCGCCTGGACCATCGGTGATTATACAGAGACGTTCGCTGATTCTCGCCGCCGCCGCAGTCGTGATTGTGGTTGGACTCTCGACCGTGATCGCAGTGACGGGTGGATTCACAAAGAACCAACCCGAAACGACGTTAGTACAGCAACCGCAAACGTCCGCGGCGCCCGCAGCGGTGTCGGTTGAGTTGCCAAAGAGTCAGGCGTCACTTGCTGCTGCTGTCGTCAAACCGAAAAAGCAAAGCAAGCAGGAAGAGAAAACCACACCACAGGCAGTTGCCGAAACCCAGCCTGCGGCGGAAGCAGCGAAAGAGCCGGAGCCCAGTTCACAACCGATCCGAGTCGTGATGCAGATCGAAAACGGCCGCGTCTTGAAAGCCTCGATCGCGAATCCCAAACCCGGCATGAATAGTTACGAAGCACTGGCTTTGCGGATCGCAAGACAACGTCGTTATCCCACGACGATGAATGGTGGTGAGACGATCACGATCAGTGTCAACAAGTAAGCCATCCACAGATTACACAGATTCACTTAAACAAATCTGCGTAATCTGTGGATAGAACCAAGAGGTAACTCCCGATGCTATTTCTCGAAAGCAAAACTCTCAATCATTCGCTCGATACCGCAAAACGTCTCGCGTTGCTGCAGGAATTGCAGGAGCGAAATCTCGTTCCGGTGATCCGTTCCCAGCGGTTGCGTAGTTTCAGAGAAGTTTTGTTCGATGTTGACCGTATCAATGAAATGGAAACGGCGCTGGCGGCCTCCACCGAGTCGACGACGGGCGAACCGTACATTCGCGGCGACCTGTTCTCATTCGAGGATTACATCCTCTTCCTCGTCTTCGATGACGATGATGAGTCGAACTCTTTTATTCGCGCGGGAATTGTTTACGAAGCGAACACCACCGAACCGTTTCGCAAGCTTGACTCGTTTTGCCAGGACATCCGCAGTCTTTTGACCCTGCGCAGCCCGCATAGCGCCGGTTCTTTTCCGCAGTGGGAAACAAGCACTCCGGCAATGCCGCAGGGATTTCGCACTTTCGTCGAGAGACAGGACGCCGACTCGCTGTACACCAGCCTGCGCAAGGAAACGATGAGCAAGCGCATCCTCGCGGCGTCGAAACTCGAAGACGAAACCGCGCGCGTGTTCCTGCGCACCGCACGCAACGCGCATCAGGAAGGCTACGCCGCCAAGCTGCTTACCGGTCACACCGAGTCGAAGGACGTTCCCATTCAACGTCTCGAGGATGCCGGTCTGGTCGAGAGGGAAGTGCAGATCAGTTGTCGCAAGACGGGCCACGCATTGTTTCGCTTGCCGAATCCGCACGCCCTTGCAGTTGTGACTGTGAGCGACGCGACGTGTAGCGAGTGTGGCGCTCCCGTGGCTGATGAAAACGTCGAAGAAGTGATTGCGCCAACGCAGCTCGCGACGTCGTTGCTCGAAGACGGTTCGTGGCTGGTCAGTCGAATTCATTTTCTGTTGCGCGAGATGGGCGTGCCGGAAAGAGAGATTGCTGTTGGGCCATCCGACGGGAACGGTTATGGCCAGTTAATGGCAAATATCTGCGGTGAATCATTTTTGGTCGTGACTCGTGACGGTGATCTGACGCCGGCTTTCGCACGTTGGGTGATCGATCTCGAAATCGACACTGAGGCTTCGCACCTTGTCCTCGTCGCAACCGGCCGGATACACAGAGAAGCAGGAGTGCTGCTGCAAAATCACTCGCGACGACGCGTCAGCAGTGGTCAGGATTTTGAAATGATTGTCGCTGATGATGCTGCATCGGCTGGACGCGAGTTGGAACAAGCGCTCGAAAGAGTTTCGCAACGCGTGGTGGCAGAACAACTCTGCGTGTTGGATGGCAATATCGGTTTCTCAGTCAGTCGTTTGGTGTTGACGAAATTCCAACTGAGACGCGTGGCGGCGCCGAAGGATGCGGAAGTTGTGACTGAAAGTGAACCGGAGTTTGTCCCGAGCGCGCCACTCACGTTAGCCGCACACGCATCGGGAAGTACTGGTGACGTGTACGACGTCGCGCGCGAGCAGGAGCAGCCCGAAGCCTTGCAATGAAGCACGCCAAAAAAGCGCGACGAGTTGAAGACGAGCGCTGGAGCAGAGACATTGCTACCTTGCGACAGGCTGCGCAGGAGCTAGCGCAGCGTCGTAGTGAAGCTCAAAAATCACCTGCCGAGACACAATTCGATCAAATTGCAGAGTTGCTAGACGATCCGTCGGCCGCAGTGCGCGAGAAGGCGGTCCGGGATCTATACGAACTCGATCCCGATCGGGCGGCGACGTTTGTGAACGACGCATTGCGCGATGGATCACCTGAAGAACGCCGGCGCATTGGTAGTGCCCTCGCAGACTCGGGTTTGCTATACGAAGCCATCGACGACCTGATGGCGGAAAATCACGAACACTGCTACAGCGCGTTTTCTCTGTTGTTTCTCGTAGCGAAAGCAGGCGTGGTCGAGCCGCTCAGCAGCGTGATCGAGAAACATCCGAGTCTTGATTTGAGTCTTGCCGTCATTCGACTACTCGCCTCAAGCGGCGAACCTGAGGTCGCTTCAACATTGGAGCGACTCGCCTCAAACGCAGCGCTCGCCCCGGAACTGCGTTCTGCCGCCGCCGAATCCATCAATCAACTTGCATAGCTTCAGTTCATTTTTGACAGGATTTACAAGATTGAACAAGATGTATACGTGCACTTTAAACTTCATTCGGAATACAAACCTAAAGGGGATCAGCCTGCGGCGATCGATGCGCTTGTCAAAGGGCTGAACGACGGCGCCAAAGATCAGGTGCTGTTGGGAATCACTGGTAGCGGCAAAACGTTCACGATTGCGAGCGTAATCGAACGCACGCAACGTTCATCGCTCGTACTTGCACACAACAAAACGCTCGCCGCGCAACTCTTCCAGGAATTTCGCTCGCTCTTTCCGCAGAACGCTGTCGAATACTTCGTCTCCTATTACGACTACTATCAACCCGAAGCTTACGTTCCTGCCGCCGACGTCTACATCGAAAAGGAAGCGATCGTTAACGAAGAGATTGATCGACTGCGAATGTCGGCGACGCGCGCGCTGTTTGAACGTCGCGACGTGATCGTGGTTGCGAGTGTTTCGTGTATTTACGGTCTCGGCGACCCGGATGCTTATTACGGTCTGCTGTTTTTTGTCGAGCCGGGTGGGCGGATGTCGCGCGACGTGTTGTTACAGCGCCTGGTTGAGTTGCAGTACGAACGTTCCGATATCAACTTTCAGCGCGGCACTTTTCGCGTGCGCGGCGACGTCGTCGAGATTTACCCGAGTTATCAGGATCAGGCGTATCGCATCGAGCTCTGGGGCGACGAGATCGATTCTGTCTCAACCATCGATCCGTTGCTGGGCGAAGTAATCGAGAAGCACACATCGCGGGTACCGATCTATCCGAAGACGCACTACGTGATGTCGCGGCCGACGATCAAACGAGCGATCAAAACGATCAAGGAAGAGCTCGAGTGGTGGGAGCCGAAGTTGATCGCCGAGGGCAAACTGGTTGAAGCGCAACGATTGCATCAGCGCACGATGTTTGATCTCGAAATGATCAAGGAGATGGGATTTTGTCGCGGCATCGAGAACTATTCGAGACACTTGACCGGCAAGAACCCGGGCGAACCGCCGCCGACCCTCCTCGATTATCTCCCACGCGAGACGTTGATCATCATCGACGAGTCGCACCAGTCGGTGCCGCAGGTGCGGGGAATGTTTGAGGGCGATCAGTCGCGCAAGCGGACGCTCGTCGAGTATGGATTTCGTTTGCCTTCGGCGTTGGACAACCGGCCGTTGAACTTTGCGGAGTTTGAGGCGCGGATTGGGCAGACGATTTATGTTTCGGCGACGCCGGGGCCGTATGAATTGACGAAGGCGAGTGGTGAAGTCGTCGAGCAGATCATCCGGCCAACGGGCTTGATGGATCCGCAAGTGGAAGTGCAGCCGGTGAAAGGCCAGATCGATCATTTGCTGGAGGAATGCCGGCAGCGCGCAGAGAAACACGAACGCGTGCTGGTGACGACGTTGACTAAACGCATGGCCGAGGATTTGACGGAGTATTTCACCGAAGTTGGTGTTCGTGTTCGTTATTTGCACTCCGATATCGAGACACTTGAAAGAATCAAGATTTTGCGTGACTTGCGACGCGGTGAGTTTGATGTGCTGGTCGGGATCAACTTGTTGCGTGAAGGGCTCGACCTGCCGGAAGTGTCGCTCGTGGCGATTCTCGATGCTGACAAGGAAGGTTTTTTGCGCTCGGAGCAGTCGTTGATACAGACGATCGGGCGCGCGGCACGGAATTCTCAGGGGAAAGCGATACTTTATGCCGATCGGATTACCGAGTCGATGAAACGCGCGATGGGGGAGACTGAACGACGCCGTGGCATACAGGAAATTTTCAATCGCGAGAATGGGATCACGCCGCAGACGATCGTGAAGCCGATTGAAGCAACGTTGATTACGGCTTCGGAGGCTGATTACTTCAAGGTTCCTTCCGAGGTCGAGGAGATCGAGGATTACTCGCCCGCGAATATCGAAGCGACGATTAAGAGGTTGGAAGTGGAGATGCGAGCGGCGGCGAAGCGGTTTGAGTTTGAGAAGGCGGCGGAGCTAAGGGATCGCATAAAAGTCTTGCGCGAACGTGAGCTTCAGGTCATGTGAGACAGGATTTACAAGATTTTCATGATGCAAACGAAGTCCAGTCCTGAAGACGTTCAGTTATATCTAACGGACGCAAGCTTTATTCGCGAAGGACACGCGGAGCGCGTCGTCTTTCCTGAGAACATCGATGAAGTTTCTGAAGTTCTCGCGGACGCGAATCGGGATCGAACTCCGGTGACGGTTTCTGGCGCGGGGACGGGAACTGTCGGCGGGCGTGTTGCTTTCGGTGGGATCGTTCTCGCGACTGACAGGCTGAATCGCATCAAGAGCATTGGCGATGGCGTCGCTGTAGTGGAGCCGGCAGTGATTCTTTCAGATCTACAGCGTGCTGTGGATCAAGAGGGCCTGCTCTATCCACCCGATCCGACCGAGCGCGGGTGTTATATCGGCGGCACCGTCGCCACTAACGCTTCCGGCGCGCGCACATTCAAGTATGGTCCAACACGAAACTACATAACGCGATTGAAAGTCGTACTCGCGTCCGGCGAAGTGTTGGATCTGCGTCGCGGAGCAGTGCACGCAGACGAAAACGGAATACTCCGTCTCGGCCAGTCAATTGAAATCAAGTTGCCAGACTACCGTCGGCCCGCAACGCGAAAAAACGCGAGCGGCTACTTCATCGCACCGGGAATGGATGCAATCGATCTGTTCATCGGCAGTGAAGGCACGCTCGGCGTGATTTGTGAGATTGAAGTTCGGCTGCTACCCAAGCCTCAAGGTCTGCTGAGTGGCGTTGTCTTTTTCGCCGATGAAGCCGACGTGCTGGCTCTCGTCGCGGACGCAAGAGAGCATGTTGACGCGAGAGCGCTCGAGTTTTTCGATAACGAATCGTTGAATTTCCTACGCACAAAGTATCCGACGATACCCGCCAACGCCGTGGGCGCAATCTTTTTCGAACAGGAAACAAATGAGACAAACGAAGAGCACGTGTTTGGTCAGTGGCAAGCGCTATTGGATCAACATCACGCCTTTCCTGATTCCTGGTTTGCGACCAACGAGCAGGATCAGGCGAAGCTGCGTGAGTTTCGTCATCAACTCCCCGTGCTGATGAACGAATGGTTCGCGCACTACAAGCAACGAAAAGTCTCGACCGACATGGCCGTTCCGGACGCCGCATTTCCCGGATTGTTTCGCTTATATAAGGACACGTTACGCGCGAGCGGGCTGCGCTATACGATCTTTGGACACATCGGCGACAACCACGTTCACGTGAACATCCTTCCGCGTGACGATAAAGAAGGCGAGCGCGCCCGCGAGTTCTATATTCAGTTTCTTAAGTATGCTGCATCCGTCGGCGGCACGCTCTCAGCCGAGCACGGCGTCGGTAAACTAAAACGCGAGTACCTGCGATTTTTCTACACCGATGACCAACTCCGCGAAATGGCAGCTATAAAAAACACGCTCGATCCAAACGGCATCCTGGGCCGCGGAAACATCTTCTCCGAAGACCTGCTTCGCTAGCTCCTTTTGTGTTTTCTGTGCCTTTTGTGCTTTTTTGTGGCTATGCTTCGTTTCACCACAGCCGGAGAATCACACGGACGATCGCTGATCGCGATCGTTGAAGGTTTGCCCGCGGGCCTGCCTGTCGACCACGAATTAATCGATAACGAGTTACGCCGTCGACAGCTCGGATACGGTCGCGGCGGTCGCATGAAGATCGAGCGCGATCACGCCGAGATACTTACGGGCGTACGACACGGTCTCACGCTCGGCTCGCCGCTAACCCTCCTGATTGAAAACAAAGACTGGCCCAACTGGACAGAAGTCATGGCTTCAGAACCGCGCGACATCGAACCGGAAAAATCGCGCCGGTTGAAGCGTCCGCGACCCGGTCACGCAGATCTTCCCGGTGGTTTGAAATACGACGTACGTGATCTCCGCAACATCCTCGAACGCGCCTCGGCCCGGGAAACCACCGCACGTGTTGCGTGTGGCGCGCTCGCAAAGCAGTTGCTCACAGTCTTTGGTGTTGAGGTTCGCAGTCACGTGATCCAGCTCGGCGGCATTCCCGAATCACCGCTCGAGTTGAGTTGGGATCAACTCGCTGCAATTTCAGACGACGCTCCGCTACATTGTGCTGACGACGCCGCACAACAAAAGATGATCGAGTTGATCGACGAAATCAGAAAGAAAGGCGACACGCTTGGCGGGATCTTCGAGGTCGCGGTGCGTGGAGTCGTTCCGGGCCTCGGCTCGCACACGTCCTGGGATCTTAAGCTTGATGGGCTCCTGGCGCAGGCAGTGATGTCGATCCCGGCTGTGAAAGCGGTCGCGATTGGAGCCGGTGCGGAAGCCAGCAGCTTACCGGGTTCTGAAGTACACGACGAGATTGCGTACAACGCCGAGACGCGTGAGTTTATTCGCGAGACGAATCGTGCCGGCGGACTTGAAGGCGGCATCACGAACGGTGAACAGATTCGCATACGAGGTCATCTAAAACCGCTTTCTACTCTGCGTCGCGCACTTCGTTCAGTGGACATCGACACGAAGGAAGAGGAAGCCGCTGCTTTTGAGCGTTCCGATGTGACGGCAGTTCCGGCGGCCGGCGTGATCGGCGAGTCGATGGTCGCGCTCGTGCTCGCAGGCGCGATGCGAGAGAAATTTGGTGGCGACAGTTTGGGTGAGATGAAGCGAAACTTCGAAGGGTATCGAGAGCAGCTAAGAGGTTATTAGCCTTTTATGCTTTTGTGCTCTTTTGTGGCAGAATCACGACATGGCTTTACTGGAAATAGTTAAGTGGCCGGCGCCGGTGCTCGATACACCTGCCGATCCGGTCACCGAGTTTGACGCCGATCTCGCGAAGCTCGTCAGCAACATGTTTGAGACGATGTACGCCGCGCCCGGTGTGGGTCTAGCGGCGGTGCAGGTCGGTGTTCCGAAGAGACTTTTTGTGATGGACTGCTCGGGTGGAAAAGATCCGTCGCAGCGTGTGACGTTGATCAATCCCGAGGTGCTGCGCGTTGAAGGAAATCAGAATGGCGAGGAAGGCTGTCTATCGTTTCCGGGAATTTTCACACCCGTCGAACGCAGCCTGCGAGCGATTGTGCGCGCACAGGATCTGAAAGGCGAGTGGTTCGAACTCGACGGCATGGAACTGACAGCGCGTTGCATGCTGCACGAAACAGATCACTGTGACGGGATCGTGTTTCTCGACAAGATGAGCGCCCTCAAACGCGAGATCGTAAAACGCAAGATCAAGAAACTTCAAAAAGCCGGCAAGTGGGACTAGTTAGTTAGCCACAGATGAACGCGGATGAACGCTGGTCTGATCTGTGTTCATCCGTGTTCATCTGTGGCTTAAAAATTTAGGAGCAAAAGATGTCATCAGAATTTCGTAATGAACCGTTTACAGATTTCACCAAGGAAGAAAACGCGCAAGCGATGCGCGAGGCGCTCCAGAAGGTTCAGAGCCAGCTTGGACGCGAGTATCCGCTCGTGATCGGCGGCGAACGAATCGCGACCGGCGCCCTGCTCGAGAGCATCAATCCCGCCAATCGCACTCAAGTAGTCGGGAAATTCAACAAAGCAACCAAAGAACTCGCAAATCGCGCCGTCGAAGAAGCCGCCAAGGCTTTTGAAACGTGGAAACACACTCCCGCTTCGGATCGCATAACTCTCCTGTTTCGTGTCGCCGAGATCATGCGCGAACGCAAACACGAATTGTCGGCGTGGATGGTTCACGAAGTTGCGAAGACGTGGGCCGAGGCCGACGGCGACACTGCCGAAGCAATCGACTTCTGCGAATTTTACGGTCGCGAAATGCAGCGCTATGCGGGCGACCAGCAGCTCGTCAATATCCCGGGCGAACAGAATGAGCTTGACTACATACCGCTCGGCGTCGGTGCTGTTATTCCACCATGGAATTTTCCGCTCGCAATTATGGCGGGTATGACAGTCGCTTCCGTCGTCACTGGCAACACAGTCGTTCTAAAGCCTTCGTCAGATGCGCCGACGATCGCGTTCAAGTTCTTCGAAATACTCGAAGAAGCAGGACTGCCTGCCGGAGTCGTGAACTTCATGACCGGATCGGGCGCGGAAGTGGGCGACGTCGTTGTGGACCATCCGAAGACTCGTTACGTCGCGTTTACCGGATCAAAAGAAGTCGGACTCCGCATCAACGAGCGTGCGGCAAAAGTTCATGACGGTCAGATCTGGATTAAGCGTGTCGTGGCGGAAATGGGCGGCAAGGACGCGATCATTGTTGCCGACGACGCGAATCTCGACGATGCAGCGACTGGCGTGGTGCAGGCAGCTTTCGGATTTCAGGGCCAAAAGTGTTCTGCATGTTCACGCGCGATCATCGATACGCGAGTTTACGACACGATGATCGACAAGATTGTCGAACGAACCGAAAAGCTCAAGCTTGCCGATCCGTCGGATCCAGCTACGAACCTGAGCGCCGTGATCAATGAAAAGGCGTTCAAGAGCATCAACTCTTACATTGAAAAAGGGAAGAGTGAAGGTGGTCGTGTTGTAGCGGGCGGTGGTTCTGATGGCGAGCAGGGATTCTTCATCGAGCCGACTGTGATTGCCGATGTAAAGCCTGGCGCCACGATCGAGCAGGAAGAGATCTTTGGACCAGTGCTCGCCGTGATCAAAGCAGAGAATTACGACGATGCTCTCAAGATCGCGAACGACACACAGTTTGGTCTGACTGGCGCGGTTTATAGCAGTGATGAAGCAAAGCTGCATCGCGCGCGGAAAGAGTTTCATGTCGGCAATCTGTACCTGAACCGCAAATGCACTGGCGCGCTCGTTGGTGTGCATCCGTTCGGCGGCTTCAACATGTCCGGCACTGACTCGAAAGCAGGTGGACGCGATTACCTGTTGTTGTTCCTGCAAGCGAAGGTCGCTTCGGAAAAAGTTGGTGCCACGGATTAACACGGATGGCACGGATAGTTTTTATGGGGACACCTCAGGCTGCCGTGCCCACCTTGCGGCAGTGTGTTGCTGACGGCCATGAAGTGGTGGCTGTGTGGACTCAACCTGACAAGCCGTCCGGCCGCGGTAACAAAGTAAGTTTCTCTCCGGTTAAAGAGTTCGCCCTCTCACAAGGTCTCAATGTGTTTCAGCCTGCGCGAATCAAGAACGACGAGGCGAAGCAACTTTTTTCCTCACACGATGCTGACCTCGCGGTAGTAGTCGCTTATGGGCGTATCCTGCCGGAAGAGTTTTTGCGAGCGCCGCGCCGCGGATGTATCAACGTGCACTTTTCTCTCCTGCCGAAGTATCGAGGCGCCGCCCCGACAAATTGGGCGATTATTAATGGTGAAAAAGAGACGGGCGTGACGACGATGTTCATCGAGCCGGCGCTCGATACTGGTCCAATTCTCCTCCAATCCACCACCAAGATAGGCGAAGAAGAAACGGCGCCCCAGTTAATGGAGCGACTGGCTGGCATTGGCGCTCAGTTACTCGGTCAAACCCTTGCGCGGCTTGATGAACTAACGCCACAGCCACAGGATGATTCGGCGGCGACTTTTGCTCCGATATTGAAGAAGGAAGACGGACTGATCGACTGGTCGCAAAGTGCGTATGCGATTGAACGTCGTGTGCGAGGACTTCAGCCCTGGCCCAATGCTTACACGAGCTTCAACTCGAAAGGGCTCACGATCTGGAGTGCGGAACCGTTGAAGAGTTCGAGTGCGGTTTCCGGTGAGGTAATCGTGGCACACGGAGATGATTTGGTCATAAGTTGTGGCGAAGAGACGGCATTGCGACTAATCGAGGTCCAGCCCGAGGCACGCAAACGAATTTCGGTGCGCGATTTTATCAACGGCATGCACTTGAAAGTTGGCGACCGCTTTGGCTAAGCCGTCGAAAGAGATCACGCCTGCCCGCGGCGCTGCCTTCAAGATCCTCAAGCAGGTAGAGACGGGCGCGTTCTCCTCAATTCTTCTGGCGGCAGAAGAACCGCATCTGTCACCCGCCGATCGAGCACTCTGTCATGAACTTGTCCTCGGCGTGCTGCGCTGGCAATTACGACTCGACAAGATCCTCGAACACTTTTCTAAACGCGCGATTGAGAGTTTGGATCCACCGGTGCGGATTGCGCTGCGCCTCGGTCTCTATCAACTTCGCTACCTGACACGCATACCAGCCTCGGCTGCAGTCAATGAATCTGTCAGCCTCGTTCGTGCTGCACGTTTGAGTTCGGCGACGGCGCTTGTAAATGCAGTGCTGAGACGTGCGACACGAGAAGCTGATTATGATCCTGCTGCGGAAGTATCGGACCCGTTTGAGAAAATCGCGATTCAGACTTCGCATCCGGTTTGGTTGATCGATCGTTGGGCGGAGGCGTTTGGTCTCGATCAGGCGGAATCGTTTGCGAATGCGAACAACATGATGCCGCCAACGGCTTTTCGTGTCGTGGCGAATCGAGCGAGTCAGTCTGAAATCCTGTCGAAACTGGGAGCACCGGAGGCGTCGGAGATTGTAGATGTCGCGTGGCGTGTTTCGGCAGCGGCGTCGTTACTGCGAGAGCTGAGTGCTGCCGGTGAGATTTATATTCAGGATGAGGCGTCACAGCTTGTAGCGAAAGAGGTGAACGTGCAGCCTAAGGAGCGTGTGTTGGATCTTTGTGCGGCGCCCGGTGGAAAGACGACGTTGATGGCTGATCGAAGTGAAGATCGCGCGTTCATCGTTGCGGCAGACATTTCCGCGACACGAATGGCGACAGTTATTAACACGATGCGTTTGCACGAACTCAAGAGCATTAAGCCTGTAATTGTCGATGCGACCGAATCGTTGCCGTTTGCTGAACGCAGTTTCGACAAACTACTGGTTGATGCACCTTGTTCGGGAACGGGCACATTGCGGCGCAATCCGGAGATTCGCTGGCGTCTGACGCCCGTGGATATCGTGAAGCTCGCGGAGCAGCAGAAACAGATCCTGAGACGAGCTGTGGAAATGGTTAAACCGGGTGGACGTTTAATCTATTCGACGTGTTCAGTAGAACCTGAAGAGAATGAGGAAGTGATTGAGGAAGTTTTGGTCCAGGACACACGATTCGAGCTTCTTAAAACAATGCGGACTTGGCCACAAGGCGAGGGCTGCGATGGGTTCTTTATTTCGATCTTTCAACGTAGACAGGATTTACAAGATTAAGCAGGATTAACAGGATCAATCCTGCTTGCTCCCCGATCACGTGGGTGCTAGACTTCGCAACTTGGTGAATTTATTTGCCAGAATTGCGTCAATCTTCCGCAGTA
>DATEIS010000014.1:0-4128 GCA_035278765.1 Pyrinomonadaceae bacterium | reverse complement strand
TTGGTATTGACCTGATTACGATCGAAGCCCGTGTTGTGGTTGCCTCAATCGATACATACTTGAAATACGCTGAGGCGGTAGGGTTGACGCCTGCAGTGTCCCGACCAGCACTGACACCTGGAGGTGAAGTAGTAGAAACCGAAACCCGGCGTCGAGTCAGTGTTGAGGTAGACAAAAAGTAAAGACATTGCCGATTGCCGATTTCCAAATGCCGATTTTCTGATCTGACAGCCGCTTATAAATCGGCAATTGGAAATTGGCAATCGGCAATTATAAAGGGCTATGGGAGAGGTTCCCACAGAACTAGGTTATCGCAACGCCCCATCCATCTCGGATTCTGATCGGGCAAGCCCCCGCCTGCGGCAATATGACGTCTTTATCGAGACGACGACGCAGATGCTCGCGACGCCGAAGCTGCACGAGCGCCTGCTCCTCGCGCTCGAAGCCATCGCCACCAACTTCGGTTATCGTCAGGCAGCGATCGCCATCATCAATGAACGAGACGCCGAATTGCGGATGCGTGCCGCAATCGGTTTCGACGGCGATACGCGAGTAGAGATGCCGCTCGACTCGAGCGCAGCGTGTGTTCGCGTAATCCACGATGCTCAACCGTTGTGGATTTCAATCGAAGACGACGGTTCGTCGCGCAGCCTCTTCGCCAACCTGCAGTGGCATTCCGACGTCCTTGCCATACCGCTCTTTGGCATTTCGGAAATCGCTTCCAAATCCGGAGCGATGCGAGCCACGAGCCAATACTGGACTTTCGAACCCGGTTCGCGATTGGGCGTGCTGTACGTCGGCGTTAATCAGGATGCCGCCGATTCAGAATCGGTAACACTCATCAAGCGTTTCGCCGAGCGCATCGGCATTGTTGCTTCTCTCGCAACGCATCAGGAACGACTGGTCAGCACTGTTACCAAACTCCAGCGTGAACGACAGTGGATTGAGTCGATCATGAAGTCGGTCGCGGATCCGATCGTCCTCACGGATCTCGATAACGAAATACTCCTGCAAAACCGGCGCGCTGAAGAACTGTTCAGCGGCTCTGCCAACGCGGGCGAAGGAAAACGGCGCGCGTTGAAGATGAACGACCTGCTGTTTTCTGCTTACCTCTCGAGCGCCACCGTATCGTCGTCGGAAGTCATTCAAAGAGACATCACCCTCGTCGATCCGATTGAAGGTTCAGACATTCACTTCGAAGTCATCTCAACGCCGGCTGCGAATGCCCGTGGCGAACCACTGGGTCTTGTTTCGATCTTTCGCGACGTTACTGATTTGCGTGAAGCAAATGAGGAGCTCGCGCGTAACTTCGTCAAACTGCAACAAGCTGAAGCAGAGTCGCGTCGCGAGCGCGATCGTCTCGATTTGATTATTGAGAACGTCGGTCATCCGATTGTGGTGTGCGACTCGGCAGGAAACTTCATCCTCTTCAACCGGCGCGCGGAGTTGTTGTTCCAGGAGAACGCATCGTTTAGATCGTCAGCCTCTGCGGCAGTGCGAACGAATGCGGTCAAACTCACTTCGTTTATTTCCACGCTTGCATCAGCGTCGGAGACGGGTCGCCAGGCAGAGATCGAACTGATCGATCCGGAAGATGGCCGCTCGTTGCCGATGGAAATAACGGCTCGTGAAGTTCTTGACGCAACCGGTCAGGTGACTGCCGTCGTCTCGATTCTTCACGACCTTACCGAGATTCGCGAACTCGAACGACGCCGCGTCGAACAGCAGTTATTCGAGTCAGAAAAACTTGCCGCGGTCGGGCGTCTCGCAGCATCAATCGCGCACGAAGTGAATAATCCACTCGAAGCGATCAAGAACGCGCTCTACTTGATGCAATCGAGCGGTGATGGCATGCAATCGAGCGGTGACGGGAAAAACTTGCGCTTTCTGGAGATTGCCAGGAAAGAGACCGAGAGAGTTTCGCACATCATCCGCCAGATGCTTGGCTTTGCACGCCGGCCGGGTGAAGTTGACTGGGTCGACATCAACCAGTTGCTCGAAGAGACGCTCGTGCTGATGGAAAAGAAAATGCGCCAGTTGCGGATTCGCATCTCGCGACAATTCGACGAGCAACTGCCACACATCAGGGCTCGTGCCGATCAGTTGCGGCAGGTTTTTCTCAATTTGATTATCAATGCGCAGCAGGCAATTGAGGGTGAGGGTGAGATCGTGATCTCAACTTCGCGTTACGAGCAGGCGTTGCAGCCATCAATTGTGGTGCAACTCAGTGACAGTGGTATCGGCATCGCAGAAGATGATCTGGCGCGTATCTTCGATCCGTTCTTTTCAACCGGCAAAAAAGGTACGGGATTGGGTTTGTGGGTCACACAGGACATCGTCAGGCAACACGGTGGCCGCATCGAAGTGACTAGTGAAGTGGGCCGGGGAACAGTTTTCAGCATAGTGCTTCAGGTTGAATCGCCGATCCTTGAAACACACGTAAGCCAATCTAAGGTGGCGACGTAATGAGTCAATCATTCGATCAATCAGGAAATGATGCTCCCATGGATGAGCCGGGGACCTTTGTCCCGCTTTTCCAGGAACCCAGACTGCTGGTCGTGGACGACGAAGAAAGTCTGCGCATCACTACTGCCGCGATCTTTGAGAATGAAGGCTACATTGTCGACACTGCCTCGAGCGGCGACGAAGCGATCGGGTTGCTCAGCCAAAAAGACTACGACCTCGTGCTCACGGACCTGCACATGGAAGGAGGTGACGGTCTTTCAGTCCTCAACAGCATTCGGCGTCAGGCTCCCCTCACGATTTCGGTTGTGCTGACCGGTTTTGCCTCGGTCGAATCGGCGATCGCCGCGTTGCAGGAAGGTGCATACGACTACCTCGTTAAGCCCTGCGACATCGAGAGCATGAAGCATACGATTCGTCGGGGCGTCGAACACCGCCGACTGATGTTGGCGGAACAAAAGGCACGTGCGGACCTGCGACAGTTAAACCAGGATTTGGAGCAGAGAATCGAAGAGCGCACCGCCGAACTTAGACGCTTGAATGCGGAGCTTGCGGACGCGAACCGCGCGAAAGACGTCTTCCTCGCGACTCTTTCTCACGAGTTACGAACACCGCTTACGCCTGTTGTGGGATGGATAAAACTCCTGCGCAGCGGAACTCTCGATGAGAAGAGTGTCTTACAGGCGCTCGATGCGATCGAGCGTAACGCCTGGCTGCAATCACGATTGATTGACGATCTGCTCGATACGTCACGCATCGCCACTGGAAAACTTCATTTCGAGCCAAAGGCTACTGATTTCAATACGACCGTGAAAGCTGCGGTTGATACTGTGCGCACGTCGGCCGCCGCACGTAACATCGAGTTGAATGTATCGTTGTGGCCTGCAAGTTTGATAGTGATGGGCGAACCGGTTCGGCTGCAGCAGATCGCCTGGAACCTAATTTCAAATGCGATCAAGTTCACCGATCCGGGAGGCAAGGTCAGCATTACTACACGATTCGACGGCGATCAGGCAGAACTCAGGGTGATCGATACGGGTGTCGGAATTGAACCGGAGTTTCTACCGCACGTGTTTGATCGTTTTCGGCAGGCAGACGGATCCACGTCCAGACGGCACGGAGGTTTGGGACTCGGACTCGCGATCGCCGATGCGCTCGCGAAGATGCATAGCGGGCGATTGCAAGCGCACTCTGACGGAGTCGGGCATGGAGCAACCTTCATTTTCCGCCTCGATTTGGCGCCGACGGGTAAAGTCGCCACAGAAACGGTAGATAATAAACGTCATTCGCTCGAAGGACTCGACGTTCTGATCGTCGAAGATTCACCGGATACCCTCACGCTTCTGAGCACGATCTTCCGCCGTGAAGGTGCGAGCGTAACCACTGCCGCGTCAGCGAGCGAAGCTCTCACGCGTGCCGCCGACAAACGCCCGCACATCATCGTGTCCGACATCGGCATGCCGGAAGTCGACGGCTACCAACTGCTCGAACAACTTCGCATCCTTCCCGGTCTCGGCAACGTCCCTGCGATCGCCATTTCCGGCTACGCGAGCGAAGAGGACCGCGAGCGCGCCCTCGCCGCCGGCTACCTCGCTTTAGTGCCAAAACCCATCGACGTCGAAGCCCTCTTTACCCTCATCCACGACCTGAAAGCCCCGGCTGTTC
>DATEIS010000013.1:0-5259 GCA_035278765.1 Pyrinomonadaceae bacterium | reverse complement strand
CATCCAACTGTGCGAGAGCTGGATCGAAGTTCCCGGACGCTGGCGAAGACTGGGAATCGTCGGCACTTGCGTGGTGATGAACGTACCGAACGGGTCGATCAAAACGTTCTTGTCGTGAATGTAACGACCATACAGCGTGTGTTTCGAGTTGATGCGATAGTCGATGCGCAGCAGGTCTTCACGATAGTCGAGCGGGTTTGGTTGTTGGAACGTGATGTTGTTGCCTACCGGACTGTTTGTGAATGCTGTCGCGAGTCCGACCGCAGTTTGATAGACGTTCGCGATTGCACGACCGTCAGTAGTGATGCGGTTCGACGGAATGATGTTTCGCAATGCGACGTTGTTGCCGCCGAAACAACCGGTTCGATTCGCCGGTGTAGTCACAGCTCCATTAGTGATCACTGGCGCAACGCACGTATTGGCAGCGTTATTCGGATCGCGCAAGACGCCGTCATCAGCCGTACCAACAAGACCGTCCGGTCCACGCAAACGAACTGAAAAGTCGCCGTTTAATTCCGCGAGTGATGGAACCGTGCGACGTTGCGCCGCCGAAAGACGACGGATGTATTTCCACTCCTGGCCGCCGAAGAAAAATAGTTTATCTTTAACGATTGGACCACCAAAGCTGTAGCCGAAGTTGTTGAAACGCAGAGTCGGTCTGACAGGCGCAAAGAAAGAGCGTGCGTCGAACTTATCATTGCGCAAAAACTCGAACGCGCTGCCATGAAAGTCGTTGCCGCCGCTGCGTGTGACGAGACTCACCTGCGCGCCGGAGTTGCGACCGTACTCGGCTGAGAAGTTTGAAGTCTGAATCTTAACTTCCTGAATGTAATCGATGCCGAGATTGTTGATCTGGCTCGCATTGCTGCCTGACTGCAAATTGAAGCCGCCATCGATCGTGACGTTGTTAGTCTGCCCGCGATTGCCGTTGATCGATTGGTTGTTAGTGGCGAGACTCGTCGTCAACTCGAGCTGATCGTCGTTGAGCAACGCCACACCGGGCACGAACGAAAGCAACTGAATGTAGTTGCGACCATTCAAGGCGAGGTTTTGCACTTGCTGCTGATCGATGACGCGCGAGACTTCGCCGGAGGTTGTGTTGACGGTCTCACCGGCAGCGCCGACGATCTCAACCGTTTCAGAGACTTCACCAACTTCGAGTTTCATATCGACAGTGAGTCGCGCATCAGCCGTGACGCTTTGACCGGAGACTAGTGCCTTCTTGTAGCCTTTCGCCTCCGCTTCGATCGTGTAAACCGCGACGGGTAGATTGGTAATCGTGTAGAAACCGTTTTCATCGGATGTCGCCGTGCGTTCCGAGTTGTTGGCAATGTTGATTACCTTGACCGTTGCATTTGGAACCACCGCTCCATTGGCGTCCTGGACCGTGCCGGAAATGCGACCTACCACAGTTTGTGCAAATGAACTTTGGCAAGCGACGAGGATGAGTAACAGTAAACACAGTGTAGAGCGCATCGATCTAGACCTCCAAAAGGGAAAGTGTTAGCCGCGGATTTACGCGGAGCTTCGCTCACTGATTGATGAAAACTGTCTTAGGCAACCATTGGCGCCGCGAACGCCGGTGCGGCAACAAGTGCAACAGCACCGCGCAGGCGCGGGTGATCTTCCGCGGGCACGACGTGGATTTCAGTCGCACCGCCAAACTCTGTCAACGTTCGTTCGCGCAGAGCACTGCGAACAATCGGTTCGATCAGGCTCCACGCTGTTGTTATTTCGCCGCCGATATAAATGCGTCCGGGATCGAGAGCGTTGACGATCGAAGCAAGGCCCAGGCCGAGATAACGCGCGGTGGAGTTGATCGCTGCGAGTGCTTTTGCATCACCAGTGCGAGCACGCGCGACCAGGTCCGGGACGGAGAAGTTCACGGTTTCGGTATCCCGCGGTCGTTGTTCGGATAAGTCCTGGCCGAAGTACCGTGAAAGCGTTGCGAGATTGGAAACATAAGATTCCCAGCAACCCGTCGCGCCACAAGAGCAACGTGGTCCATCGATGCTGAGAGGCACGTGACCAAACTCGCCCGCGGTGTTGTGACGACCGCGCAGCACTTCTCCGTTCACGACGATGCCCACACCCACGCCATCTGAAACGCTTACGAACACCGAACTTCCCGAAGCGACAACGTCACTGCGGGTCGCCCATACCTGTGCGAGCGCGCACGCCTTACCTGAATTCTCGATCTGAACAGGAATGCCGAGAGCAACGGAAAGTGGATCGCGTAAGTTGACGTCGCGCCATGAAAGCGTCGGCGCGTGCATCACGTGCCCTCTTGCAGGATCGACCATACCGGGAACAGCGACTCCGACACCTTCACAAGCACCGACTTCCTTGTAATCAACAAGGATCTGCTTGATGCGTCGCGCGAGTTCCTGAATCAGCACATCCACTTCGCGATTGGTTTGAAAACTACTGACGACGCCGAGCTGCCGGCCCATCAAATCGGTGACGAGAATGTAAGTGCGTGTCGCACGAATATCGACACCAACAACACAACGTTGACGCGAGTCGATGAAGAGAAACGTCGGCCGCCGGCCTCGTCCCACGGATTCGCCGACCGCGCCTTCGAAGATCAGCGATTCAGTGAGGAGCTCGCTAACCAGCAGACTCGCAACCCCACGCCTGACGTTCATGAGCCGGGCAAGGTCGGCGCGGGAAATCGGCTGATGTGTGCGAATAAGGTTTAGTGCAATCTGCCGATTGATTTCGCGGCTGGTTCCGCGCCGTGCGACCTTGAAATCATGTGGGTTAATCTTGCGCATAGAATTAATTGTTCTCAGTTAAGACTAATTAAGCGAACTATTTACAGGCGAATGCGGTAGCCTATTTTGTTACGGTTTATATAGAAAACAGGGCGAAATGAATTTGTCTAAACGCGGAACATATACTCCTCCGCTTTTAGGCTGTCAAGTATTTTCTTGTTTTTATCCGTGGAAATTAAGGGCCTAAGCGCGGCTTGAGCGCCAGCGATCGATTGCGACCGCGACGACGATAATGGCGCCGATAATGATCTCCTGGATGTAGTTGGGCCAACCAACTTGCTGACAGCCGTTGCGCAGGAAAGCCATGATCAGCGCGCCGATCATCGAGCCGAGGATGCTTCCCTCGCCGCCATTCAAACTGCCGCCGCCGATCACGACCGCGGCAATGATGTCCAACTCCGATCCCGCAGCGACAGTGGGATCGCCTTGTCGCAAACGCGACATCTGCATCACTCCGGCAAGTCCGAAGAGCAAACCTGCCAGACCGTAAATCCAAACCTTTAACCTGTCAGTGGCTATACCACACGCACGCGCCGCAGCTTCATTCGATCCCAACGCGAAGACACGTCGTCCAAAAACTGTGTTGCGCAAAACAATCGCGGCACAAATGGCGAGCACGACCGTGATCCAAACACCGGGCGCGACGAGTAACCACGATGGCGTTGGAAACATCACCAGCAACTCGTTCAACCAGGTGCCGGGCATGTTCACTGTCTGCTGGTTCGCCATCCACTTCGCGACTCCTCGCGCGACGCCGAGCATTCCGAGGGTCGCAATGAACGGCACGACTTTCAGTCGTGTGATTACGAGACCATTCACCACTCCCACTGCTCCACCCACGAGAATTCCGCTGAGTAAAGCGACTGAAGGTGGAAAGCCGGCGCTAATGGCGAGCGCGGTGATGACTCCGGTCAATGCGATCGTCGATCCAACCGCCAGATCGATACCACCGCTGATAATGATCATCGTCATCCCGATCGCGCCGATAGCAACGATCACGGTTTGCGAAAGGACGATACGAAGATTGTTTGGTGAAAGAAGACGTGCGGGCGTGTCAACCAACAGCGAAAAGATTCCAATGACCAACAGCAATCCGAGCACCGGCCCGAGGCGATTCAGCCATTGATGCACAAGACGAGTGCTATAGACGACTCGATTCTCTTTAACGTCCGCAACCATAGGTAAATGTAGACAGGATTTGCAAGATTTTCAGAATCATGTCTAAAACTCACTTCAAATATTGATCGAGTGGAGGATGTAATAGCGTCTTCACTTCCGGTGATTCGAGATTTTCTTTCGTCACGAGCATCACGCCCGTATCGATCTTCTTCTCGACTTGCTTGCCCATCAGACTATCAACCATCGTGCGCACGCCGAGATAACCCATATTGAACGGATTCTGCACCACGATGCCGTGCAACTGGTTTGCATTGATCGCATCGATGAACGTCTGGCTCGAGTCGAAGCCGACGAACGAGATCTTTCCGGCCTTGCCGATATCCTGTAGTGCTAAAAGCATTCCAGCAGTCGACGATTCATTCGGCGTGAAGATGCCCTGCACAACATCACCGAAACGATTCAACAAATTCTCCGAAGCGCGCTTCGCCGTGTCGCGCGTCGCCCCCGCGTATTGATCGGTCGAGACGAGTTCGATCTCCGGAAACTTCGCTTTGATTTGATCGATAAATCCTGCTTCACGTTCTGTGGTACTCGCACTTCCTTCCGCATATCTCAAAACGAGCACTTTGCCTTTGCCATTCAGAAGTTGGCCCATGCGATCGGCAGCAAGTGAACCGCCTTTGCGATTATCAGTGGCGACGAAACTGACAAAATCGCTCGACACCAAACCTGAGTCGATGATCACAGTCGGTACACCGGCGCGACTGGCATCCGAGACTGGACGAACGAGCGCGCGATCGTCGAGCGGCGCTAATACGATGCCACTCACGCCCTGTGCGGCAAAGCCTTCCACAACCTGAATCTGTTGTTCGCGATCGTCTTCGCGCAACGGGCCTTTCCAGATGACTTCGACCTCGGTGCCCTGCGCACTGAGCTCGCTCGCAGCCTTATTACTCCCCGCGTGAATGCTCTTCCAAAATTCGTGCGTAGTGCCTTTGGGGATCACGGCGATCGTGAGTTTCTTCTTGCCGTTTGCCGCCGGGCCATCAGTTTTAGTGCAGGCTGCGACTAAAGTCAGTGCCGCGAATAACAAGAGAAGTTTTCGCATGTTTTTTCCTTATTGATCCGATTCACTAACCACCGGATTACCAATACCTCCAACGCCTTCGATCAACACTTCCATCTGGTCGCCCGGTTTGAGAAACACCGGCGGCTTGCGCGCGAAGCCGACACCCGGCGGCGTGCCCGTGGCGATCACGTCTCCAGGTTCGAGCGTGATCGATTGCGTGATGAACTCGATCAACGCCGGGACACCAAAGATCAGTTGATCTGTGTTTGAGTCCTGCATGGTCTGGCCGTTCAG
>DATEIS010000012.1:0-6918 GCA_035278765.1 Pyrinomonadaceae bacterium | reverse complement strand
GATCCAAACCACGGGCGGCCACGGAGGGCCGCCCCTACCGTTCGGTGAACAGTTTGTGAGGTGCCCGAGTTCGTGTATGGGTTGACGAAATGCGCATTGCTGTCGCAAATCATTGACCTTTTTCCAAGAAACACCGTGAGGCATGGGCCTTGCCGCAGGCGCTGACAACGCTACGCTGATCCCCTCAGCGAATACTGGCGAGAGGTAAGAGACTCATGAAAGCGAAGTTAATCAACGACCCTTATCGCAATCCCTTCCACAATCGATTTCACGTCCCAGTCCATGCGCGACTCGACGAAATGCAGTCATACACGAACATGGCCTGGCTGGACGAGAACAAGTTAAACCAGAAGTCCAGCACAAGCCATGTTCGACACTGGGGACGCGCACTCTTTGGCGCCTTTGCCATTCTCCTGCTCGTCGTCGGCTCCGCCGCGTGGTTGTCGAACTGAAGACACTAAGGCGTCTAGAGTTTAGGTGGCGTAGCGACACACAACCAGAATGTCCTGAATCGCGTTTGCATCTACCTCCTTATCGTCGTTGCCCACGCGCCGCCAGGCATTAAGCGTGAACGAGCCTGGTGGTGGTTGATTGGTAAAGATCTTCGTTCCACGCACCAACCCATTCCACTCGTCTAAAGTGAGTGTCTCGCCTGATGCGCTTTCCCCGGCCGCGATCGTAAACCTGAGCGTATCCTTGTTGTGATCGTCTGCCTTCACTTTCACCAGCAACTCGATCTCTTTAATCCCGATCGGCCTGCCCTGGAACAGGAACGGAAATCGCTCCTTCGTCAACGGCATCGTCAAACTGCGCTTCTCTTCCGTCAACGTGTTTAAGAAACGCGACCACTCCGTACCGAACTCGTGTCGCAAACTAAACATTTGCGTCAAACCATTCTTACCTTCAGCTCGCAAAAACTCATTGAGCAGGGTTTGCAGCTCCTGTTCAGCCTGACTTCTGAGCTGGCCTCCTCCCTCACGCGACGTGTAACGCACGTGCATCACAACATCCGAGATCGTGTTGTAGTCGAACGTCTTGAACGTCTTCGGCAACTCGATACGCCAGGTGCTGATCGCGCCCTGACCTTCGAAGGGCAGGTACCGTTCGTCGCGCAGGTTGGTCTCGAACAGTCCACTATCGTTCTGCCCGCTACTCGTCACGATCGACTGCACCGTGCCGGCACTGTCGGCAAAACGTTGATCGTCAGCCTGGCGAGCGTACTTGGTTCCCGCCAGCGTATTGACGTGACGAATACTGCTGCCCATTAACGTGAGCGTGCAGTTGATCCCGGTGTATGGACCAGCAACACAGGGAACCGTTATCCCCACCGACTTCATCCGGCGCATGTAATGTCCCGGATAATCGACGTCGAACAACGTTTCCGGCAACGTCACAAAACACTGACCCGTCTGTTTCAACTTGAGCAGACTCACCGGATCGATCGACTGTAGCGAAACATGTTTGACGATCTCATACTCGCGTGCGTTCTGATCCAGGTAAGCGATCTCCATACGTTTGAGATCGTAAGTGAGACGTTCACCAGCCAGCAGCCCCTTCTTCAAACTGTCCCAGTAGCCGAATTGAATAAAGCTCGACTCTTTCAGACCCAGCTCGTAGCGATAAGCACACTCGGCACGTTTCGCCACGTCGTAAGCGAGCTGATAGCTTTGGAAGTAAATGCCCGAGATCTGTCCGACCATCCAATCGTAGAGCTCGCGATTCGTGAACTTGCTGCGCATGAACTCGTCGACTTCTCTCGTGTTCTCGACTTGCAGATCGTGATTCTTCAGTTCTGTTTCGGCAATCGCGAGGCGAATATCAGCGCCTGCGATCTGCTTTTCGATCTGTTCGAGCTCTTTGTTGGCGAGTCGTTCCTGAAGTTTCCAGTCGTCGAAGCGACGGTAATGTCCACCCATGATTGCCGCCATCGAAGCGCTGCTGTTCATGAGTGATGCGACTTTCCCGATCGATTCACTAAAACTCATGACTCCACCGGCGATGTTGTGACCACCGAATGTTGTTCCAATCGAAGTCGGCGAGCCAATCTTCAGATTTGGAATCAGGTGCAAAGATCCGGCCAGGGCCAACATGGTAACTTCAGTTGCCTGCAAGCCAAGGCTCGCACCCGTCAATGAAATTTGCGTGGTCTCCCACGGATTCATGAACGCGATGTCGCGATAGTAGTCGCGGCGGATCGTGGTCAGCTCTTTAGTTCGGTCCAGGCCTTCACGAGTGGTCGTTGCTTCCTGAAGTTGCTTCTCTTTGATCGCACGCACTGCATTCAGCACCTTCATCTCGTGTGTCGAGCGCAGCAAAGCCATCTCCTCGGCATCGCGTTTCTCGAGTGCCGAGAGTAACGCGCCACCCAACGACTTCACTTCGCCACACAGCTCAGTCGCCTTCTGCAACATGACGTTGAAGCGATAGTGTGGCAACGCGACATTGATATCGCTGAGCGCACTCGCAACATCCACTCCGACGCCGGCCGCTTTCACCAGCAACGCCGGATCGATCGGCGACTCAAACGTTGGCAATGAACGAACAATGCCGTCGATGTTCTGGCAATGACGAATCTTGAAGAGCCGATCGGCCACCGTCTTCCAATAACCGAGCAACTTGTCGTTTCCAGGAATTCCGAAGAACGGCATCAACGGCATGCCATCGCCACTGCCGTCCGCCGGCGGAATAACTGAAGGCGACATAAAACCTTCAATCTCCACTGACGCGTTGGCCAGCCCGTTGAGGTCACTCTGATCGTCGAGGCTGCGGAATGTTTGCACTTTCGCTTTCGCGCGCGCCGGAATCTGTTCCGGACGGCGACCAAGAATCTGTGCAGCCAGGATGTAAAGCTGTGTCGCTTCGTTGATCGATTCAATCGTGTCGCGACGGAACAACTGATCGCCCCACGCAATCAGGTTGTCGATGTAGCGCATCACAACCGCTTTCATGTAGGTCACTAAACGCAGCCTAGCGATGACATGTGGTTTGAAAGGATTGGCTTGCCACTCCGTGATCTGCGCTTTCAACGCATCTGTGTCGTCAAACAGATCTTCAAGAGTTTTAGTTCCTTCCAATGCTTGTTTGTAGAGCGGCTTGACGCGCCAGAAGCGTTCCGGACCCGGAGTGCCGGAGTTTTCCGGTGAGTCGGTCGCGGTCGGATCGAAGATGTAGTGGAACCACTTCTGCGCCTCCTCGAAGCGTTGATTCTTGCTCAACTGCGTCGCAATCAGGAACGGCGTGTGGAAGAACAACTCCCAGTTGTAAACCGAGTAAGCGCCGCTATAACTGAAGTCGACGTCCTCACGAGGCTTGGCAGTCGTATCCACTTGCGCCGCATCGGCCGAATAGTCGTCAAATACGATCGGCGAATCGATCAATCGTTGATTCGCAAGTGATAACAGTCCACTGACGCCGGAATGATTCAGCGACTTGAAGAAAACCGGGATTGACGGATGGTAGTACGTGCTGAACTTGACCAGACCGGTGTCGTCGTCATGGCTGACGAAATAACTGCGCGCATCGTCCTGGAAGAACGCCGGGTATTCCAGTTTCTTTGCCTGGTAGCTTTGGTGCATCGGCAATAAACGGAACGTGCCGGGCGTTTTCTTGAGTATGTTCGTTTCAGTCAGACCATCGCTGCTTTGATTCGCATACTCGACCATCATCATGTTTTCGAAGCGTGTTCCGACTACGGGCTCGATCCTGGTGGTGGCGTTCGAATCAAACAACGCCATCACGCTTTGCTGGCCGTCATCAAAATAGAACGACGCTATCGCCTGTGTTTGATCGACGGACGAAGTCGTAAATGTTGTGGTACTGGTCGTCGTCGGAATCGTGACGAGATCAAACGTGCATTCCGCTTCAGTGATGATCTCGCACACTTGAGTCTCACCGGGCAGGACCATCGATCCGGCCAACGGCTTGATCGCATCGACGTTACCCAACGACGCAGGCGCAGTAGTTTCCACCGCGAGCAACGAGCTCTTAGGCGAGTGACCATTGCTGCCCACAAGCAGCGGTTGCTGATTTCTATCAACGATCCAGCAAACTTGCTTCTGGCCCGTATTAGTTATGCCTTGAGGCTTGTAGTCTGCGGACGACAGGTAATACTTGAGCGTACCCGTGGTCGTGTTCTTGATCTCGCGTGTGCCGGTATTCGAGAGTGTCAGTGGCGGATTAACATTTTGATTGTTGGAATCCTTCACAATGATTTCCACCAGGCTCGCGTCTCCAGCCTGAAACAGTTTGTTATTTACTGACGCAATCACATTCTTCGACTTACCCGCACCCAGGGTGAACAAATATGTCTCCTGTTTTGGTCGCGGATCATTCGCAGTGATCGTGACTGTGCTGAGTTTTTCAATTGGTCCATAGAAGTCGATAAACAACTGCTCGTCGAACGTCGGCGTAGTTTGTACGCGAGTTTTGAATGAGAAAAGCTTGAAGTCGGCTGCGGACAGATCGTCGTCCGGATGCTTTAACGTGCTGCGGAACGGACTCGCGAGTTTCTTCGCCGACCACTTTCCGTTTTTGTATTCCGTCCAGGCGAGCTGGATTTCGATCTCTTTGGCGCCTTTCTCCATCGGTACTCCCGGAGCCGGCATCTTGATCTCTTTCTCCTGTTGCTTGACTGTAAAGATGGGCCAGAAGAGATAAAGCCTGCGATTCCAGACAACGGGAATCAGATGATCGCTTTGGATATCGGCCTCGACTTTTTCCCACGCCGTCCAACTCGCGGAGTCGATCTGCCGGCGATAGTAATAGGCGTGCGGAGACGAGAAGGTACGGCCGATAACGTGCGTTACATCAAGCGTGAGTACGTCGTCGGAATCGAACTCCTGCTGCCGGTACATGCCGACGATATCCAGGCGGGCCACTTCGTGAAGTTTCTCGAGGTAGTGATGAAGCGCAGTCTCGGCCGTGTCCATCGTTACTTCACTTTGAAGCAGCTCGTTTTCGAGCTCTTCGAAGAAGACAGACTTGCCATCGCGCAGTTCGGGTTCGATCCAGTTTTCCGGATAGAGAAGGATCTTGCGATTGGCTTCCCACACGCGGTATTGCTTGCGCCACTCGGCCCACTCGCGCGCCTCTTTCGGAGTGAGGGCGACCAGCGGCTCGAGATTCATGAGCGCACGTTGAATGAACAACTGAACTGACCCGATCGCCTGTTTGATCCTCGTAGTCATCATGCACGGGCTCATTTCAACGTCGACGAGAAAATCGTCGTACAACTCATCCGCGTTACGCGCATCGCGTCTCAGCATCAGATAAGAAACGAGACCGGCACGCTGCTTCTCGCGGAGCGGATCGTTCAAGGTCTTGGCCTTTTCCAACCACTGCGCGTCATCGAGTGTCGCTCGCACAAGGCTCTTGACGTCGTTAGCAAACTTGAGTTCATCGGCATCGTCCTTGGTCCAGTTGAGACACTGATCCGCGGACGCGCCGAGTTTATTCATCAGCTTGAAGGCTGTGTTCAGACGCCGGAGCGCTCGCTCATCCGTGTAGTCGGCAAGCTGCAAACGGAAACCAGTGTTGAGGGCCGTAAGGTTTTCCAACTTCCATGACAAGCCCTGGCTGATTCTCGCCAGCAATGTATTAATCGGTGTGGTGGTGACGCGCGCTGAAGTGAAAACGTCAGTCAACACGTCGTCTGGTAAAGCTGCAGACAACTGGAACAGATCGGCAAGCCGTGCCCAGCGCGGATAAAGTGGCTCGTCCGGCGCGGTGCCATCGAATGGAAGCTTGTTCATGTTGAGCCAGCCACTGGTTGGACCAAAGTCAAACAGCCATTGAAGCTGCTCCGCACTGAGGTCAAACTTGAGATTCAGCAACGCGATCTTGAACAACCGTACGAACGTGTTGAACTGATGCGTGAACACAGCTCTTGTCACCTCGATGTTCGGATTGCTCTCCGCAAACGCAGGATCAACAAAAACATCGATTGCTTTTTTGGTGGAGTCGGCTGTCGAGTTGACCCAGTTCGTCAATAACTGGCGCGTCGAGCTTGAATCGAATTTAAGGTATTCGGCTAAAAGTTGAACAACGATGCGTTCGCTCAACGTCTTGTGCAAATAAGGCAACAGCTTGCTCAACACGATGACAAACCTCGCTGCCGGCGTGCTGGCGACAGCGAACATCATGTCGGCATCCGCACTCGTGATGAACTCATCATCTGTCGCTGGAGCATTCTCGTCGGGAGCGTCAAACAGAACGTCGATTGCCTGCGGGTAGTCGCCGTCGTCTGATAGTGCCAACAAGGCAGTACGTTCAGCGTCCGTCATCACCCCGATGAAGTGCAATTTGTCGGTGGCGTTGTCGTAATAGATCTTGTTCTTGAGCGCGCCGGTAAAGATTACTTCCGCGGGTAATGGCTGATTGAGCTTGATGTCGAAGTGCGGCACCGAGAACCTGCGCATGTGACGCTTGACCATCTCGATGTCCGTGGCGTCAGGCGACGTGTTGTTGAGTATGGCAATAAGTTGCTCGACGATTGCGGTGTCCCAGTTCAGCGAAGCGAGCTTACGCTTCGTGAGATCTCCATTCGGATCGGTGGTCGCAGGTGTGCCACCACTGCTGACGGCGACAAAGTTGTTGTCCGCCGCCACTTTTCCAACTTCTTCGCGAATTGATTCCAGTGCCGCCGCTATCGCCGCGTCGCTGATCGCAACCGGGAAAGCAGGCGAGAAATCGTGACGCAAGAGGTAATTGAGTTCCTCAACACTGAAACCTGCGGCCGCTATCCTTTCGGTCTCGTGAACAAACTTCATCGTGTCTTCAGTGGACGTGAAAGGATCTGAGTCGATCAGTTTGAGCGCGGCGAGATATGTGCGCGTGGAACAGTTGAGTGCCCGCGCAAACGTCGCGTGACGATAGAGCAGCGTAAGGTTTGCGATCGTCAGACCGTCATCTGGGACGACG
>DATEIS010000011.1:0-12898 GCA_035278765.1 Pyrinomonadaceae bacterium | reverse complement strand
GCACCACAATATAGTGTTGACACTGCGTTTTTAAAGGAGTATATTCCGCTCCGCTTATGACGAAGCAGTGAACTGGTGCAGCGGCCGCCCCCCGGAGCGCACTCCAGCCAGGTTTAGCGCTTCGAAAAGAGCCAACCAGAGCAAAAGCAACACACTCTAAGTTAATTGCCTGCGTAGCCATACGCCTGGCAGAACCGTTTTTGAAAACACGATTTACACTTCGGGCTCCCCGTTGGAAAGGCAGAGATTGATGAGCGCAGCTATCGGCAAAAAAGTCGGACAAAACAGTGTCGTTTCCCCCGCCGTTTCACCCCGTCGAAGGTCGCAGCAGCTCGGGATTAATGCCAAAAAAGTAGTCAGTAAGCGGTATTCGTTGAAGGATTCAAAAGGTCAGCCTTTTGAGGAGTGGTCTGACATCGTTAAACGCGTGGTTGGTCACGTTTCCAAGGCGGAAACGGGCGAAAAACGCGATAAGTTTTTTGCTGCGATGAGCGAAGTGATGCTCGCGCGTGAATTCATTCCAAACACTCCTTGCCTTGTTAACGCCGGCAAGGCCAACGGACAGCTCGCCGCCTGTTTTGTGCTCGAGGTTCCGGATTCGCTGACGGGGATCATGGAACACGCGAAAGCCGCAGCGACGATTCACCAGACCGGTGGCGGCACAGGTATGACGTATGAATTCCTTCGGCCGCACGGAGCGATGGTGAGCTCGGCGACTGGTGTCGCGTCTGGTCCGGTGTCGTTCATGAACATCGTCAATCAGGTTACTGATGTCGTGAAGCAGGGTGGTGTGCGACGCGGCGCAAACATGGGAATGATGCGCGTTACTCATCCTGATGTGCTTCGTTTCATTCACGCCAAAAACGATCAGCATTCACTGACGAACTTCAACATTTCCGTGAACGTGACTGATGAGTTTTTGAAAGCGGTCGATAACAACAAGTGGTTCCAATTGGAGTTCAACGGTCAGCCGTGGAACGAAGACATTTATGATCCCGTGCGCGACGGCGATTATGTTGTCTATCGGACTGCGGACGGATCGACAGTAACATTCTGTGATCGACAGGCATTTCTCGCGGCTGATCTTTCCAATTGCACGATCGAAGAAGCACCGCGACCGGGAATGATCTTCGCGCCCGATATCTGGAACAGGATCGTTGCCAGTGCGCATAAGTATGCCGAACCGGGTATCGCGTTCATCGACGAAGTAAATCGTCACAATCACATGATGAAGTCGATGGGTCCGATCTACTCGTGCAACCCGTGCGGCGAACAGTTTCTGCACTTCTCAAACTCGTGCAATCTGGGTTCGATCGATCTCGCGAAGTTTTACGATTCTGAAAAACGGATCGACTGGGATCGTCTACGTGACGTGACCCATCTCTGCACTCGTTTTCTCGACAATGTGATCGACACCTGTGCCTGGCCGCTGCCCGAGATCAACGACGTGGTCCATCGCACGAGACCCGTGGGTCTGGGCATCATGGGTTTTGCCGATCTTTGTTTAAGCCTGAACGTAACTTACGGCTCACCGGCGTCGATTGATCTGATGGACGAGGTGATGGGGTTCGTCAGACGCGAGTCGTGGATGGAGAGCAATCGTCTCGGCGCAGAGAAAGGCGCGTTTCCCGAGTTTGAACCAAATCGCGAAGCCTACTCCGAGTTTCTCTATAACCAGATTGGAATTCCCAAAGATACGCCGCTGACACCGCGTAACTATGAAGTGACCACGATTGCGCCGACCGGGACGATCTCCCTTGTTGCGGAGACTTCTTCCGGTATCGAGCCAAACTTCTCATGGGCCTACGTTCGTAAAGATACGCTCGGCACGCGCACTTACGTACACACACTCGCGGCGAATGCGCTTGGAGTTGACGTGGACCAGAACGATCAGGAATCGATAGATGCGGCCGCGGCTTACGTCGTGGAACACGAACAAGAGCTGCCGCCACATTTTATCTCGGCGATGAACATAAGCGCTGAGCAGCACGTTCATGTGCTCGCGGCTGCTCAGCGCAACGTCGACAACAGTGTGTCAAAGACCTGCAATGGCGCAGTTAACGACACGGTGGAGTCGGTGGATGCGCTTTATCGCCTCGGACGTCAACTTGGCTGCAAGGCAGTCAGTTACTATCGTGATGGTTCACGAGATAATCAGGTACTCACGTCGATGAAGGCTGAGGAACCAAAAGGTGAAGTTGGCTGCAATCCCGAAGCGCTGGTCGAGCCGTTGGACGAAGGTGTGAGTGCTGCGGAAGCAACAGCGGCTGACGATGCCTCGGCTCGTCAGGAAGCGATTGCGCGCGAACACTCAGAGACGATCAAAGTTCCGGCGGTCACGGCGATCAGGATTGAACGTCCACGCGAGTTGCGTGGTGCAACCTGGCAGATTCCATTCGACGGCCAGAATCTCTATGTGACGGTTAACCACGACGGCAAGATGATCCAGGAAGTTTTCGCGACTGGCCCAATCAGTGGCGGCGTGGGCTTGCTGGCGTCGAAGATGCTACGTGGTGGTTTCGATGCTGCGGAAGTCGCGTACAGCTTGAACAAGGTGACTGGAACGCACGCGGTGTGGTTCAACGAGCGACTGCTTACTTCACCTGAGCAGGCAGTTGCCGAGTGCATCATGATCACAGTCCGTCGCGTCCAGGATCTTCCGGATTCCGCCCGCGCCGTAGCGAGCAAACAACAATCCCAACATCACCAGAAAGCCGTCACCGGCGCCATCATGTCCAACATGATCGGCATCTGCCCCGAATGCCACGGCCAACTCGAACACGCCAGCGGCTGTGACTTCTGCAGGGACTGCGGCTACAGCAAGTGTAAGTAACTTCTAAGTAAAACTTCGCCACAGATGAACGCGGATGAAGACAGATCGGTTTCATCCGCGTTCATCTGTGTAAAAAGCCTATCGAGTCAGATAATCGCTGAGCCGCTTCAAAAGACTCCTATGCCGCCCTGCCGAAATTGTGCCGATAGAACCGAGCACAGCCTTTCGTGGTATCACGGCTAGGAACCCTAATCGGATTAATGAATCCGTCTTTAGACCCGTAGCGCTGAAGTCAGAATCATTCGATCGGGTTATTTCGTCAAAGCCTTTAACCTCTCGATGTAACTGGGTACTCACGCCACACACAAGCACATCTCGATAAGGCGGCATTTCTCTGACAAAATGGCTGGACGATTCTTGATGTTCCCGTCGGCTTGAGGAACGGGAGTGAGGATCACATCACCTTGATTCATTATTCGGTGTTTGGTTCTTTAATCACGTCTAAAGGGTATTCGTCTTCCTCTTCAGCATATGCATCTTCGAGACGTTTCGCGGACAGAGCGCGCCAGGCGTCTACATCCGCATCCTTGGGTAGCACTGTAACCAGCAATTTTGTATTTGGCTCGAGGTCCACTGCCTCATCAAGGAGGATGTGTTGACCATCAAAGTGTGCAGGGATTGTCTGGCTCATATTCAATCCACCGGCATTCTACACGTTCGAGTTATCGCGAGACCAGTCTGGAAATAAGGATCTCTCGCCCGAAAACTCCGAGGTTGACGTCCGATATACACCTCAATAATATATCGCTATGCCATATAAGCTTTCGCAGATGCTTGACCGCGAGTTGAAGAAGGGGAGTGCGGAGTTATTGATACTCTCGCTGGTTGAGGACCAGCCGCGGCATGGGTATGACATCGGAAATTTGATCGAACAGCGCTCGCGGGGGAGGCTGCGTTTTAATGTGGCTTCGCTTTATCCGTTGCTCTATCGACTCGAACGCCGTGGTTGGATTCAGGGGCGTTGGGTCGAGAAGGCGGGCCAGCGTCGTCGTCGTTATTACCGCTTAACTGCCGAGGGTCGGAAAGTGCTCGCTGCACAACGCCATAGTTGGCAGGAGTTTGTCGAAGCCATCAACCGCATTACCGGAATTGAGCATGCCTGACTGGAGAGAAGAAGTTCGGCGGCGCTTGTCGCGACTAAATCTAGATCCGGCTCATGAAGCCGAGATCGTCGAAGAGTTGGCCCAGCATCTCGACGATGTCTATGACCGTTCACTCAAAACCGGCGCCACCGAAAGTGAAGCAAATCGAGCAGCCCTCGTGGAACTCGACGATACCGATCTAATGCAGAGAGAAATGCGGCGCTCGCAAAAGCCGGCGAAAGAGCCGCCCGTTGCGGGAGGAGGGAGAACCAACTTGCTAGCAGATTTCTTAAACGACCTGCGTTACGCCATACGAATGCAGCGAAAGAACCCGGGCTTTACGATCGTTGCTGTCATCGCGTTGGCTTTGGGAATCGGCCCAAACACGGCCATCTTCAGCGTCGTGAATACCGTGTTGCTGCGGCGGTTGCCTTACAAAGATCCCGATCGACTGGTAATGGTTTGGGAAGAGGCAACAAAAGCCGGCTACCCACAAGACACTCCGGCGGCTGCAAACTTCATCGACTGGCGCGATCAGAACCAGGTCTTTGAAGGCATGGC
This sequence comes from Pyrinomonadaceae bacterium, assembly GCA_035278765.1. Taxonomy (GTDB): domain Bacteria; phylum Acidobacteriota; class Blastocatellia; order Pyrinomonadales; family Pyrinomonadaceae; genus PSRF01. Next base: position 8,422 of record DATEIS010000011.1, on the reverse strand, counting down.
TGCCACTGACTATACCAGTTTCAACTTAACTGGCTCCGGTGAGCCGGAACGATTGGAAGGCAGACGCGTTTCCACGAATCTCTTTCCCCTCCTGGGTGTAGAGCCACAAGTCGGTCGCGTGTTTACCGCAGCAGAAGATCGACCCGGTTCCGAACGCGTGGTCGTGTTGAGTCATGGATTGTGGCAACGAAGATTTGGCGGTGATCCCGGCATTGTGGGTAAAACTCTGACGCTGAACGGCGCCGGCTACACCGTCGTCGGTGTCATGCCCGCGCGCTTTCAGTTTCCAACGGTCGATGATGAAGCCTGGGTGCCGATTGCGTTTACTCAGGAGGAAGCGACAGATCGTGGTCGCAAATATCTTAAGGTAGTTGCCCGACTTAAACCTGGCGTGGCGATGGCCCAAGCTCAAGCCGATATGAGCACGATCGCCACCCGATTACAGCAACAGTACCCCGAAACGAACACGGATCTGGGTGCGGTGATTACGCCGTTACACGAACATCTCGTGGGAGATATCAGACCGGCGTTGCTGATTTTGCTGGGCGCAGTTGGACTCGTGTTGCTGATCGCATGCGCGAACGTCGCTAATCTCCTACTTGCACGCGCAGCTGTGAGACAGAAAGAGATCGCGGTACGCGTTGCACTCGGTGCCCGACGACAAAGACTGATCCGTCAGTTTCTAACTGAGAGTATTTTCCTGTCGACTCTGGGAGGAATCGTCGGCCTTGTGATCGCTTACGTCGGCCTCGTCGTTCTAAAAGCTTTCATCCCTGAAAACATTTCTCAGGCGCGCGCAATCTCGATTGATTACAACGTTCTCGGATTCACTCTACTCGTCGCAGTAGCGACAGGCTTGATCTTTGGTCTGGCTCCAGCGATTCAGTCTATTCGTTTCAATCAGATCGAAACACTGAAAGAAGGCGGACGGGACGCAGCAACAGGTGGCAGCGGTAAACGTTTGCGTGGCTTGCTCGTGATGGCGGAAGTCGCGATCTCGCTTGTGCTGCTGATTGGTGCGGGATTGCTGATCAATAGTTTTCTGCGTCTGCGTAACGTTGATCCGGGCTTTAATCCTGACAATTTGTTGACTATGAAGATTGTCTTGCCGGATTCGAAGTACGAACGGATGGCACAGCGTTCGGCGTTCTACTCCGAACTGACTCAGCGTCTACAGTCCATTCCCGGTGTGAAATCGGCAGCAGTTACGACGAACCTGCCGCTTTATCTACAGGGGAACTCCATCTCGATCAGCATCGAAGGCAGGCCTGAGCCACCGCCGGGACAGGAACCGATCATGGTTACCAGAATGATCAGTCCAGGATATTTCGACACGATGAGCATTCCGCTGTTGAAAGGGAGGCAACTCACGGATCAGGATACAGACACCAGTCCTGACGTAGTCGTGATTAGCGAGACCATGGCTCGTCGCCTTTGGCCGGGCGAGGACGCGATCGGCAAACGCATCGCGATAGGTAGAATCAGATCACAGGAAGATTGGATTCAGGTCATTGGGGTAGTGAAGGATGTGCGCCAGTTTGAGTTGAACGCTGATCCGAAGCCGCAGATGTATTTGACCTACAGGCAGTTCGGTTTCTTTGACGCTCAAGATCTCGTGGTTAAGACCGATGTCGATCCGGCAAGTCTGGCGGGTACAATTCGTAATGCTGTTTGGGAGATTGATAAGGACCAGCCGGTCTCAAACATTCGAACAATGGACACGATCCTCGCCGACTCGATAGCACGGCAACGTTTTAGCATGTTGTTGCTCGCGATTTTCGCGTCTGTGGCGCTCGTGCTTGCGGCTGTTGGGATATACGGTGTGATGAGTTACTCGGTGGCCCAACGGACACATGAGATCGGCATTCGCATGGCGCTCGGAGCGCAAACTAGTGCTGTGCTTAAACTCGCGGTCGGTTACGGCGTGAAGCTTGTGGCTGCCGGCATCGCGATCGGACTCATCGCTGCTTTTGCGTTAACGAGAGTGATGTCGACGTTGCTGTTTGGTGTCACGGCAACTGATCCGACGACATTCGCTTTGATATCGCTGTTGCTTGTAGCAGTTGCTGCGATCGCGAGCTACATACCGGCCAGACGTGCGACGAGAGTGAATCCGATCATTGCGCTAAGGTACGAATAGAGCCACAAAAGGCACATAAAGCACAAAAGGCACAAAAAGAAGAATTAACCTTTATCGAGTTTTAGGAGAGTGTGGAGCAACACATTAGCGCCGTTGGCGATATCTTCCGGACGAGAGAATTCGCGTGGGGAGTGACTGATTCCGCCGACGCTCGGGACGAAGATCATGCCGACTGGTCCAAGCCGAGCCATGTCCTGCGCGTCGTGACCGGCGCCCGAAGGCATCAGCTTTGTTGTTAGACCAAGATCACGAGCTGCTTCGGAGATCAATGAGCGGATTTGTGGATCGGTGGGGGCCGGGATGTTGACGTTGATCTCCTTGAAGTCGAATTTTGTTTTACTGTCAGCGGCGATCTTTTGTGCCTCGGTTTGAATCCTTTCGAAGAGCATGTTGATCTTCGCGGCGTCCAGATCACGCAGTTCAAGACTCAAAACAACCTTTCCGGGAATTACATTTGGCGCGCCTGGTAGTGCATTAATTCTGCCAACCGTGCCAACTTGTCTACCGGGCACGCTGGTCACGATGCGATTCACGGCTTCGATAAACTTTGCGGCGGCGAGCAATGCATCCTGTCGATTGTTCATCGCGGTTGTGCCCGCGTGATTTGCAAAGCCTTCGATCGTCACGTCCCACCAGTTGATGCCGACGATTCCTTCAACCACTCCGATGTTTAACTTTTCAGTATCGAGAATTCCGCCTTGTTCGATGTGCAACTCGAGATAAGCGGCAATGTCGCCCTTCTGTCGTCGAACGTTGGCAAGTTTTGCGACGTCTCCGCCGATGAACTTTATTCCTTCACGGATTGTCTTGCCGCTGCGACTAACAAGATCGAGTTCCTTCTCAGTCAACTCACCGTCCATCGCACGGCTACCGATTAGTCCACCCTCTTCGTTTTGAAAAATGACGACTTCAAGCGGGTGACGAGTAGTGACATTATTTTCAACCAGCGTTTGTGCGACCTCGATCGCGCCCATCGAGCCGACCACGCCGTCGTAGTTTCCGCCTTCAGGGACCGTGTCGATATGTGAACCGATTAGCAAGGGTTTGAGGTTGTTGGCGCTTCCGGCGCGACGTCCAATGAGATTCCCGGCAGCGTCGATCGTGACGTCGAGTTTCGCGTCTCGAAGTAGTCCGAGCACATATTCGCGGCCCTGCTTATCGGCATCGCTGTATGCAACACGACTCGCACCACCTTGCGGATTCTTGCCAAACTCAGCCAACGCAAGAATATGGTCCATGATCCGCTTCCCGTTGACGCGCAGTGTTGTCTGGGTGGGAAAGCGGCCCAGTGCTAACGAGCCAACACTGATAACCAGTCCATAATTGAATTCGCGACGAGTGATGTTCATCCGTGGCCGCCCCTCCGTGTTGAAGATATGGTCAGAGTGCAGCAAACGCAACAAGGGGCGGCCACAGAGTGCCGCCCCTACAAAAAACACCCGTGCGGAGGTAGAATTCACACGCCCGACCATCCTGCAAAACTTCACAAGAGGGGAATTCTAATGAAACGAGTAATCGGTGTTTTTATACTTGCAATTAGTTTGCTGTCGGCGTCCTTGTTGCTGTCACCAAAAGCATCGGCGATCACCTACGGCTTCGTCGATTCAAGCAATACGTTCCGTAACACAGGCGCTTTCATCATCAAGTCGCCCACCACTGGGCAGATCTTTCCGATCTGCTCCGGCACAATGATCACTGACAACGTTTTTCTTACCGCCAGCCACTGCACGCTTTTCTACCAGCAGGATCTCGCGCCCGACGGTTTCGTTGCTTACGTTAGTCTCGATCAATCGATACCTTTCGGTCCACTTACAAGCAATAAGACCACTCTGCTACCAGTGGCGCACGTCGTCACAAATCCGAATTACAACCAGAGCCAGAGCGACTCGGGAGACATTGGCGCATTGGTACTGGAGCGAAGTGTTCGTGGAGTTACGCCGGCGGTGCTGCCGAGTTGCGGCTTACTGGACCAGCTTGCAGCGCAGAATGGATTGAAGACCGCGTTGTTTACCAATGCCGGTTATGGACTACAAAACCGCGTCGTGGGCGGAGGCGTTCCGTTCTTTCAGGATATCAACCCGATCCCGCGTATGTTCTCTTTTTCAAGTTTTAATTCGCTGAACGGTGGCTATCTGCGTCTCTCGCAGAATGCGTCCACGGGAAATGGCGGAACGTGCTTTGGCGATTCGGGTGGACCAAACTTCATGAGCCTCAACGGGCAGCAGTTGATTGTGTCGATCACGATCACAGGCGACTCTGTTTGTCGTTCAACGAACGTTGATTACCGGCTCGATACACTTTCAGCCCAGGGTTTTCTCGCTTATGTGAACGCGGCATTCGGAACAAGTATTCCGGTTACGTGCTGACGAAGATCAGACTTTAGCGCTCTTACGCGTCTGAATGAGTTTGAGTAATTGATCGTAATCGACAGGCTTCACGAGGTGATGATCGAAGCCCGACTCACGAGAGAGATCTTTGTCTTCGGTCTGCCCCCAACCGGTAATAGCGACGAGTATTGGATTGCTACCCCACGGTTCTTTGCGGATCTGTCGCGCCACTTCATAGCCATTCATCTTGGGAAGTCCGATGTCCAGCAACACGACATCGGGCTTGCTTTCGTTTGCTAACGCCAGCGCCTGCTCTCCATCGTACGCAACACTGATCTCATTGCCCATTAACTCGAGCAACATGCCCAGAGTTTCAGCGGAGTCTTTGTTGTCATCGACGACTAGTACACGCAACGCCGTATCGTCCGCCGCTTGACCAGAAGAATGAGGAGTTGATGATTCGTTTGATTCAGGAACTATCATAAGCGGAAGTCTCACTAAAAATTCACTGCCTTCTCCGGCAGGATTGGCGCCGGCCGACACTTCGCCTTCATGCATTTCCACCAGTCGCTTCACCAATGCCAGTCCGATTCCGAGTCCTCCATGTTGCCGTTCTAAAGTGTTATCGGCCTGAGTAAACATGTCGAAGATCTTTGGACTGAGCTCGGACGGAATTCCCATGCCGTTGTCGCGTATCGAGACCACGACGTGTCCATCCTGATGAGCGGCGGTGAGGGAAATACATCCGCCTGGATCCGTGTACTTGCAGGCGTTATTGAGCAAGTTTGAAAACGCCTGTGATAAGCGCACCGTGTCGGCGTTCAACTTCAGTGGTTCGGGGGGCAAATCGATTGTTAATTCGTGACGCGACTCTGAGATCAACGGCCTCACAGTTTCGACTGCCTGTGCGACCACATCCGACAACACAACCGGCAGCTTTTGCAGTTCGAGTTTGTCTCGGTTGATGCGCGAAAGATCAAGCAAGTCGTCGACGAGCCGGACCATGTGCGACAACTGTCGTTCCATCGTTGCGCGTGCGCGTTGATTTATTGCCTGGTTGGCCTCGGAGCGTTTCAAGAGTTCGAGGGAGTTGCGCATTGGGGCGAGGGGATTTCGGAGTTCATGCGCCAGTACTGCGAGGAACGTGTCTTTGCGACGATCGGTCGTTCGTAGTGCTTCTTCCGAACGCTTTTGTGCGTCGATGTCGATAACAACTCCGACCCAGCCGTCAGGTTTTCCGCCGGCTGTAAATGTTGGGGTGTAGACAGAGTTCACCCAGCGGCGTCCGATATTTTGGAATTCGATTTCGAGTTCCAGCCGGACAGTCTCACCTTTGAGTGCCCTCTGATAATAAGGTCGCAGAACGTCGAACGCCGGTTTTCCGAGAATCTCTTCGATGGAAGCGCCCAGGATTTGGCTTCGAGATCGTTGCAGCCAATCGGCGTACGGTTTACTGACCCATGAGTATTTCAAGTCTGGTGTGCAGCGCGTCACGAGAGCTGACATCGAATCGGTAATGAGGTGCAACTGATCTTGAGCATCGCGCAGCTCCTGGTCGCGTCGTTCGATGTCCTTGACGTGTTGCACTGCTTTGGCTTCGCTGAGTTCAACGCGTCTGAGAGCTTTGTGTAGAGCATCGCAAACAAGCGAGATGGTGATGTTGGCAATGAGAAAGAAGACAAGTCCGGTTGCGATTCGTGGATCGGAGATTTGCAGAGTGTAATAGGGCGGCACGAAGAAAAAGATAGCTGCAAACGCGCCCAAAACCGTTGAGAGCAGCCCCGGCTTCAGTCCTCCATACCAGGCAGAGAGAGTTACCGCAATTACGAACGGGAAGAAATATGCTGAATCACCCAGGACTTGTGAAAGGAGGAGCCTGAGCACAACGACAGCCACGGTCGCAGCAATCGCGACAGCGAAGCCGGACATCGGAGATTTAGTGGTCCAGCGGCTAGACATTGATTACTTTAGCGCTCTAAGTTACCCGGAAAGTGGCTCGCGAATAGAACTTGCCAAAGACTGGTGCGACTGTCAATCAAAGCGCCTCGTTCAGGAACGTTTTTCTTATCGATGAAATCTCTACTAAAATGCGTCGGCTCGAATCTCGAAGTCCCGCTCAAAGGAAAAGTCATTGAAAAACTTGAGATATGTGTTCCCGGTATTGTTGCTGATCTGTTCAATCTCCCTTTCCCAAACTCCGGCTCCGAGGATCACGCCGCAAGCTCCCGTGGGGAAAGGCATAGTTGTTCTGAAGGCAGCTCGATTGATCGATGGCACGGGCGCCGCTCCGATTAACAACGCCGTTGTCGTCGTTACAGATAACCTAATCACTTCAGTTGGCCCTGCTGGATCCGTGAATGTTCCCGCGAACGCCAAAGTGATCGATCTCGGCGACGTGACGCTCATGCCCGGATTCATCGATGCTCACACACACCTGGTTGGACGTGTGCTGGGTGATCCAGCCGGTGAAAATGCCGCGGTGAGAGACTTCGAATCGTTTGCGGCAATCCTCAGCGTGGAGAATGCGCGCACTACATTGATGTCTGGTTTCACTTCTGTGCGAAACGTCGGCGCATTCGGCAAATTTGATGACATGGCTTTGCGAAAAGCCATCAACGAAGGTTGGACACCTGGACCACGAATAATGACTGCGGGCCACTCGCTCGGTATTCGTGGCGGCCACTGCGATAACAATGGTTATCGGCCGGGACTGTTTGACCGTGGAATTGAAGAAGGGATTGCTGATGGACCAGATCAGATTCGCGCGGCCGTTCGTTATCAGATTAAGTACGGCGCTGACGTGATCAAGACGTGCGCGACTGGTGGTGTGTTATCCGAGGGAGACGCAGTCGGTGCGACTCAGTATACGTTTGAAGAGTTGAAAGCGATGGTCGATGAGGCGCACAAGCTGGAACGGAAAGTCGCTGCGCATGCCCACGGCACTGAAGGAATCAAGATCGCCGTACGCGCGGGTGTCTCGTCAATTGAACACGGTTCGTTTCTCGATGAAGAAGGCGCGCGACTGATGAAAGAGCGCGGCACATATCTGGTGCCGACATTATCAGCTGCAGAAGCGGTCGAGCGAGCGGCGAAGTCGGGCGTCTTGAAAGGATTGCGAGCGGAGAAAGCCCTCGCGGCTGCTGCTGCAGTACGTCACGCGATCAAACTGGCTGTTGCGAACAAGGTTCCGATCGCCCTCGGAACTGATGCCGGCGTTGTGCCTCATGGAACCAACGCACACGAGTTTGCATTAATGGTCGAATGGGGCGGCGTGAGCCCCATGGACTCAATCGTCGCCGGCACCTCGAACGCCGCGAAACTGTTAGGTTGGGACAAAAACCTTGGCTCCTTAACGACCGGCAAGTGGGCCGACATCGTCGCCGTCTCCGGCAACCCTCTGCAGAATATCGAGAACATGCAGAAGGTCACGTTTGTGATGAAGAACGGGGTGGTCTACAGGCAGCCTTAATGATCCGGTTTAAAATCGGCGTTTATCTGCGGCTACCTCGTCCCAAATCAGCGTGTGCCTGGTCTCTTTCAGCAGCAGCGAGCCGACGATAAACGTTATGCTCGCAACGATGATTGGATAATAGAGACCGGCGTAGATGTTTCCGGTGTTTGCGACTACCGAGAGGCCGATTACGGGAAGTAGTCCGCCAAATATCCCGTTGCCGATGTGGTAGGGAAGCGAAAGTGATGTATATCTGATCTTTGCCGGAAAGGCCTCCACCAGGTACGCCGCGATTGGACCATAGACCATCGTCACGAAGAAGACCTGAATGAACACGAGCAGGATGAGTTTCTGTGCCGCTGGTGCCGCGATCAGCGTCGGGAAATCCACATAAGGAAGCACTTCCGAAGCCGCTTGCAGGGTCCCGTTAACTTCTGTTTGTGGTATCAGGCTAATCGCACCCGTTACCGGATCGGGCTTGGATTGAGTTGTTACCACATTCGA
>DATEIS010000010.1:0-4335 GCA_035278765.1 Pyrinomonadaceae bacterium | reverse complement strand
CGTCTCTCTGACAATCTGCCCGATCATTGAAGGCAAAGCGATCACCGGTGCGTCGGTGGTCGCTCGCGACATCACCGAGCGTAAACGCGCCGCCGGCTCTCTTGCCCAACAAGCCGCGGCGATGAAAGCGTCGATGGACGGCATGGCGATCATCGATCACCTTGGCGTCTGTATCTATCTCAACGACGCGTACGCGAAAATTTTTGGTTACTCAGATCCCGAACGCCTTATCGGCGCGAGCTGGGAGATGTTCTATTTCCAGGAGGAGTTGAATCGACTCAAAGAACAGATCATGCCGGCAGTTTGGCGCGATGGCTCGTGGCGTGGTGAAGCCATGGGTCTGAAACTCAGTGGCGGCACTTTCCCACTCGAGATTTCGATTTCGAGCGTTGATGGTGGCGGTCTCGTGCAGGTTGTGCGCGACATCACTGAACGCAAGAAGCTCGAAGAGACGCTGCGCAACAGTTCACTCAAAGACGATCTGACCGGACTATTCAATCGTCGCGGCCTCCTCAAACAAGCCGCGCCTTACTTCGACTTCGCGCGCCGCCAGAAGGAAAACCTGCTTCTGCTCTTCATCGACCTCGATGGCATGAAGCGCATCAACGACGAATTTGGACACAACGAAGGCGACAACGCACTAATCAACACCGCCGCCATTCTCAACCGCAGCTTCCGTAGCTCAGACATTATCGCGCGACTCGGCGGCGACGAGTTCACTGTGCTCGTAACCGATCTGAACGCGAGTAAAGAAGACGCGATCACAAGACTGAACGAGAATCTCAAAGCGTACAACGCTTCGGAGACACGTGGTTTTAAACTCGCTTTCAGTATCGGTGTCGCCACACTCGAACCGGAGCGTATGACGTGCTTCGAAGAATTGCTCGAACAAGCCGACCAGGCGATGTACGAACAGAAGCGCATGAAGCGTCGCCGTGCGACGGAGCGCAGTCAGAATCGTCAGCTTGGTGATGGTGGCGAGTCGAATTCCGATTCAGCGTTCGCTCCGGATTCGATTCCCTTCGCACTGTCGGCAAATTCAAAGACTTACGGTGGCACGTTTGATAATGCAGCGATCGGGATGGCGGTGGTATCGGTCGACGGTAGCTGGCTTCAGGTTAATGAATCACTTTGCAAACTGCTTGGCTATTCAGAACAGGAACTGCGCGCCACCAGTTTTCAGATGATGACGCATCCGGAAGATCTGCGACACGTGCAGTCGTACATTCAGCGCGTGCTTGAAGGGTACATTCAGAGTCACGAGCAGGAGAAGCGTTACATCCACGAGCAAGGTCACACGATTTGGGTGCAGTGGCACGTCTCGCTGCTCAAAGATTCGGAAACCGGCGGGAAACGATTGTTCTTCCAGGTGCAGGACATCAGCGACCGCAAACGAGCGGAAGAAAAGCTGACGCAGGATACGCTGACGGGACTTCCGAACCGCGCGCGATTCTACGATCTGCTCAAGCACCGTTTTGCACGCAAGCAATCGGATCGACAATGTGCGGTGTTGCTGATCGATGTCGATCGTTTCAAGCTCGTCAACGACAGTCTCGGAAACGCCAGTGCAGATCAGTTGCTGATACAAATCGCACAGCGAGTCAAAACCTGTCTGCGACAAAACGACGTTCTCGCGCGAGTCGGTGGCGATGAGTTTGCGGTTCTGTTGGACGACGTTTCGGGTGAAGACGAGGCATCGTCAGTGGCGACGCGAATTCAACAGGCGCTTGCGATCTCGTTCAATCTGCTAGGCCAGGAAGTCTACACGACACTCAGCATCGGCATTGCGCTCGGTTCGGATTACGCCGAACAAGTTTCAGATATGCTGCGTGACGCAGAAACTGCGATGCACCAGGCTAAAGTTCGCGGCAAAGCGCGTTATGAGATCTTTGGACGCGACATGCACGGCGAGTTGATGAGCCGTTTGAAGATGGAAACGGATCTGCGACGCGCTTGCGAACGCGACGAACTATTCGTCGATTATCAACCGATCGTGTCGCTTGAAAATCGCACGCTCATTGGCTTTGAAGCTCTCGTGCGCTGGCATCATCCGGAGTTTGGAATGGTGCCACCGAAAGACTTCATTCCAGTTGCGGAAGAAACCGGAGATATCCTGACGATTGGTCAACGCGTTCTCGAGTCTGCTTGTCGACAGGCGCGCGACTGGCAGACGACGTATCCGGCGGCGCCGCCGTTGTTTGTGAGCGTCAATCTATCAGTGAAGCAATTTAATCAGCCGGGTTTGGTCGAGAACATCGCGAGTCTGTTGCAGGAGTTTCAATTGCCGCCGCGTTGTTTGAAACTCGAGATCACCGAGTCGGTATTCAGCGACAATATCGACGCCGCGGTTGGATTGTTGACGCAGTTGCGGGAGCTCGGCGTGCAGTTGAGTATCGACGATTTCGGCACCGGTTATTCGAGTTTGAGTTATCTGCAGCGTTTCCCCATTGATACCTTGAAGATCGATCGTTCGTTCGTGACCCAGATGATGGAGAATGAAGAGAACCTCGCGATCGTACGCACGATCGTGGCGCTCGCACAGAACCTGGGAATGGACGTGGTTGCTGAAGGTGTCGAGACTGAAGATCAGTTAAGACTGTTGCGCAAGTTGGAATGTGAGAATGGTCAGGGTTATTTGTTCTCGACGCCACTTGGCAGCCAACAGCTTGATCAGTTTATTGCGAATTACAACGTTATTGACGTGCCGACTGCACTGGTTGCGTAAGAATATTTAGCCACAGATTTACGCGGATGAACACTGATAGAGATCTCGTCCTGCGTTTGCGACGATGAGGGTGTTGGTGTCAGAGCGCAGTGATTCGTAGTTGAATGTCCGGTAGTCAATGTAGCCCAGGTTAACCCTTCTGCACGTTGCTTCATCCAACCCGCTAGCCATCGTGATCTTGTAACGCGGCACGATCTTACCTTCGTCGTCTAATCTTCCAGCATATGCAACGTGGGCCAGGTGTGCCGCGATACACAGGTTCTCGCGCAGCTCCTGCGAAACACCCAGCATGTCGCGCACACTCTCGAGTGGTGCGTAACCATATTTCTCGATCAGGGCGCCGTGAGTTTCTGAAAGTTTTGTCAGGTGTGGCGCATAAATAATCAAGTCGCCGCCTTCTTCGATAATTGCGCCGAGTTTGTAACTCGCTTTACCGCCGACCCACAGCTCATCGTAATGCGGATCAAGCAGCGCCACGACTCGTTTGTATTTTCTTCCTGTGTAGCGGATGTGAACTTGACGACTGACTTCGGTCGCGCGTCGAAATGCTTCGCGTATGTCGCCGGTGAAGAGCGCGTAGGTTACTAGTTCGCCGTCGTTTCGAGAGACTACAGTGTTTAGTGAAATGATGCGCGCCGGAACTAAATCTGTAGCCGCTTCGATCAAGCGGCGTGTTGGCGTGTCGACCCGGCCGATGATGTTTTCGATGCCGGCGAGCGCGCCGAGCCAATGCGTCGTGTGCGTCAGCTCTGGCCCTGCCACACCCGGAAAGAAATACTTCGCACCGCCGGCAAAGCCTGCGACTTCGTGTGGCACCGTCGCGCCGAAGACGAGCACCGTGTCGTAGATTCCCGGTGCGAGAAGTTTGTTAATACTCACCGGTACTGATTGAGTTATCAAACCGTTGGTTAACTCACGCACGGTTTCAGCACTCAACTCACCGAGCGTGATCAGTTCGTCAGGTTCGTCCCAGCGATGATCGAATAGTTGGCCCTCGAAGTTTGTGCAACCGATCTTGGAAAGCTTTTGCGATTCCGACATCGGCGGGTGCGTACCTTGCGCCACAAGCGCGTCGAACGAAGCAACGCCTCGTTTGTTTAGAAATTCACTTGCCGCAGGAAAAAGCTGGTGAGTGTTATCGTCGCGAGTCTTGTCCGGAATAATCGCAAGCACACGCTCGCCGGGCTGAATAACATCAAGCGCCTGCCGAACAATTTCAGTGAGCGTCGATAGATCCAAACCCAAATCCGTTGCCATGATCCGTCTAATCTGTGGTTACAGCGATACAGTCTGCTCGGCCCAAAACTGAAACTCGCGGTGCTTGTGTACTTCCGCCTTCGCCAACTCGCCACCGGCTACGCGGCAAATCTCGTCAAACACGCGCTGGCCCACCTCGTCGATTGTTTCGGTACCGTCAATCACACCGCCGGCGGAGAGATCGAGATCGTTTCTCATGCGCTCGAAGATCGGCGTGTTCGACGCAAGCTTGATCACGGGGGCAATCGCGTTTCCGATCGTTGTGCCCCGGCCCGTCGTGAACACAACCACAGTCGCACCAGCCGCAACGAGACCCGGTGTCGACTCCTGATCGTATCCCGGCCCTTGCATCA
>DATEIS010000009.1:0-33242 GCA_035278765.1 Pyrinomonadaceae bacterium | reverse complement strand
ACGGCTCCATTCAAATCGAGGGCGGCCACGGAGGGCCGCCCCTACAGCAATCTTCGTCGAAGCATATCGAGCGCGGCTTGTGAAGCGCGCCAGCGCACCAGATTTCGGTCACCGGGTAGGGTGAACTTGCGGTGTTCGGTTTTATCCTCGCCTGCGAGCGCGATGAAGACTGTACCGACAGGCTTCTCTTCCGAACCACCTTCAGGACCGGCGATTCCCGTGATCGACAATGCGAAATCAGTTTCCGCTCTCCTGCGCATACCTTCGGCCATCGCCTCCGCAACCGGCCCACTCACCGCGCCGTGTTCGAGCAACAAGATCGGCTCGACGCCGAGAGCTCGCGTCTTGGCGTCATTCGCGTAAGTCACAACGCCTTCGATGAAATACTTCGAAGAACCAGGCACCGACGTGATGCGTTGTGCCAACAATCCGCCCGTACAACTCTCAGCGACCGCAAGCGTGTAACCACCGAGCGAGAGCTTCAAACCCACGACCTGCTCCATCGTCTCGCCGCCAAATGAAAACACCGCATTGCCGAGCCGCTCTTCAATCTGCGCCGACAAACGATCGAGTAAATCATTCGCCTCTTTTTCCGTCCGCCCGCGCGCAGTCAAATGAATCTCAATCTCGCTCTTGTTAAAGAGAATCGTCGTCACCGGATTATCGTACTGCGAATAAATCGGCGCGATCTTCTCATCCACCGCGGACTCGCCCATGCCCGCCACTCGCATCATCCGCCGCACAACACGCAAACTTCCGGCACGTCCCGCGAGTTTCTGAGCCACGTGATTTTCAAACATCGGCTTCAACTCACGTGGCGGGCCAGGCAAGAGGACGATCGCGGTCCCCTGGTGATCGATGAACATGCCCGGCGCGGTGCCGTTCGGATTCGGTAACACCTCGGCGTCTTCAATCACCATTGCCTGGCGCGAATTGCGCTCCGGCATCGTCACTCCAAAACTCTGAAAGCGTTGTCGAATCTCCGCCAGCACGACTTCGTCGAGTAACAGCCGCCTGCCGAGCGCGCGTGCCGTGATCTTCCGTGTGATGTCGTCTTCAGTTGGACCAAGACCACCGGTCGTGATCACCACTTTCGAGCGACGGACAGCATCTTTAATTGCTTCTTCGAGACGGGCATCGTCGTCGCCGACGATCGTCTTGAGTTTGACTTCGATGCCGAGGCGATTGAGTTGTTCGGTGAGCCAGAGACTGTTGGTGTCGGTGCGATCGGGAGCCAGCAGCTCCGATCCAATTGCAATGATTTCGGCTGAGAGAGATTCAAACAAGCGCGTTAATTATTAGCTCTCGTTTCGTCCTGGTAAACGTCGTGCAAAACTTTCGAAATCGGCGGCGGCGGCGAGATCGCACTCAGTGGCGATGAAGGATTAAAGCTGACCTCTTCGCGCGTTTCGACAACCTCCGGCACGTGAGTCTCTTCCTTTACTGCCTTCCTCTGCGTGTCGACGATCGCGCGGCTTTCGCACAACATCTTTACCGCATGGCGTTGTCGAGCGCGTTCCAGACTCCTGATCGCAGCAAGAGTTTGCGGTGCGGTTGACGGTTGATACTCGATCCTTCGCAGTATCGACACATAACGACGCAGTTGCGGAGAAGCCACGGTGCGATGCGTCTCGTCACAATGCTCGTCTCCACTCAAACGCGACAGATATTCAACGGCCGCTTCGTGATTGCCAAGACGTTGATACAACGCGCCGAGTGCGTAATAGTTCAACGGCGGTGGGTCAGGCATGATGTCGAGCAGACTCTCACCGTGCTCGATCACTTCCGCAATTTCAAAACCGTACCAGCGCCGTTCTTCTTCGCGCAGAATAGCCTCCGCGGCGATGTAGAACTCAAAAATTCGTTCAACTTCACGCGCTTGCGCACGTCGCGCACACAGCCAAACTACAAGGACAGCTCCGGTGAAAAGTACGACAATCACCGGTGGGAACCCCACTGCGTTGAGCATCGCTATAACGATAATGATTGCGATCGCTTTCGTCGTGAGTTTCCCTGTACTTGTCATACTACCTCCACTTTACATCCCGAGTTTCGCAATAATGGCGGCTCCTGCCTGTTCCGTAGAGAGTTGTCCGCCAAGATCTCTGGTCGTTTCGTTTGCAGAGATCGCGCTGCGAACAGCCTCTTCGATTTCTTTACTCAATAAGGGGAAGCCCAGGTATTCTAGCATCATCGCCGAAGTCAGAATAGCTCCAATTGGATTCGCGATTCCCTTGCCCGCGATTGGTGGCGCGCTGCCGTGCACGGGCTCGAAGAGCGACACTTTGCCGGGATGAATATTTCCTGAAGCGGCAAGTCCGAGTCCGCCCTGAATCGCGGCGCCGAGGTCTGTCAGAATATCGCCAAAAAGATTGTTACTGACGATGACATCGTACTGCGACGGATCGAGCACCATGTACATCGCCATCGCATCGACGTATTGATGATTGGCTGTGATCTCTGTGTAACCGGCCGCGACTTCCTTAAAAACGCGTTGCCACAGATCGCCGCCGAATCGCTGCACGTTTGACTTGTCAGCCATCGTCACGCGCTTGCGTCCGTTTGCGCGCGCGTATTCGAATGCGGCGAGGATGATTCGTTCGACACCGCGACGTGTGTTGACTTCATCCTGGAGTGCGATCTCGTCAGAAGTTCCGTGTTTCAAAAATCCACCGGCGCCACAGTAAGCACCTTCAGTGTTTTCACGAAAGACGACGAAGTCGATGTCTGAGGTTGTTCGGTTTGATAACGGAGTCAGACGTTCATCGAGCAGACGCACCGGTCTCAGGTTGATGTAAAGATCGAGACCGCGCCGCATTCCCAGCAAAATGTCTTCGGCGTGCTTGTTCGACGGCACTCTCGGATCGCCAAACGCTCCCGCGAGGATCGCGTCAAACTCAGCGGTCAACATCTCGAGCGCGCCTTGAGGCAAGGTGACTTCGTCGCGCAAAAACTTTTCCGCGCCCCAGTCGAAATCGACAAATTGTAGCTCGAGGCCCTTTGTCTCCTGTAAATGTCGCAACACGCGAACTGCCTCGCGTACGACCTCGGGACCAATTCCATCACCAGGAATGACTGCGATTCTTTTCATAAATTAAAGCGGGACGCAAAGCACAGGCACGCGCGTGCCGCGTAAAACTTTCTCGGCAGTTGAACCAAACAACAATTCTTCCGCGGGTGTTGATTGACCCTGAATTCCCATCACGATCATCGGCAGATCCAGATCGCGGGCAATCTTCAGAATTTCCACAAACGGGATTCCGACGACAATCATCTTTTCGATGTCGACCCCGCCAACATCGATTCCCTCCAGGACGTTTGGAAAACTTGCTTCAGCCTGCTCTTTGAGACGCGCTCGGATATCCTCGGTGGATCCCATTCCTGCGGCGACCGCCGCGTGCACAAAGTCCTCGTCAACCACGTGAAGCAAAGTAAGATCGCCATCCGGCGACGCCATGCCGACGGCGACTCTGAGCGCATTCACCGAGCAAGGTGAAAAATCCATCGGAACGAGTATCTCAGGTGATTTGAGCATCTCTCCCTTCCTTTTTGTGGCTACTCTTTAATCTCTTTCGTGACGCGTTCAACGATCTTCGGCAAACTAGCGAGAACTGTGTCGCCAACGATCTTCATGCTTTGCGCCGAGACCTTGTCAGCCGTGTCGTCAGCCTTGTGCCAGTGTGGATACGAATTGAGCTGGATCAGATCAACCGAATCTACACCAGCGCGCAGAAAAGGTTCGTGATCGTCGCCACCGACACCCTCCGCACGATCGACAAAGATCTTGCTATGTCCGAGTTCGCGTCCGGTTTGCCAAATGATGTCCTGTAACCACCTCGTGCTCAAAGGGTCACGACCCAATTCGAGTTTTTTGTAACCCATCATATCGAGCAGAATCATGGCTTTCGTATGTTCCAGTTCATTCTTTGCGCGCAACACTGAAACATAGTTTCGGCTGCCGTAAGTGTTATCCGGATTCTCTTCGTCGCCACAGTCAGACCAGTTTTCGCAGAACGCTTCCTCACCGTCGAAAAATACAAGACGGTACGTCACTTTTGGTTTTTCCTTGCGACTGCCGAGAACTCTTCCAATCTCGAGCAACGTTGCGACTGATGCTGCCGGATCGTTTGCGCCGACAAAATACATGTCTTTGTAAAACTTCGTATCGTAATGGCTCGCGATCAGAATCAACGTCTTTGTCTCGCCCGGAATTTCAGCAACGATGTTTGCCATCTTCTTTTCACCTTGCGGCGTAGTGGCGCTGAACTCGTCGAGAGAAACGGTCAATCCGTAAGACTTCAATTCGTTTGTGATGTAGGCGCGAGTCTTTGCGAGTTGCTCAGTGTCGGGCGGGCGTGGTCCAAAGTCGATCTGCTTGCGCACGTGGTCCATCGCACGTTCACCGTTGAACGCCGCCACCACAGTTGGCGACGGCATCACCGGACGCGTACTAGTAGAAGCGCTGGCGCGTGGTCTGGGTGGTGGCTCCTCTTTTGGACACGCAGCAAAAAGCAGCGGCATCGCCAACACGATCGCCGCGAGGAGTGCGCGATTCCGAGCGCATCTGCTCATTTTATTACTCTGCCTCAGAATCAAGTGGTCGCACTTGGACGAGGTCAGTACCGCAACGCGGTAGCGTCGGGTAGATCTCGTTTACCAAATACTCCAGCGTACTGATGCGCCACAGACCCGACGCTACCGCGTTACGGTACTGACCCCTTCCAAGCATCAGTCTGGACACAAGACTGCTCATTGCTATTTCGTTTCTTCGGCTTCTCCCTGGGCCGCGCGTTTGCGATTCATGAACTTGTCGAACGTCTTTGAACCGAACGCGAGCGGCTTCTCGATCGCAGTATCGAAAGCTTCAGACATTGTGATCGTTTCAAACTGCACAAGCGTCGCCAGTTTCTTTGTGAGCGGCAGGCCGCCGAATTTCTTTAGCAGTTCGGCTTGGGTATCGTCATCGGGTCGAGCGTGCGGTCGCGTTGCAGCCATCACGACGACATCTCCGTTACTCTCTATCTTTGCCTGACAAGCAAGTCGTAACGCCTGGTCCAACTGTTCGTTCCCGAGTTGCTTTTCTTCCACTAGGCTCGGTGACGAAAGCAGGCTTGCCCCCGCTTTCACCGCAACAACGCAGGCCGGGCACTCGCCTTTTCCTGCCGTGCATCCGGCTCCGAGCGGTGCGCCCATCCGGCGTGCTGCATCGATGAGATAAGTTCCCTGCGCGACAACGCCACTAATGCCCGAAGGCTCAAATGTAATCGAGACACTCATACTAACCTCCACCCCAACGGTATGTTCTGTTTGATTAGTGTAAAGCCGAGGGAGACTTCTGCAAAACTACGAACGAGCAGTGAGGGATTTGTCAGCCTGCTTTTGTGCCATCCGGCATTCGTAGCAGAGGCCGATTATGCGCAACAAATGCTGAGTGATTTCAAATTTATGCTTGGCGGCCATGGCGTCCTGAATTGCTTCGAGCTCGGCCGAAAAGAACTCGATAATCTTGCCGCACTCCGAACAGATCATGTGATCGTGATGCTGGTGTTTGTAGTTGTGTTCGTAGTGTGCGCGCCCGTCGCCGAAACGAACCTCACGCGCCAATCCCGCTTCGGTGAGCAGTTTTAGCGTCCGGTAGACGGTTGTTTGGCCGACGGTCGGATCTTCTTTTTTGACGAGCTGATAGAGATCTTCGTTTGAGAGATGCTCTTCGGTGCGCAGAAAAACCTCCAGAATCAAGTCGCGTTGAGAGGTCCGCTTCAGACCCTTCTTCTGGATGTGTTTAAGAAATACCTCTTGTTCTTCAGTTATTGGCTCTGCCGTGGTCATCAGTCTGGAGATTTTACCATCTATATCCCCGAACTAGAAGACATCCTCAAGAAACCGAACCGCACTTTTCTTCGCCCTGAAGACCGCACGCTCACCCACACGAACACCCACACCGATCTTGTCGTCGAACTCGCTTTTATGCGCCTTTTGATTTGCAGCCTCTCTTTGCTGCCAGACGTAGAAGTCTCTTATGTAATCGCGCATCCAGTACTGGTGGCTTCGCATCCCGGAGCGGTCAGCTTCGGCAATGGCTTTTTCGCTGGACCAACTCTCCGAGCGGATGCGATGAAGTGCGACGATCATGCCCGTGCGATCGACACCATCCCGGCAGTGAATGAACACCCGACCGCTTTCCGGTGCGTTGATGATTTCGAGAATGCGCTGAACGTGCGAATCGTTCGGGCGGCCCCAGATAGGCAAGGGGATGTTGAAGTATTTCAGTCCGAGTGTTTTTGCTTCTGCTTCGTCAGCTCGTGTCTGGGCGTTTGCTCCCCGAAGATTGATGATCGTGTTAATTCCCAGTTCTGCCAGACGGCGAATGCCTCCAGGCCGCGGCTGGCCGCCGCGATATAACCGCTCACTGATTTGATGTAATCGCGGCAACTCCGGGTATTGGTCCGCACCTTCCGCATAAATCGTAAAAGACATCAGCAGGACCACTGCCATGGATAACCTGCACACGAACCGCGGTAGCTGGGACATCGAGCCCTCCTAGTCCATTGCGACGTAGCCGCTGGTGTCAAAAACGATGAAAGTAAAATCTCGCTTACCCGTCGAGAAGCGCGTCACTCCTTCGGGTTTTAGTTTGCGATCGAAAGTTTCAGTTTCGCGCAGCGTTGGGGAGGATGACTCGCCGTTCCATTCCCAGAGTTTAAAGTCGGCCTTCTCGTTGTTGGCTGCTGCCCCAGTGATGACGACAAAAGCATTCCGGCGCTCGTCGTATTCAATACTCCTGATTCCGGAGCCTGCGAGCGGGAGTCGGATCGCTTTCGCGCCTTCGACCTTCAGGTTGTCTTGAGAAAAAGGACCTTGCGGATCTTGCAGCTTCAGTGGAACCACGAGTGCCTGACCATCGACAACAGGTGAACGCAGTCCCAGCAAGAGTCTTCCGCCTTTTGCATCCCATGCTATACCTTCGACGTTGATACCGCCATCTTTGTACGACGTATTCGCCAGGCCGCGCAGTTCCGCCACGTTGTCCGCCAGAAACTTCTTCAGTCCGGCTACAGACTCCACTGCCTCAACGCGCTGGCCGTCTGCATGAAAGTTGAAGCGCACGAGTCCCGTTAAGTCACCGCCCTTGGACTTTGATTGCGAACCGACGATATAGAATCGAGAACCGTCAGTGGTAATGCCTTCGAGATCGATTACGCTCGCTCCGAGTTTGATCGCTTTAACGGGACCGTTCTGAACGAGATCCTCGCCCAGTTCCATCCAGAAGATCTGATCGGGTCGTCCATCGTCAACGAAGAGGACACCGTTGGTTCCGGGCACATGTGCCACTCCCGAGGCTTCGAACGTTCCGCCTGAAAATGCCCTCATCGCGACGGGAGACGAAGCAGACCAGCTTCCAGTAGTAAACGAAAGTAGAAGTAAAACGCCGACTACCAATAAAGTGACGATCATTAATGCGCTCTTAGTCACTTCTAAATAATGATCCCAATTCTTTTCATCCATAACTCAACTCCGTTGCGATTTATCAGCGAGCGTAACAAATACGCTAAAAGTGGAGGTTGTGACAGTTGATTTAGCGGAAAGTGTAAAGGCTTGGTAGAATTACGGCTTCGGACAATATGCCGGGGTGGCGGAATGGCAGACGCTGCGGACTTAAAATCCTCCATCCTGCTTCTTACCTAGTGATACCAAGCGATACTAAGCGGTATTTACCGACGTTACGGCCGTCAAAGCAAGCTTACGTCCTGCTGGTTATCACTACGTGATCCCCGCATCTTCCACGCATCCTTGGACCAAAGAAAAAGAAAGCCCGTCTCTGATATCCGTTTTAATAGAACCGCAAAGCTGCTTCAGTCCTGATGTTGACTGCCCCAGCTCATTGTAAGAACGCTGCCTGGTAATCACGTGCAAACTGCGCCCGCTAACGTTGATTCATACCAAAAGGTTTTCGATCTTCACTGGCAATTCGCGCACACGAACTCCAGTTGCGTGATGGACCGCCGCAGTAATCGCAGCAGCGACACCAGCAAGGCCGATTTCGCCGATTCCGCGCGCTCCGAGCTCGTTGATTTCTTTGTCAGGATAATCCAGGAAGTGCACTTCGATCGGAGGCACATCGGCATTCACAGCAACGATATAGTCCGCCATGCTACTGTTAATGGGCGCACCGTTCTGCGGATCATAGGTTGTGTGTTCCAGCAACGCCATTCCGATTCCCATGACCACTCCACCAACGATCTGATTCCGCGCGGTCAGTGGGTTTATTATTCGACCGGCATCCATTACGGTCACGACACGGCTGACGCGCAGCCTCGCGATCTCCGGTTGCCATGTCACCTCAACGAAGTGACAACCAAACGAGTGCGTCGAAAACCTGGGCGTCGGATTACCGAAACTCATTGGGGAACTGCCGCTGCCCGTTACGAGGCGAAGGTTGGCGAGGCGTAACAGTTCTCCGAACGTTACCGCTTTGGTAGCACCGTCTTGCTTCACAAAGACTCGGCCATCCTGGAACGCGAGATCCGCCGGGTTGCGATTCTCAAATGGGGAGCGAGGTGTTGTCACAGCGACAGTCAACAGCGCCGAGATCGCACTATCAGCAGCCGCCAGAACGGCCGGAATAACCGATGCGGTTGCCATCGAGCCACCCGAAACCGGCCCTTCTGGTAACGCAGTATCGCCGAGTGCTACTTCGATTTTTTCCAACGGTGCGCCAGTCTTCTGAGAGGCGAGTTGCGCAAGCACCGTATACATGCCGGTGCCAATGTCCTGCGTTGCGGACGCCACCCGAACCGAGCCATCGTCGCGCAATTGTATGCTCGCTGCCGCCGGGAAGCGTGCGGCAATCCACGAACATCCAGCCATTCCCCAGCCTAACGTCAAGCCATCCCGCTTCATGGAAGCCACTTCAGGTGTGCGCTTGGACCAGCCAAACTTCTGCGCGCCGGTTTCGAAACACTCAACCAGGTGCCGCGACGAAAACGGAATGCCTTTCGATTCATCAATCTTCGGTTCGTTCAGAGTGCGGAGCTTGACTGGGTCTATCTTCAGTTGATCGGCCAATTCATTTAACGCTGACTCGGTCGCGTAGAGTCCTGGTACGCGGCCGGGGCCACGCATGTCTGCGCCGGCGCCAACGTTTCGCATTGCGCGGCCGAAACTTACACGGAGGTTGGGTACGCTGTATTGGAAGGGGGTAGCCTCACCGCAATCTTCGTGGTAAGGGTCGAGAATTGATCGGTGATAGACGTAGTCGTGTTGAAGTGACAGTAGCTTGCCGTCACGTGCCGCGCCGATGCGAACACGCTGCTGCGTGAGCGGTCGATGACCGACGGTCTGAAACATCATTTTGCGGCTGATTACCAGTTTCACCGGCTTGTGCAACTGGCGTGCCGCCGCTGCTGCGAGCGGACAGTGAGTCCATGGCCAAAGCTTGCTGCCAAAGCCCGAGCCAACGAAGTGAGTAATCACACGCACGTTCTCCTTCGACAACCCGAACATCTGTGCGAGTACGCCGCGGAGGTTGACGACTCCCTGCGACGATTCGTACAGCGTCAGCATTGAACCTTCCCAGATTGCTGTGGTGGCGTGGGTTTCGAGAGGATTATGCGTCTCGGCCGGCGTGACGTATGTTTGGTCAAACTTGATCGGGGCGCTCGCGAACGCGTTGTCGACATTGCCGCGCTGGCTTTGCAGGCGCTCTACTGGACCATAGGTTGTGAGAATTATGTCTGGGTCATCGTCCGCTTCAAGATGAGCGTCGACGTTTGGTTTCTCCTTCGCGTACGTAGCTCGAACCGCATCGGCAGCCGCCCTGGCTGATTCGAACGTATCCGCTACTGCGAGCGCGATGTATTGACCATAGTAACGAATCACATCGTCTTCGAGCGGCGGGCGACGTTCTACGCAGATCCCACCGAATGGCGCTTCGAACGTCGAGCGGAAAATTGGTCCAATGTTTTCGCGATGAAAGATCGCACGCACACCCGGCATCTTTTCCGCCGCGCTCATGTCCAGCTTGAGCAATTTGCCGTTGGCGATTGTAGCTTCAACCGGAACCGCATAGAGCAAGCCGGGAAAGTGGAAGTCGGAGGTGTACTGCGCCCGTCCGCTGACTTTGCGTGGACCATCCACGCGCGGTGTATCTTGACCGACTGGAAAAATGGTAGTTGATTCCGAGATTGTCATATTTACTCCCACTTAACTCATCGAAGCCATTTTCAGAGCGTGTGTGAGGCAGCGCTTGGCCAATTCGATTTTGAACTTATTCTCGCTTTGTGGTTTAGCTCCCCGCAGAGCCGCTTCCGCTGCTTTGCGAAAATTAGCGGCATCGGCAGGCTTGCCCATCAGAACGGCCTCCGCTTCTGGCGAGCGCCAGGGCTTGGTTCCGACACCACCCATCGCAACGCGAGCCAGCTTCACCTTTCCGCCAGCGATCGTCATAACGATTGCAGCCGATGCCAACGCAAATTCATACGACGCTCGATCGCGCAGTTTCAGATATACCTGCTTGCTTCCCGCAATCGGGCGCGGCAGAGTCACGTGCGTGATAAGGTCACCTGGCTCGAGCACCGTTTCGCGATTTGGTGTGTTACCAGGCAGCAGGTGAAAGTCACCAATAGGTATCGAGCGCAAACCTTTCTGTCCCTGAATGTGGATGGTCGCCTCTAATGCCGCCATCGCCACGCACATGTCCGAGGGATTGGTCGCGATGCACTGTTCGCTGGTTCCAAGGATTGCGAGCATACGATTGCTCCCTGTGATGGCGGGGCAACCGGTTCCAGGCTCTCGCTTGTTGCACGGCATCGCCGTGTCGCGGAAGTACACGCAGCGAGTTCGCTGGAGCAAATTGCCGGCAGTTGTCGCCATGTTGCGCAGTTGTGCCGATGCACCGCTGAGAATTGCTTGCGACAGCACGGAATAATCTCGCTGTACCACCGGATGGTGAGCGAGATCCGAGTTGCGAACTGTGGCGCCAATCTTCAATCCACCATCAGACGTCGCTTCGATCCTGTCTAGCGGTAGGCGGTTCACATCAAGCAGCCGAGTTGGCGTTTCAACATTCAGCTTCATTAGATCGATTAGTGTCGTGCCACCCGCGATGAACCGCACATCAGCGCCCTGCTGTGCGGTTTTCGCTTGGGAGGCAACGGCGATTGCTGCTGTGAGATCGGCGGGCCGACTGAAGTCAAAGGTGTGCATCGAAATCGCTCCTCTCGCGGTTAAGCGTTCTGGCGAACTTGCTGAATCGCAGCCACGATATTTTCATACGCGCCGCAGCGACAGATGTTACCGCTCATGAGTTCCTTAACTGATGCGTCATCGGGACCACACGGCTCCTTGAGTAGCGCGACGGCTGACATGATCTGGCCGGACGTGCAATACCCGCACTGGTAACCGTCGTGGGCCACGAACGCGGCCTGCATAGGATGTAATGCGTCCGGAGTACCGAGACCTTCTATGGTTGTGATCTCCGCACCATCGTGCAGTAGGGCCAGGTTAAGACACGACAGTACACGCCTGCCGTTCACGTGCACTGTGCACGCTCCACACTGTCCGTGGTCACAGCCTTTCTTCGTTCCGGTGAGCGCAACGGACTCACGAACACAGTCCAGAAGCGTCGTGCGCGGGTCGATGCGAAGTGGGTAGTTCTTGCCATTGATGCGCAGCGTGATCGGGACCGCACCCTCGATGTTTTGCCCCGTGCTCGCCGGAGCCGATTCGATCTCTACGGCAGCGTCCCTGGCAAGCGCCGGTACGTAACTGGCAACCAGGCTTGCTGCCACACTACTTCCAGAAGTTAAAAGAAACTTGCGTCGAGTGGGACTTGGCGGACGCGATTTGGGATCATCGTCTGTCATAGGGCCTCCGTTCAATTGGGGACGTTTGCAGAAGTTCGGGAGTTTTATACTCTCATGCAGCGGGCGTCGATACGTGCGCGGCGTCCAGCTGCTTCTGTTGCTGAAACATACTGCCTCGGGGTCAAGCGACTAATGAAATTCACCGGTCAGAATCTGTAAGTCATCATTGCCGTAAAATAATCGATATCGTCGCCGGGTGGTGTTTCTTTCAAGAACCTTCCGCTGAAGAAGTGCGAGTAGCTCACGAAAAAAGTGAAATGTCGATCAAATGCCCACGAGCTAACCACCGCCGGCTGTGTGCCGACGTAACGCTGGGAACTGAGATTTCCCGGTCGAAGCAAAACCCCTGCGGGGTTATAAATCCCGTCGCTCGTGCTCTGCCGCCAATAGAACATTGTTTCCAGAGATAATGAAATTCGCCTGGGCATTTTAAACTCAACCCTTGGGTATAAATTCATAAAATTGCTTTGCCCAAGCAGTCCGATTTCGCCGAAGTAATTTCCCGCAGGAAACAGTGCATTAAACGCTTCGAGTTGGTTGTCGTTTGGATTCTTGTCCCCGGAAGCAATGTTGGCCCTCAATCCGACGCGCGGTGTGAACCTCTCCCTCCGAAACGTATAGCCGGTGTCCGTGGTAATCATCCAGGCACGGATGCTACCGCTCTTGAAATTGCCGAATTGATAAACGAACTCGGTATTGTGGTCAACGGCACCCGCATTCCCGAAAAACTGCGTGCCTACCGTTTGCCGGATTTCACGGCCCGTTCCTGCATCGAACCGCGCCGATTTGCGATCGAGTCCGAGGTAGAACACGCCCAGCTTGCTCTGGCCCAGCAAATTCATCGTCCGCTGGCCTCCCACTCCCCAAAACGAAGTTTCGCGGGTTGGCCCATCATCGAAATAACCCAAATCAGATTCGACTGGTTTAACCGCAATGCCGTCGAAAGTCCACTTACTGGTTTTGACTGTCGCGCGTAGACCATCGAACGAGAGACGGACATTCGGACTCTCGCGGAAGGTGACCAGGCGTCCGGTGCCGAATGTCATCTCTTGCCGTCCGACGCGTAACGAGACTTTGGCTTTTTCACCGTCGCCAAAACTCAGGTCCACAAAAGCTTGATTGAAGTCAAGTTTGTTTTCGTCAACTACGGGCCGCGGACCACCGACTCTGCCAGCTTCGACATTGCTGCGAAGTTGAACGAACGCACGCACGTTTTTTCCGAAATACCAATCAGTGTGCAGCATGTAGCGTTGCAGCAAATAACCGTTGCTGTCGTCCGGCGCGCGGCCCCAATTGTCGTTGCGAAACGCTTCGTAACGTTGGCGGATTTCTCCGCCGATCGAAAGATACCAATCGGGCTTCCCTTTCCGGAACGGGAGATACTTCAAGCGATCGAATGGTTCGCGGCACAAAGACTTGTCCTGCAGGTAGCTGTAATCTTCGAGGTAGCGAAGTTGCTGGAATGGTGGCGGGCGAAACTCCGTGGGCGTAGGGGTTGACGCACTTTGCACTTGCGACGCGCTGGGTTGTTGCGCTGTTGCGACCTGATTCAGAGGATCGGTTGAAATAATCGCGACCCAAAATACATAAGCAAGAAATGTAAGCCTCTTGCATTTAAGGGTGCGCAGAGTCATCACAGTGTCTCCTGAACCAGGTTCGGTTTCGTCTATCTGACTATTGCGCCAGTAGCCGCCGTCGGTCACCAACTCGGCGCCGGTATCGATAACTGCATAGTTACAACCACCTCACGGTCTTCAAGGAGCGGAATCAGTTTTCCAATAACCAGTGTTTGATAATGCTCTGAGTTACGGTGGTCTGCTAAGGCTGAATCATCTTTATATCCTTCAAGCAGGATCAGCGTGTTCGCGTCTGAAAGGCTTTGATGGATTTTATAAAGCAGGTTGCCTTCCTCCGCCGTGCTTTTCGCGGTTAAGTCTGCAAGCAGATCTAACACCGCGAGCAACTGACCTTCCTTAACTCGCCATTTGGCAAATGTATAAACAGGCTTCTTACCCATAAGCTACTGGTCCTATTTGCCAACACTTTTTGCGGCATCCAGGATTACATTCAGGACCTCATTGGGTTTGGAAAGCATCGCAATGTGACCAGCTTTAACGATGGTCGTCCGGGCGTTGGCTCGTTGGGCCATTCTTTTCTCAAGCTCGGGATTGATGGTCTTGTCGTCTGACGCAACCACATACCACGATGGTTTCGTTTTCCATGCGACACCGCTGGCGACATCGCCGAATACTTTTTGGAAAGCAGGCTGTTGGACGGCATACACCACATCCTGCTCTTTCTGATTTAGATCTCCGGCAAAAGCTTTGGCGACTCCGTCTCGGGAGAGCGTTAGGTATCCATTTGCATTTTGAAGGAAACCGGAAAGAGTGGTAGGAGAAACGCTCTCGCTCAACGAAGCCACGGTCTCGCCTTTATCCGGTGCAAATGCGGCGATATACACTAGCGCTTTAACGCGGGGATCTACGCCTGCTTCGGAAATGACAAATCCGCCCCACGAGTGGCCGACAAGGATCACATCGCCGTTGGCCCGATCAATCGCTCTCTTGGTCGCCGCTACATCATCCTCCAGCGACGTGGTGGGATTCTGGACCGAAATTACTTTGTACCCCTTATCAGCCAGCGGATTGATGAGTTTGTTCCAGGAGGAACCGTCCGCCCAAAGCCCGTGAACAAAAACGATCGTGGGTTTTGCGTTCGTAGTTTCGCCCGTTTGCGCCGAAGCTGTTGAGCCCAGGAATAAAACGCCGACCAGTACAAAAAATGCCAACTGTTTCATAGTCTCCATCCCCAAATTAGAAAGTTCTCGGATCGAGAGAAGTTCTTAGAAATCAGGTTGCTACCCTGGACCCTGATTTTCAGACTGTGTTGGAGGCGACCGACGCTTGAGAAGCTTCCAAAATAGCTATCACTCGTTCGGCTACTCCTTGAGCTGAAGCCGGATTTTGTCCGGTCACTAATCGACCATCGGTGATGCTATGTGCTTGCCATGGATCTGTAGAACTGTACTTCGCTCCGCGCGCCTTTAACGCATCTTCCAACTCAAAAGGAACATCTTCTTTCGCGTAGTTTTCTTCCTCGGCGATGCTGAAGCCGGTGACGTTTTTACCATCGACCAGAAAAGAGCCGTCGCTCAATTTGACGTTGATTAAGGCGACCGGTCCGTGACAAACCGCGCTGACGACCTTACCGTTTTCGTACATGGATGAAAGAATATTCTGAACCGTCGCGTTGTCGGGCATATCGACGACCGGAGCCAATCCGCCCGGCACGAAGACGGCGTCGTAATCCGCCAGCGACGGAATACTTTCGATGCTCTCGGTATGCTTCATTTTCGTTAAGCCCTCGTCGTTCAGAAACGCGACGTTCGTCGGGTCATCCGTTTCAACCATGTCTATCGGCGCTTCGCCTCCTTTCACGCTGAAAATGTCTATGTCATAGCCCTGCTTTTTGAAGGCTTCGTAAGGGTGCGCGACTTCCGTCAATAAATTACCGGTAATGCGATTATGGGGACCGATGACACCGGTACTCGATACGACAAACAAAATCTTCTTTTTCATAGCTTATGTTTTCTCCTTTGCACTTTCGTGTTGAAGGCATTCGAAGTATGACCGCTGACGTTTTACGGAGACGCTGTGCGGTTGCCGAGAACCTCCATGCGAACGACCTTCACGCTGCCATCGGCAAGTTCGGGAAGCCTGGCAAACCAGGCTTGAACATGAGGCGTTGCGTTATGGGCTTCAAAGTCTGCCTGGCTGGCGAAAATCTCGTAGAATATGAAACGTCCGGGCGCCTCGCGATCTTCATGCAGGAAATAGAGCAGGTTGTTTGGCTCGCGCCTGACTTCCGCCACCAGGGGCAACGTCGCTGAGCGGAGTTCGTTCTCCTTGCCGGGTTTGGCGCGAACCTCAGCGACAACTGCATAAGCCCCGTTGGGCACTTTGTCGTAGCGGCTGATGCCAAAATCGGCTTGGGCGGTCGCACATCCTGATCCTGTAATGACCACAGCCACAAAGGCGGTGGCGATCACCCATCTCGGCGCGTTCCTTATATTCATGTCAACCTCTCACCCGGATTCAAGTTTGAAACGGATACCCCCCCAGGATGATCGTCCTCTTCGTCCCTTAGCGGTTGTCGGCTTTCCGCCGAGCTTCGCGTGCGTTGTCGAAGACACGCTTCACTGGGCCAAGTGCCTGAACGAACTCCAACTGCTCACCTTCGGAGCCCTTGCAGTAGATCAGCCTCCAGCCATTCGATTTTCCTTCGGTGATGCCGTTGCTGTTAGCCTCGATCGGCGCTCCCCGTCGCTCCTGTTCTGATTTCACCGTGATGACGCGGTTGGCTCTCACTTGCGTCATTCCTCGGCGCGCTGATTCCGCTTCGAGATCGGCGATGAACTTGTTGAAATCGACGTCATCGCGGATGTGAAAACAAATGTGCATCATTCGCGGGAAGGCAGGGCTCATGTGATCGAGCGGCTCGGCAAAGCTCGCGCCACTGCCGGCGGATTGTTCGGCGTCGCGGTATTGCAATAGTTCAATCACGATGTTGTCGAACTGGATGAACCGCACGTCCAGCCGTTGCGTGCCGCCTTTCAAATCCGGGATGCCCATAGTTCGCGGATTAACCTGGCGCGCACGCGCTTCTATTTCCTGATCGGTGAGGAGAGTATTGTGAATGCGCTCGCCCTGAAAGTCGCCGTCACGCATTACCTCGGTCCCGCCAAGCACTTCGGTATAAAAGGCAAAGGCTCGATCCATGTTTTGGACGGTCAGCCCGAAATGCTGCACTCCCTGCAACCGCGCACCGATCGATCCGTTGTTTCGCTCCGCCGCGCTAAGCGTTGCTGTCTCCTCCGCTAATGCCGTAGCATCGAACGTCGTGGAAGTGGTCCATCCGGCAATTAGCGCAGCTCCCCCGGTTTTGAGAACGGCTCGACGTGAAACATTCGGTTGTTCGTTCTTCTGAATAACGTCCATACCATCTCCTTCCTTGCGTTGAAGCGACATACCCCCTCTGATCGACCTCGACTGCGCAACCATGGAAATGAGAAACGCTTGGCATACTGTGAAAGCGCGTTGCTACTATGAGCCAGGAACAAATATATTTTGCCAACTCCATGTAAGAGACACACCACGACAAAGAAGGGTTTTCTTTTAACCCTTTCGGGTTGACTGTATTGAGGATTGGCAATTTATCGGAATAATAATTTCGCCGAAGGAGTGGCGTCGATTTAGACGTCGCCTAAAACTGAAGCGATCTGAATGTTAGAATCGGCCCTAAGTTTTCACTTCGATGAAATCGACGGTCATGGAAATGAACTCTTCCGAAACAATTCACATAATGTGTGTTGATGATCATCCTTTAATGCATAAAGGCATTAGCGGGCTGATCGAAAGCCAGTCCGATATGACGATTGTCGGGGCGGTTTCAAAGGCGAGCGACGCTTTGGCAAGCTTTCGGGAGAAAATGCCGGATATCACCTTGATGGATTTAAGGCTGCCAGATGGCAACGGAATCGACACGATGATTTCCATCCTGAAGGAATATCCCAAAGCGCGAATCATTATTTTGACGATGTTCGAGGGTGACGTCGAAATTCAACGGGCGCTCAAATCGGGAGCTTGCGGATATATCCTCAAAAATATGCCGCCCGAAGATCTGCTTCAAGTGATTCGCAACGTTCATTCCGGGAAAAAGAGACTACATCCGGTTATTGCGGCCAATCTTGCCGACCATCTTAGTGAAGAAAAATTAACCCCGCGTGAAACCGAAGTTCTGCAACTGGTATCGGAAGGAAACAGCAACAAAGTAATCGGAAATCGGCTCTTTATCACTGAAGACACGGTCAAGGGACACGTTAAAAATATTCTGGAAAAACTCGGCGCCAACGACCGCACGCAAGCTGTTACCATCGCAGTCCGGCGCGGAATCATTCATCTGGATTAGGCACAAAACGCACAAATAAAAACCCGGATTTCGTGGTTTTAGAATCCAGGTTTTTCTATTTGTGGCTTTTTTACTTTTTGTGGCTATAAGCAACCCGAAAGAGGGGTTTGGCGACGGGCTTGAATCTGTATCCTGTTGAAGGTCCGCCTTCTCTCATAACTCAGGAGGAATCAAGCTGCAAAGATTGTTTGCGACATTTCCCGAAGGATTTCCTGGTTTGGGACTGCTGATCTTACGCCTCATAGTCGCCGGAACCATTCTATTCCATCATCTTTTTTTCTTTTTCGATCTGATCAAATCGACGTTTCGAGGATGGCTGATCGGTGCCCTCTCAATCGTTTTTTCAGCGACCATGATTTCAGGTCTCTTTACGCCTGTAGTCAGTGTGCTTATTTCTATCGGCGGCATTCTGTTTCTGATTCTGTCACCACAAGAAATGGGCTCCTCGTTCGTGGTTTACCTGATCATCTTGTCTTTTGTGATTCTGCTTTTGGGTCCGGGGGCTTATTCCGTGGACGCAAGGCTCTTTGGACGACGTGAAATCATCCTATCGAAAAAGAATTAGCGATGATGCCAATGAGTCGACCGCTGCGGCGTGAGCTAGGTTCGTCTGCGCGAGGGAAGCTTTGGGATGAGTTTTCGTATCCGATCAGAAGACAAGCCTGGATCCTTAAAAGCAAATCGCCGCGGAACGGAAACCACAACTTCTGTGCCCGCGTTAACTCGGCTCCAGATTTTGATTTCAGCTCTTATTTTTTCCGCGCGTTCGCGCATTCCCGTCAGTCCCCAATGACCTGCGCGTCCCGAACGCAAAATCTCGGAGTCAATTCCGCAGCCATTGTCGCGCACGATTAACTTCAAAGACCTTAATCCATATTCGATCTCTATTTCGATGGAGGTTGCGTGTGAATGAAGAAGAGCATTAATCAACGCCTCATGTCCGATTAGAAGCAATTCATTGCCGACCAGCGGATGCAAGAGTTGCCGAGTGCCGCTAATGCCGATTCTAAAATCGACCTTCTTGCTACTATCAAACTCTTCTCTGATCTTCAAGAATTCCTTTTCGAAATCGGTAAATTCGTCGTATTCCGAAGCCCGCAGATCTTTGACCGTATTTCTGCCTTCTTCAATCAGTTCACCGAGCAATTCATAAATGCCTTTCAGGCGTTTTGTCTTCGGAGTTTCAGGCGGCAGATCGTGAACTTCTGTAAAGAGCTGCATTTTTGCGCTGACAAATCCCTGCAAGAGCTTATCGTGCAAATTCTGCGCAATGCGCGTTCGCTCGGCAAGCCGTTCTTGAAATTGTAAGTGCAAAAGGTATTTGACCTGTCGAACACGCCACCTATAGCCGAGCCAAAATAAAAAGCCGAGTGCGGTAGCGCAGAGCGCGAGAAACCAGTTG
The DNA here is from genome assembly GCA_035278765.1 of Pyrinomonadaceae bacterium. GTDB lineage: Bacteria > Acidobacteriota > Blastocatellia > Pyrinomonadales > Pyrinomonadaceae > PSRF01. The sequence continues at coordinate 14,009 of DATEIS010000009.1, read as the reverse complement.
GTCTGGTAAAACATCGGCAGAATCGTAAACTCCAGCACCGCGCCTTCCTCGTTCCAAACCCCATCGTTGTTAGAAGCAATCACTCGAAAACGATATGCGCCTGGTCCAAGGTTGGTAAAAAAAGCTTCGCGATGCGTTCCCGCATCGCGCCAATTGTCGTCGACACCTTCGAGCAGGTATTTAAAGCGAACGCGCTCCGGCACCGACAAACTCAGCGCCGTGTAATTGATGCGCAAGTTTTCCGTGCCTTTCGGCAGTTCCAGAATTTCAGTTGACTGGTAGGTTTTCTCATCCGTCGTCAGGGATTTGACGACGACCGGCGGCGGCAGACTGTTCTTCTCGATGCGCGCCGGATCGATCCAGGTTAAGCCGCTGTCGGTGGCAAACCAGATGCGTCCGTCGGAGGCTTCGACGGCAGTCGAAACCGTAAGGTTGATCTGAGGGCCGCCGGGAATGCCGTCAAGGATGGTATACAAGCGATAATTTATTCGATGAGCGGGGTCGGTCAACAACTGACGGCGCTCGCTAGCAGGAATGTGGACGATGCCATGCGACTCGTTGAGCCATAATCCTCCATCCGCCGTTTCGACGATCCCTGAAACCGCACCGAATGGTTCTCCGACCGTTTTGACTGATGTGAAACGGCCATTATTGAACATTGCCAGGCCGGTTTCGCCACCCAACCAAATTTGCGTACCCCGGCCGCGAATGACTTTGATCTTGCCGATATCAATACCGTCATTGCGAGAGAACGATTGAACCTGCCCGCCTGCCAGGAAATAAACGCCGCCGTTGGAATAGCCGAGCCAGATTCTCCCCTGCTGGTCTTTGAATGAGCAACTCGGCCCTTTTTCCGGTAAGCCTTTCGGCGTTTCGCGGTCGGCCCAAACACCATTATTGAAATGAACCAATCCAGTGTCACCCATTCGGGCCCACAAACCGCCAGGATCGTCAGCGGGAAAGATTTCCCAGACCCCGCCGCTTAAGGTATTGGGTCGAGGGAAAAACTCAAACCCGTTGCTATTTTGTTTCCAGATACCTCCGGCGTTGCCCCACCACGTAGTTCCGCCAGAATCACGAAAAACACTCGCCACCTCCATCGGACCGCCCTCTTTAATTACTTTTTCACCGCTTACGCGCAACAGAGAATTGCGTATGGTAGTAGCCACCCAAACGTCGCCGCTTTCGCCGGTCAGCACCGTCAAGTTTGAGTAAGCGGCCGGAAGCTTTACTGAACTGAACGGACGGTAACTGAAGCGATCCAGACCCTTGCTCGAACTCGCCCACACGTTGCCCTCGCGGTCCTCAAGAAAGTTGAAGGCGGTATTACTGGTCAGGCCATCTGAGGCGCCAAATGATTCAATTTCTTGTGAGTCACGGGTAAGGCGGCCTTTTGCCAACCTCTCCGGAAACCTTACGCGCTTGACACCGTCCCGATAGTCGGACATCCATAAGCTGCCAGCGCGATCGAAATAAACCGAAATGGCTTCAATCTCGATCTCCGCATCACTTGCCGCGAGCACTCCGTTAACGAACGGCATCGTTCGAACATGCCTCCGCCATTGCGTTATCCAGAGCCGTCCGTCGTTTGCCTGCGCGATCTCAGGCACGCCAACAGTGCGGAGGCCGCTCTGTTGAAAGGATCTCGCGCCGCGAGGCAAAAAGGCAACGGAGTCGCCAATACCGACCCAGAAAGTTCCGTCGCGATCGGTAAACATCGCCCATACTCGTTTGCTCGCCAGATTCCAGTCGCTGCCGATCTCAAGCCAGCGCTCTCCGTCGAACAAGGCAAGTCCCGTTAATGTTGCCGCCCAGATTTGACCGTCCAGATCCTGGGCTAGACGGAAGACCTCCGCTTTGGGCAATTCTTCGGGGCGGGAAAAAACTTCTATCTGACCAGCTTTTAGGAACGCCAAACCAGCAGGCCTGAAAGTGATCCACAATCCGCCATCGGGTGTCGCCAGAAGCGAACTAACATTATGCGACGGGAATGAAACGCCCGCCGGCGGCATGTACTGGGTAAATTCGACGCCATCGAACTTATAGAGACCTCTCGCTGAACCAATCCATAAATAACCGTCCTGGGTTTGAGCGAGGGCACTGATCTGGCTCGGGGCGCCGTCCTTGGCGGTCCACGCGGTGTGGTGAAATTGCGTCAACGTTCGGTCGCGGTCTAGTGCGAATACGAATGAAGAAAGGAAAGCGCAAATAAAACAAGGCGAAAGAAACCTCCGAAGAAGCTCACGTTGCCTGGATTTGGCGTTATCACACATAGATCATGCGGCCCTTATTTCATTAATCCAACGCGCGCTTTTAGCCATCATCGAACACACAGGTGTGTTAACTAAATTTATACCCGCAAGCAAGCTGGTGGCTACAACTGTCGAAAAGACAAGACGAACCAATCGCTCATTTAGTCGACTTTCAAACGAAAGGCCGGATAGAGTAGTACCGCATCCTCCCGCACCAGCGTATCAACTTCAGGATACTCGTGTTTTAGGGAAACAGAAATTCTTGGTATATTTAGGCTTACGGACCACGTGCCGGGGTGGCGGAATGGCAGACGCTGCGGACTTAAAATCCGTTGTCCGAAAGGACGTGCGGGTTCGACTCCCGCCCTCGGCACCATTACTAATCTCCCTGTTGAGTTAAGGACATTCGATTACTGATTGGTAGGATCGGGTCCCGTTCACGGTCCGGTTTGAAGCGATGGAGCGCCATGACAACCCAGCGAATCTTTCTCAGCTCCTCAAGTTGACCGCTTACGGTGCTGTCTTTGTCGTCCTGACCATGCTTGCGATGGCTGGCACGGTTTTGGGCCAGCAGCTAAAGCGAGCTTCAGTAAGTGATGCACCTCGGGTACGGCGTACTGGGCCAGGCGATGCCAAGACCTCAGCCGCGCGACAGCGCTTCCTGGAGATGTTCGCTCGGGCATACTATCCCGGACGAACGGGCCAACTGCTGATCGTCCCACGTGAAGGCGACTTCATCACCCGGTCTGAGCCGAACTACGCGTACATGCACGGTTCACCGTGGGCGTATGACGTCTTGATTCCTATTATGTTTGCGGGCCCTGCGGTGAGAACCGGAGTGTACTCGATGTCGGCCGTGCAGCAGGACGTGGCGCCAACGCTTGCGGCTGCGCTTGGAGTGCAAATGCCCCCGACCGCGACAGGCCATGTCTTGCCGGTCTTGCGGACAGATTTTGCGAGACCGCGAGTGGTCATGCTGCTAGTCCTGGATGGCATGCGTCGGGATTACTTCGATCGCTACGCCGCCTCCATGCCAACGCTCACCGCCATACGCCAGCACAGTGCCTGGTTTAATCAGGCGAGAGTCAACTTCCTCCCGACGAACACCGCTGTTGGGCACTCGACCATCTCGACGGGAACCGATCCGCGCGTGCACGGAATCACTGGTGTCAGTGTGTACGACCGCACGCGCCGCCAGCGACACGACATGTTCGCCAGAGCAATGCCACAAGTCCTGATGGCATTAACACTGGCAGATGTCTGGCAGCTGGCGACGGCTGGTCGCTCGATCATATTGGCACAGGGGAGTATCGAACGAGCGGCGACGCCGCTCGCGGGTCATGGTGCGTGCCAGTTGAGTGGAACGCCGGTCGTGCTCGCAAGCTACGATCAGCAGACGGGCAACTGGACCACAAACGCCGACTGTTTCCGGCTGCCTGAATATCTGAAGGATCGAAACGCGAGAACACTGTGGCCGGCTAGCGGGGAGTGGATGGGTCATAAAATCGACTCGACTGCCGAGGTGCGCTATTCGGGTTTGTTTCCGGCATTCGAAGCCGAGGCGATGGCCACGATGATCGAGCGCGAGCCGGTAGGCGAAGACAACGTTCCTGATCTCATTCTGATGAATTATAAAGGTGCGGATTTCGTGGGCCATAAGCACGGCCCGGATTCCAACGAGCTCCGCGTCACGCTCGGGGAAATGGACCGTCAGTTGACGAGGATGCTTAAGGTCCTACGGGCAAAGGTTGGGGATAACTATCTCCTGGCAGTGACTGCGGACCATGGTATGCCGCCGGTACCGTCGTCGCCGGACCGCCGGCACTTTGCGCCAGCGATCGTAGACCTGTTGCACCAGAAGTTTGATCCTGCAGCGAAGCAGCTGATTACATCTTTCGAACCAGAAAATAGTCAGATCTTCGTCGATGAGGACCGACTGTCAGATCTTGGTCTGACGCTGCGCGACTTAGCTCATTTCCTCGAATCACAGCCGTTTCTTTTTGCGGTGTTTACAAACGACGATGTGCGACGTGCGGCTGAAGTCGCGAACCCTGTGACGCCGACGCGCAGGCACTTGAAGTACAAATAGACTCACTGACCATCCATGTTATCGCCGAGCATTCTTCAATGAAGAACTTTCAACGCTCTATTATCATGTCGGTCTTGAAGAGCTCTCGGTCAAAGAGTTTGACTTGAGGCTGGAACGAGATCCCACTAGCGATAGCTACACGATCTATGCGCGCGACTCATGTCTCGATCCCATCAGAAAAGATCCGGCTTGCATTCAATTCATGACCGTGATGAAGACTCGCTGGGAGGCTACCGCAGCGAATTTGGATGAGGGGCCTCTCGTAGTGTCAAAACATTCTTATGCTGAGATGGGGCTAAGATGGTGGCACTACGTGTTGATACGAAGCCAGCCCAAGCGATACCTTGACGACCGCTAGGCGCGTAAATACTGGCTTGTATCGTTTCGTAAGACTAGGTAATGGCCCGATCACGGGACTTAAAATCCGTTGTCCGAAAGGACGTGCGGGTTCGACTCCCGCCCTCGGCACCATACCTTTTCCTAGTTTTCCACGTCTTCCACCAACTTAGCCTTGGAGTGATCTCAACCCCAAAAGTGAAGATGGGCATTTCATCTTGCCACGCGTGCTCGTGATTAAAAATTCAAAATTGAGTTGAGGCTCGTTTTCTAGCTCACCTTGCGGTGCTCTGACAGACGTCTTTTTAGATCCATTTGAGGGGCAACCTTCGGATGAGCGTCACCAATTTAGAATAAATAGAAATTGTTAAAGCTGTTGACAGGAATCTTGCGTCAGAGTACATAAGCGACGCCTAATCCCCATATCAGCAACGACGTTTGACTCCTCCCAAGCATCTCGTTTTCAACAAACCAAAGCCGTGAAATAAGTTGAGCAAAAGACTATGCTTGATCTCGAAACTCATTGTTGATCCATGAAGAGTGTTAATGAGGAACAATACATCGACGCAACAGAAGGCGAGAGTTGCGACAAGGCTGTGTGGAATTCGGTAAGCCCGGCAGTTATCCGAAAAGCGTGTGAGTTAGTATCAAACGTACACTGAGCACCGACGAGGACTTATGAAGAAAATCCTGATTTTGGCCATGACTGCTGTGGTTGTCGCTGTAGGGAGCACTCTCGCTATGCTGCCACCACAAGATCAAAAGCAAACAAAAGTATACGAACAACACGACAAGAGTACTTACCCTGTAGCGGACTACGACGCTAAAGAGCCTTCCGATTTAAACATGCAGAGTTTGCGAAGAGCGAGGGGGAAACGCCACAACATCAAGCTCCGGGCTACTGAGAAAGTTGACGTTAGGCGACTAATGTTAACGGAGGAAAGTTATTCGTCCTGGGGTGGACCATCGAGCCATGCGGCGACTGAACCGGCGCTTCCAGCATCGCAAAGTGACGTTATAGTGGTCGGTAAAGTTACAAATGCCCCAAGCATTTCTATCTGAAGATAAAACCAACGTCTATTCGGAGTTCACCGTACTAGTCGATGAAATCCTTAAGAACAATTCTTCTCTGGCGCTGACTTCTGGCAATTCGATCACTACCGTTCGAACCGGTGGAGCAGTCCGTTTTCGATCCGGCAAAATAATTCAGCGCGGCTTTGGTGGCAGGCCATTCCCATTGACCAATCGAAAGTATGTTTTCTTTCTCAAGTATGAGACGGAAGAGCAGGACTATCCCATAGTCACAGCTTATGAGTTTCGTGACGGTCTGGTTTTCCCTTTGGATGGTTTCGATATTGATGGCCGGTTGCTTGAACCCTATGCTGAGTATCAGCAGTACAAGGGTTGGGGCGAAGCTCTTTTTTTGAACAGGATTCGCGAAGAAAGCTGATCAGTACGTTTCGCTATAGAGCGAAGGTCAAAGATATTTACGGTGCTCAACTAGGTCGATGGGCTTGGGATGTATTTCTTGTCCGTGAGCCGTGAGAAATTAGGGGAATAGCTAGAATAAAGGGCGGATACTCTCCGTCCTTTTTGGTTAGATCGACTACAGACGGTCAATAAGGCGGTCACGCGGAACCCCTCGACAAGATCAGAGTTACGGTATAAGGCTCCCGCCCTCGGCAGCAAATAGGATCTACAACTTACGGATAGCCGGTCAATTGCGACTCGCTATCCGTTTCGCTTATTGTGCCTCAGATGTGCAAGCTTCAAAATCATGACTGAAAAGAACTCAAGCCCGGACGGAGTAAGACGATGAAGATTAGCCGCCGATCCTTTCTCAAAGCTGCAACAGCAATCGGTGCTTCGCTAGCATGGGTTGGACCGGCTCGAGGTTCGCGTGTCCACTGGCATGAGCGGCGTGATCTCTATCCCCAAGGGGTCGCCTCGGGCGATCCCGATCCGCACAGCGTGATCCTTTGGACCAGGCGTCCGTTCACAGACGGTACGCGCCAGCTCCTGACCGTCGAGGTAGCGGACGATGAGACATTCCGCCGAGTCATTGCGCACGCGCAGACACCGGTCTCGAGCGCGGCGGACTGGACCGCGCGCGTACTGATTGGCGGGCTCAAGCCGGCGCGCACTTACTGGTACCGGTTTACCGACACTGACGGCAACGGCAGCCGGGTCGGACGCACGATCACCGCGCCGTTGCCAAACGATCCGCGCACGGTGAACTTCGCATTTGTGAGCTGTCAGGATGTCAATGAGGGCAAGCTCAACGCCTATCGCCGGATGATTTACGAAGATGAACGCGCTCCCGCCGCCGAACAGCTCGATTTCGTTCTGCACCTCGGCGATTTCATCTACGAGGTGGTCGAGTATCCCGAGGAGGTGAAGACACGCTACGATCGCACGATCTATGAGGTTGCGCGCATTCCCGATGGAGGAAAGAGCGGCAAGCTCCACTACCCGCTGACCGTCGACGGCTATCGCGCCATATACAAGGGCTATCTCGCGGATCCCGACCTCCAGGATGCCCGCGCGCGCTGGCCGTTCGTCGCCATCTGGGACAATCACGAATTCTCGTGGCAGGGCCGACAAAGCATCGTCCAGGCGGGCGGCGAGCCGCAGCCCGGCCAGACCGTCAAGGTCGCCGCCAACCAGGCCTGGTTCGAATATGTCCCGGCTCGCGTGTCACCACCGAGCGGCTCGCTTGCCGAATTCGGGACGGTTGCGGTCAAGAACATCAAAATCGACCAGTGGGACGGGAACGGACTCGGCATCGAGCCGAACAATCTGACTGCGATCCGCAGCCTGATCGCTTATCGGGCGCTCCGCTACGGCAAGCACCTCGACCTTCTCATTACCGACCAGCACAGCTTTTGCGGCGACGACCCAACTGACGCTGAGGGGGTTGGAAAAATTTATGACCCTGCGTTCAACGGAATGTTTTCCGAGGAGGCGATGATCGCGCTCGACGCGGGACGCGCCTTCGACGGCGGGAGGCCGCCTGCCGAACTCCACTTCCGCGATGTGCGTATTCCGAATCCGCGCAAGGAGACGCCGCCGCGAACCATCCTCGGCGTCGACCAGAAGGCATGGTTCAAGGACCAGCTGCGCAAATCGAAGGCGACGTGGAAAATCTGGGGCAATTCGTACGGCGCGCTCGACTGGCGCTCGGACCCGCAAAACCTCCCCGCCGGAATGGTCGAGAAACCGTGGCCCGCGGACACCTACGCGCAGTTCGGAAGTAACGACTACGGATCGGCATACGCCGAGCGCAAGGAGATCTACGACCTCGTGCGCGATGCGAAGATCACCGGCTTCGCCATCGTATCTGGAGACCGTCACAGCTTCTGGGCTGGATATGCCGCAGCGAATCTCCCGCCGCGAAAATTCGAACCCGTGGGATTGAGCTTCGTCGGCGCGTCGCTGGCAAGCCCGGGCGCGATGGAAGCCTTAGAGCATCGCTCATCCAAGGCCTGGCCCATCCGCGCCTTGTTCCTCGCCGATCGGCCGGACGGCGCGAAGCCCGTCTGGACGTACAACATGCTGGTGAAGCATGGCGTCCGCTCGTGCCTTGAATATGCAAAGAGCTTCGACCTGAAGCGCGCACGGTCGCTGTCCAACCCGGATCTGGCTCCGCACCTCGAGTTCGTAGATCTCGGAGGACACGGTTATGCGAAGGTGCAATTGTCAGTCGCTGAGATGCGCACCGAGTTTGTCTGCATTCCGCGCCCCATTGCGCGCAGCGAAAGACCGGATGGGGGGCCCATCAGGTATCGGGTAATACACACTGCTGCACTGTGGAAGAGTGGAGAGCGTCCGCAGCTAAAGACATCGGTGCTCGAAGGCGACGTTGGACTGGCGATTTGACGCCGTGCTTGGAAGAGGTCAGTACCGTAACGCGGTAGCGTCGGGTGAACGTGATATTCCTCGATTATTGAGGCACAACCTCGACCCGACGCTACCGCGTTACGGTACTGACCCGGTCCAACAATCACCTTTGAGGCAAAGCTATCGCTAACGCTTTCCTTCCATCGTTTCAACAATCTCCGCCAAGTAGCGCCAGGTGAAGTCAGCTTCGCCGATGTGCGGCGTAATGATTTGCACACTTACGGTGATCACATCACGGGACGCGTGCAGGTGATTGTGAAAGTTACCAGGGTCGCGCCGACAGGCGGCAGTCCGGATGACTACCCTTGCTCGCTGGAAGTTATTCCCGATGAGGTCCAGGATCCGAACTCAGTACCAGATGATTCAAAATACCGACTCGTCATCCTGCCGATGAAACGCGCCAAGCAGTTCAATCCAGTCGGCATCATACCGGGACAGAGACTACGATATACCTTCTACAACCAGAGCGATCCGGGCAGTCAACCGGTACGCGTTCGAGGATACATCTACGATGCAACGGGCCGTCTACTGGCGCAAACTGATCCAATCGAGTTGCGACCCAGCCAGGCGCATACCGTCGAAATCAAGCGCGACGATCTGCGCGTTGCGGGTGAAGAGCTAGTGGGACGCCTACGGTATCGTCCGATGGATTTTGAGTCGGTGAGCGAGTGCTGTTCGAAGCGGTACCTGCGAGATCAGGGCCGCTTCGCTTCTCGAGGTGGTTTCTGAGGCACCGCTGGCACGCCAAGCTGCGAGAGGCATTGCGCTCGCTCTTCAGTCGAAAGATTCGGTTTCAACTTGAATTGCGGTAGAGGGATCGCTTTCGTCGACGCGGGATAGAATTGCACTAATTTCTGCGTGTCACCATCGATGACAGTAAACTTCGTCAGCCTCGTCGGGTCATCGTGGACCATGCCGCCACTTACCCATTTCTGTCCATCACGTAGCCCGGCGCGGTAAGCATTACTATCTGGGACTACGCCCGAGATGACACGGCTCTTAACCCACTTCTCAAAATCGAAACCTGGATCGAATGATCGATACTCGACGTCTTCCACAGTTGCACACGCGCCAATTGAGTTATCCGTGGGAACGAGTTCACCGCGGCCCATATACTTCTCTATATCACTTGCTCCCTGTTCTTGCAGATAAGGTCGCAAGGCATCTGCAATCCTCTTTTCCGAAAGCTTGATGCTGTCTGGTTTAGATGATCTCAGCAGGCTGCGCATCACGTCGTCCAGGGAATGCTTGCCGTTTGTCTTAGAGCGAATGGTGAAATCCAGGTGATTCGCCAGAAGATAGCCTTTTTTGTAAAAAAGTTTCTCCGCGTCACGGTTGGTCTGGCGTTTTTGAACCATTTCGTCCACCGTGAGCGAGCGAACAGGCGAAGTGTAATAGGCTTCTATAAAGGTGTTATGGGCCGCCACGTATTCGTCGAGCGAGATTAACCCGGCGCGCAGTAGTAGCAGGCTGGCGTAGTAGTCCGTGAATCCTTCGCTGAACCAATACAGACGCTCGTTTTCGACGCCGCCGATTAGCTCGAAGTCGCCGAGTCGCTGAGGGTTCCAGGCGTGAAAGATCTCGTGCGCGAGCAGGTGCTGGTCTTTGGACAGGGTGGTCAAATCCTTAGGAAGGTAGAGAGAGAAACTATTAGTCCGCCCTTCCCCGCCGCGTACTCCCTCCTGTTCATCCAACGGTAACAATGCCATCAAGTAGTAACTAAAATCATATGAGTTCCAGAAATCGCGCTGGACTTGCACAAGCTTTTCGACGAGGCTGTTAAACTCTTCATCAGGAAAACCCCACTTGCCTCTAGTGACGGCGTAAACAGGTCGCTTCTTTATTACAATTCGCTTCACGCGATAGTCGCCGGCCAGGAATGTGGCTTTGCGGAATTTCTCCAGGGTGGTCTTAACCTTCTGTCGCGGTTCGCCGGCACCGAAACTGTTGATGAGCGCCCAACCGTTTGGAATGTTCTTCCAGTGAAGGCTTACATGTAGCGGAGTGGTTTCCGCCATATCTGGATAGACCCACAACGCCTGACCGATAACGTAGAAGTAAGAGGAACGTAAAACCGGTTCATGGTACACAGCGATGGTCAGTTTTGTACCGGGCGGCTGGGTTACGACCTCATAAGTCAGCGAAACGCGCTGGTTCGGTCGGTGGCGCACAGTTTTGACGTGTGGCTCCTTAGTATCATCAATCTTTACGCCTTCTGACGGCGACTGTATGTTTCTGATCGCCCGGTAAAGCTTAACTCCATGTGACCACTCTAAAGGCAATAACAGCCGCGACTCCCCTGACGAATCTCCTTGAAAAGTTAAACCAACGAGGAGCCGGCAACTCTCCCCCTCGCAGATCGGTTCGACGTCGTAAGTGAGTTCACGGACCGGGAGTCGTTCTTTCACTGGTTGCGCCACAATGCCGGTACCGGGAAGCAGAACAACGTAAAGCAACAAAGCGATACCAAGCGCTGTCGGAGGACGAACTGCATGATTGTTTATAGTCATAACGTTACGTCGATGTTCACGGTCTCTTCACCAACAGTACCGCTTCATGTGTGCCCGGGGCTGAATAATGGCTTTGCCCTAAAAGTAGGAATTTGCGCTTGGATCGGGTCAGTACAGGGAGCGGTAGCGACCTGGTCAAACCATGCGAGTCAAAATCGTTAGGAAATATCGAAAGGGTGATCGCCGACCAGGTCGCTGCCGCTCCCTGTACTGACCCGATCCAACAATGGTCCAGACTCTTGAGGCAAAGCGCTGAAATAATAACGTCTGAGGGGGCGGCTCGTTGCGAAAAGATCCTAATAGAACCCCGTCCCTGTCGTCACTCCAAATCGAATGGATTTTCAAAAGCCCGGATAAAATCACAAGTTCTCCAAACAACTCCCATGAAGGTGCGCAGCATGGTTATATTCTCAATTTGGAATTAGAATTTCGCTCGCATAGACACCGTGGGGGTTTCATTATCACAGTCAACACAACAGACAACTAGCGCGAGTTCACTCCCCGAGAAATAAAACCCTCGACAAGATCAGAGTTACGAACATGAATAAACCAAACCCCTTCTCGTACATCACTCTCCTTACGGTGGTGCTATTCATTGGCGGTTGCGCCACAGTCGCATATGCACAAAAAGCAAAGACTTCTGAGACTCGTCAATGGCTGCAATTCCGTGGGCCAAATGGTACCGGTGTGGCCGAGGGGGTTACATTGCCGGCTGAGTTTGGGCCAAATAAGAATCTCGTCTGGAAAACAGCACTGCCGTTTGCGCGATCATCGCCCGTTGTCACGGTAGACCGCGTATTCATTACTGCAACTGAAGGCGACAAACTCAGCACCTTCGCTCTCGATCGTAAAACTGGAAAGATCTTGTGGCGACGCGACGTCGTCCGCGCGCGGCAAATGCAAATGTACAAAGCAAATGATGGCGCGTCTCCCAGTCCTGTGAGCGATGGAAAGAATGTTTTCGCGTTTTTCAGCGAGCTCGGATTGATTGCGTATGGACCAGGTGGCAATGAACTGTGGCGAGTTCCGCTGGGCCCGTTCAACAGTTTTTACGGCATGGCGGCATCACCCATACTTGCGGGCAACACGCTCGTGATGGTGTGTGACCACCGAACGAACTCGTTCATCGTTGCAGTCGATTCGCGAAATGGCAAAGTGCTTTGGAAAAAACCCCGGCCGAACTTTGAGGCTTACTCGACGCCGTCAGTTTACAAACCAAAGGATGGACCAACCCAAATACTGGTACTCGGCTCAGGCTCAAGCTCTCTCGATGCCTATTCGGTCGATAAGGGAGAGCGACTCTGGTGGGTGGCGAAGATTGGTAACTATCCCAAAGGCGTACCCGTTCTTGGGACCGATATGGTCTACGTCCATTTCGATGGAGGCGATGAACCTTTCCTGCCGCCTTTCGACGAAACCTTGAAGTCAGACAAAGACAATGATAAACGGCTTCACCGAGACGAACTAAAGGACCGTCAAGGATATTTTGGATGGCTTGATGGTAACGGCGACGAATATGTCGATCGTACTGAGTGGGACTTCGTACGTGACTCCCTCGTGGGAGGTTACGGTGTAACGGCAGTACAGCTTGGGGCTCGGGGTGGCACCCGTGATCGGAGTACGACGAATGTTGTATGGAACGTCCGAAAGTCGTACCCGAGTATTCCTTCGCCTTTGATCTACAAGGGCGTGATGTATTTGATGAAGGAAGGTGGAATTCTGTCGAGTCTTGATCCGACGAGTGGAACTGTGTTGAAGATGGGCCGTACTCCCGATGCGCTCGAGCCATACTATGCATCTCCGGTAGCAGCGGATGGAAAAGTTTTTCTCTTAAGCGCCAGCGGCAAAGTGACCGTGCTAAAAGCTGGTGCGCAGTGGGAGATTATCGCTACGAATGATCTTGATGAAGAGTGCTGGGCTACTCCAGCGATTGCGGGGAACAATATCTACATTCGCACCCGTGATGCGTTGTACTCGTTCGGACAATTAGCTTACGGCCGGAGCAATGGCGATTAATTGAGGTCGACAAGTAGTAAACACAGTGCTTGGAATTTGTCGTCTCTTGGCCCAAAGATCTTATGAAAGCCAGTGGTAATAAGTATTGCCGTGTCCAGAAGCAGTTCAAAAGTTCGCTTTCTACCAAACCGTTATTTGGGAGCCACAAGTCGAGAACCTTCGTGGCATGGCGAAAGGAGATCAAGATGCCAGACGTGGTTCCGTTTTTGACCTATGAGGACGGCATTGCAGCCCTGGAATGGCTGGCGGAGGTGTTTGGATTCACGGAGACAACTCGCTTCACGTCTTCCGATGGGAGGCTTTCTCACGGAGAAATGTCGATCGGGGATGGACTCATCATGTTGGCCAGTCCGTCGGCGGACTATGAAGGCCCCAAGCGACATCGTGGCAACTGCGAGATTGCCGCCTCATGGTCCGCTCTGCCATGGATCATTGATGGTGTTCTCGTCTATGTTGAGGACGTCGATGAGCACTATGCTCGGGCTAAGGCTGCAGGAGCCGTTATCTTGTCTGAACCCGAGGATGGGCCACCCGCGCGACGATATCGAGTTGAGGATCTAGAAGGACATCGATGGATGTTCATGGCACGAGACTAGCTCGTACGCTATGTACGATCGCAACGGGAGTTGACTCCCCTGCCCACCCTCAATCAACATATGGTTGTAGATAATTGTAGTGCTCACATACTTGTGTCCAAGACAAAACCCACAGAAGTCAGTGCCGAGAGTCACATTGCTACCATGTATCATCGCGGGCGGCAGAGATTGATCCGTCCAGGGCGTTGTGAACTGAGCAAAGCGATCATATTCGCCGCGCTCTTGTTGTTCTCCTGCCAGAACGTTAACGCACAAGCCAACTCGGGCAAGATAATTTTTGTCGATGAATTCTCCCGTCTCTTGTTAATAA
>DATEIS010000008.1:0-5382 GCA_035278765.1 Pyrinomonadaceae bacterium | reverse complement strand
ATTCGGAAGCAGGCGCTGGATGCCGGATGCACAGACGCCTTCGAGATACCTGGATTCGTTCCCGAATACATTCGCCCGCTTTTTTGCGAAGGCAAAGGACCGTTTCGCTGGGTCGCGTTGTCAGGTGATCCGGAGGACATTCGCAAGACTGACGATCTCGCGCTCGAGATGTTTCCGGACGATCGCACGTTGAATCGCTGGCTGCGTCTGGCGCGCGAACGCGTGCACTTCCAGGGATTGCCGGCGCGAATCTGTTGGCTAGGTTACGGTGAACGGGCTGAGATGGGCGAAGCGATCAACGATCTGGTCAAGCGTGGTGATTTGAAAGCGCCGATTGCGATCGGGCGAGATCATCTTGACACCGGTTCGGTGGCATCGCCGTTTCGAGAGACTGAAGGAATGAAAGACGGATCGGATGCCGTTGCCGATTGGCCGATTCTGAATGCTTTGCTCAACACGGCGAGTGGCGCGAGTTGGGTTTCATTTCATCATGGTGGCGGTGTCGGCATTGGCTATTCGCTGCATGCTGGGCAAGTGTCCGTTGCGGATGGTACTGACGAAGCAGCGAAGCGATTGAATCGCGTGTTGACGAACGATCCCGGTCTCGGCGTCGCGCGACACGTCGATGCTGGTTATGAGGAAGCGGTCCAAACTGCGCGCGCCAAGGATATAAATATTCCGTTAGCCACGGATATTCACGGATAGAATACGGATACTTGTGCTTAATTTTGCGATCGAAACTGCCCGGGACGCGGGCAATCTGCTGGTCCAACGTCTCGGATCGGCGAAGGTTAGCACCAAAGGCGACATCAATCTCGTTACCGAAGCCGACATCGCCGCTGAAAACCTGATCATCGAGCGAATCCGTTCTTACTATCCACAACACGGAATTCTCGCTGAAGAATCAGGCGAAGCGATTTTGGTCGGCGGTAAGCGGAGCGAGTGGAAGTGGATCATCGATCCGCTGGATGGCACGACAAACTACGCGCATGGCTATCCGTGCTTCTGCGTTTCGATCGCGTTGGAGCGATCGGGCGTGCTGGAGATCGGGGTCGTTTACGATCCGATGCGCAATGAAATGTTTGCCGCGGAGCGTGGCCAAGGCGCAACGCTCAACGATCGCCAGATCCGCGTTTCGCAAGTGGACGAGTTGAGCCAGGCGATGCTGTGCACCGGTTTTCCGTACAACGTGCGTGAGCGTCCTGACTTCGCGCGTGGATTCACGCTCTTCACGATGAATGCGCAGGCAGTGCGACGCGATGGTTCAGCGGCGCTCGATCTGGCTTATGTAGCGTGTGGTCGTTTCGATGGATTCTGGGAAGACGGCCTAAGCCCGTGGGACGTCGCCGCGGGCGCGCTCCTGATCACAGAGGCCCGTGGCAGGATCACGAATTTCAAAGACGAGCCAGTGGATATTTATAACGAGCAGATTTTGGCGAGCAACGGGCTGGTCCACGAGCCGATGATGCGTGTGTTGGAAACGCTTTAGAGGGCGGAAGCGATCACCTGCGCTAAGCGTTCACTCTCACGCCGTGCACACGCGCGCGTCTCCTCATTCGGGCATTGTTCGAGGTGATGGAGCGGATGATAGGTCACCACGACCTTTCCGGGTCTCGGAAAACGCCAGCCTCTCGGCCAAACACGATTACCACCTTTGATCGTCACCGGAAGGATCGGTACCTTTGCTTCCAACGCCAATCGCACAGCGCCTGCTTTAAACCGATCCAGATCTCCGCTCGCCGTGCTCCTTCCCCCTTCAGGAAAAATCACCACCGCGCCTCCGTTACGCAGCCACTGTAACGAACTACGTATCGCAGCCGGATCGCTTCCTTCGAGGGCGAGCGGCCACGCGCCAAACCAGATCAGACATCTGCCGACGACGGGCCACCGAAATGCAGCACTCCATGCCAGATAACGCGTCGGTCGCTTGATCGGAACCGAAAGCCAGAACGGATCGATATACGTCTGATGATTCGCGGCGATGATCAGACCTCCATTCTTAGGCACATTCTCAAGACCGTTGAATTCAATCTTAAAGAACACGCGGCTCAGCATGCCGACGACGGGCCTTATCGATTCAAGCGCCCACTGCGGCAACGGCGAGCGCTCCGGTGACGCGCGCGGATCCTCTCGTTTCGCCTTTGCTGTGCCGTTGTTACTCAATGTTCAAGCTTTCGGAGCGCGTTTATCTTACAACGGCCACTCCTTATCTATGAACTCCACATGAATTCTCGGAATACCGTCGGCGCCTGTGCTCCGCGATCTGATCGCCGCGTGTGTCGTAATAGCGTGCTGATCGCTGGTTACACGTATGAAGCGTCCCGGTGGGATTTGTAACGTGGTAAAAATTGTCGCGCCTTTGGTGCTGATTTCTTCAGTCACCGTATGTTCGCTCATGACCACTTCACCGTTGACGTCCACCACATCCACCCGCATATCAACTGCGATGTTGTGACGTGTGTAGGCTCGCTGGTCTGTAATCGGAGTTAAAATATCGTCGGGTGCCGCCAGTGCCTGGAAAGCAGATGTGGAGATCTCGTAACGCTTCCACGGTTCTTTCTCGAAACTCGCCGGCGGCTTTTTCCCGATGAACGCGACGCCAATGTCAAACACGGGGCCCTTTTCGCCAACAGACGCTTTCATGTATCTCACGATGGCCCAGATCCGATATTGATCCTCAACGTGATCAAACACTCGCAACTGCCTTGGCATCGGGATCGTCATGAACAACAAGCGGCCTTTTTCAGTGGGATGTTTGAGAGGAAATCCCGCGCCGAAGGGGGTCACATTGGCGAGTCTGGTGATCTCGTTCCATTCGAAATCGGGCGTTTCTCGGCCCTGGACCCGCACCGGTAATTGGAGGGGCAATCGCTCACGAATTCGTTTCCAATTTCGTTGTTCACTCATGGGAGCCGACTGAGGTTGTGAAGCCGTCACAAACGGTCGGGAGTGCCTGCACGAAGCTATTGATTTTATTGGAGTTTACGCCAATTTCGTGTTTGCCAAACAGGCTCAAAAAAGGCTAAAATACGGGCTGATTTGATAGTGATGTTCACCCGTTTTTCTTACCCCGAAAAAAGCGCCAAACTCAAGCTCAGTATCTCTTCAAACGGGGTCAAACTGTGTCGCGAATTGTACTGGAAAGGCTGTTAGATGGAAACAACTTCTGAACGCAATCATATAAACATCGAAGACGAAATGCGGCGCTCGTATCTCGACTACGCGATGTCGGTAATCATCGGCCGCGCGTTGCCGGATATTCGCGACGGATTGAAGCCCGTGCACCGGCGCGTGTTATGGGCCATGCACGAGCTCGGCAACACCTACAACAAGCCCTACAAGAAGAGCGCGCGTATCGTCGGCGACGTCATCGGTAAGTATCACCCGCACGGCGACATGCCTGTTTACGACACGATTGTGCGTCTGGCGCAGGATTTTTCGATGCGCTATCAGCTTATCGATGGACAGGGAAACTTCGGCTCAGTTGACGGCGACGCAGCAGCAGCGATGCGTTATACCGAAATACGCATGGCGCGTTTGACGAATGAAATTCTCGCCGATATCGAAAAAGAGACCGTTGTATTTCAACCAAACTACGACGAGTCGCTCAGTGAGCCGACAGTGTTACCAACGCGGCTGCCGAATTTGCTCATCAACGGTTCTGACGGCATCGCGGTCGGTATGGCGACCAAGATTCCGCCGCACAATCTGACTGAAATCATCGACGCAACTCTTTCGTTGCTGAAAGATCCTGAAGTCACGGTCCAGGATCTCGCGAAGATCGTAACTGGTCCCGATTTTCCGACCGGCGGATTTATCTACGGTCGCGAAGAGATCAGAAAGGCTTACGAAGAAGGTCGCGGTGTTTTGCAGTTGCGTGCGCGTGCCGGCATCGATCGCATCGGTCGCGGCGCCCAGGAGCGCGATGCGATCGTCATCACAGAAATTCCCTTTCAGGTCAACAAAGCTCGGCTGCTCGAGCGCATCGCCGAACTGATCAACGAGAAGAAGATCGACGGCATTTCAGACCTGCGCGACGAATCGGATCGCAGCGGCATGCGCATCGTTGTGGAGCTCAAACGCGATGCAGTGCCGCAAGTAGTGCTCAACAAGCTCTACAAGTTGACTCCGATGCAATCGTCGTTTGGCGTCATCAATCTCGCGATCGTTAACGGACAGCCACGAGTCCTTAATCTCAAGGAGATGCTTGAGGCGTTCATCGAGTTTCGCCGCGAGGTGGTGCGCAAACGCACGGAGTACGAGCTGCGCAAGGCAAAAGCTCGCGCGCACATTCTCGAAGGACTCACGAAGGCCATCGACGCGCTCGATGCGATCATCTTTCTTATTCGTAATTCACGCTCAGTTGACGAAGCCAGGCAATGGCTACAGGCCGACTTGAAGACGACGAGTGAGATTAAAACGTGGAAAGGTCTTGGGGCAGAAGTTCAGATCAAGACTCATCTCGCTAAGATGCAGAAAACGATGTCGAGTCTCGCGTTTTCTGAAATTCAGGCACAGGCAATTCTCGACCTGCAACTGCGACGCCTCTCAGCTCTCGAACGACAGAAGATCACCGACGAATACGAACAGGTCATTAAGCTAATCGCGGAGCTCGAAGAGATCCTCGCGAATGAACGCTCTCTGCGACGCGTGATTGCGAAAGAGCTCGAAGAGGTTAAGAAAGACTTTGGTGACAAGCGACGTACGGAGATCGTCGACGAAGGCGTTGAGCTCTCAATCGAAGATCTGATTGCGGATGAAGACGTCGCGATCACCGTCACTAACAGTGGCTACATCAAGCGAACTCCGATCACGACTTACTCGCGTCAGGGCCGCGGTGGTAAAGGTCGTTTCGGCGCCGCTGCAAAGAATGGCGACTTCGTCGAGCATCTCTTTATCGCATCGACACACGCTTATCTGATGATCTTCACTGACGATGGCATGGTCTATAAGTTGAAAGTTCATGAAGTGCCTGACGCTGCTGCTTCGGCACGCGGCAAGGCAGTCGTGAATCTCATCAACATACCTTCCGATCGCAGGTTGGCGGGCGTTGTTCCGGTGCGCGAGTTTGCCGAAGGCCGTCACGTCGTGATGGTCA
Source organism: Pyrinomonadaceae bacterium (assembly GCA_035278765.1). Lineage (GTDB taxonomy): Bacteria > Acidobacteriota > Blastocatellia > Pyrinomonadales > Pyrinomonadaceae > PSRF01. Next base: position 284 of record DATEIS010000008.1, on the reverse strand, counting down.
CGCGCAAGGGTGTGATCAAGAAGACGTCGCTCGCCGATTTCCAGAACATTCGTACGAACGGCATCATCGCGATCAACGTTGACGAAGGCGATCAGTTGCTCGACGTCGTATTGACTGACGGCACGAAACGCATCTTCATCGCGACGCACAATGGACTCGCGATTCGCTTTGACGAGAAGAACGTGCGGCCGATGGGACGCGCGACGCGTGGTGTGCGTGGCATCGATCTCCGTCAGGATGATTTTGTTGTTTCGGTCTGCCCGGTTTCAGCGGAAGACAAGGAG
>DATEIS010000007.1:0-25571 GCA_035278765.1 Pyrinomonadaceae bacterium | reverse complement strand
GTGAGTCACTCCATCCGGACGTTGGACCAGAAAACGTAACTGCACCGGCGTGGGATCAGCTTCGTTATAGCGGAATTCAAATGTCTCCGATGCGCCGTTTCTGATGCCATCCGGAAATTCCGAAACAAGTTCGGCTGGTCCTGCTGCACTGAAATCACTTAGACCACTATCGGGTAGCCTGTCGCTCAAGCGCAGCAGTCGCATGTTTGTGTTGTTTGTGATCTTGAATTGTTTCTTTTTGTTCAGATAGGGGGGCAACGCGGCAGTGGGGACGTCCAATACATAATCGTGAGCGAACAGTGATTCGGAGCCGGCCGGGAGGGTGTGAGTTTCGCCATCAGGCTGATTCACCCACAAACGACGCGAGCCGGTCTCACGAAATCCCGCCACTGCGCCTGGCTTGATATCGAGATCGTGGCCACAACGAGCCCAGTAATTCTTTTGCGGATTGTAGACCAGGTCCTGCGGAATCTTGTTCGGATCGGCGGCTGGTGTCAAACTGCTATAACCCAATACATTCTGTAGACCGAACCGCTGGAGTTCTGCCAGCGTCGGCACCGAACTGGGGCTAAACACTGCAAGCACACGTCCGACCGGCACAAAAAGTCCTTGCCGGATCATCGATTCCTTCTGTCCGTTGACTTCCGTGATCGCGCTCGCGGCCTGGCGAGGTTCGTCGAGAGTTCCTGTTCTTGTGAGTTCAAAGCGAAACATCCTGCCGGAGGTGCGATTCAGGGCGTAAAGCGCATCATCGAAAGTCACTAACCGAAATCCTGACATCTGTGCGAGCAGCGGTTCAGGACGATATTCGGCTTTCTTTGTGGCGCTGTTGAAGCCCACCGAGAATGCTTCCCGCGATGTTCCGGGCGATGCAGATTCAACTACGACATACACGCGCCCGGCGAAGCCGGCAAAATCGAAAGTCGTTTCTTCTCGCGCGATTAGTGGCCGCACATACGCCGGAAGCGTCAGCGGCGGAATCTCGTCAACAGTTCCGTTTACTTTGTAAGGTGCGACCTCAAGATCGTCGTTGTTTGTGCGACGCAGCACTACGAATCTTTTGTCGACTGCCGCCAAACTGAGCCACTGCCGTGGCGTCTCCTTGCTGACCTTGCTGAAGATCAGTTTCTCCAATGTCGACTCGGGATCAAACTCACCTATCTCAGCGATGAATAACCCTTCGGTTGTCAGCACAGCGAGCTTCGGTGTCACCACTGCCATCCCGAGCGGCTTGCCGGTGAGGTCGGGTTTCATCATCTGCTTCCATGAGACTACCGAAACGCTCGTGCTTTCTTTTCTGATTGGCGGCGCGATCAGATCGACTGTTTCACTCGCAGTCTTAGTCGCAGTGACACGCATCACCCCGCTTCCTTCAAAGAAACGACCTTTCGTTTGCTGGGTTAAACGGATAGTTCGGGTTGTGTGCGTGCCGGTGTTATTGCGAACGTCGAGCTCAATTTCTTTGACACCCCACGCGGCCCAATTTATCTCCAGCAGGCCGTGCGGAAGGACCTTTTCCGGATTGATGTAGACGTAGGAATACTTGTGATTCGGTGTATCGAGCCAGAGCATTCTGACGACCTGCACATTCGGGTGATTGGGACGCTTCACTTCGGCTTGCAACAGGTAAGTCATCCCACCCATCACGCGAACTTCAACCGATCCTTCCGAGATTTTGAAATCGGCGGTTGGATTCGGACTGAGCGTCAGCTCTGAGTTACCGCCGGGTAATGGACCACGGAGTGTTGCGCTCACCCCGTCTTTGATCTTCCAGCAAACCTGCACGAGATCGCCGGGGTTAACCATGGTCGGACTGTCGTGAGTTGTGGACAGAGTCACATCCGGAGCCCACTCGCTCTTTTCCGGTTTCAATTCCAGCTTGCCGTTGAATGAGGGATCGCGTTCGTCTTTGCCGTGTTGGTAGCCGTACAGGAGATCGATGTGATCGCGATTGGCGCCTGGATCGAGTGGAATGCGAATCGTGAACTCTGCGCCGTCCGGGAGTTTTACCGGAGTAGGGAGATCGACGGCGTTCTGGTCCATGTCATTGATGAACACAATGACGAGACTCGAATCGGAAGCTTCGCGTCGTACCCAGACGGACCAGCGTTCCGGACCGGATACGATGCCGGCCAGGCTCTTTGCTCCGGGCGGTCTCTCGCTACTCGCGGCGGCTACAGCAGCTTCGTTGATCTTGTCGTCGACCAGGTAAGCGGGCGGAAACAGTTCGAGCACCAGTCTCTTGTCGAGCGAGACGCCGCTGATATTCCTGACTCTGATCGTTAATTCGTCGGTCGTGAAAGTGACAACTGCGAGTTCAAGGAGTTGATCTGGCATTACGTTCCTTCAGGTTTGATTAATCCGCTTGGCTTTGCACAAAAACTGAAATTCGGTTGGGCGCAGCGCCAAAGGCGCGAAATATCATAGCCAGGGGCAAGCGCTGAGCAACGCGAAGCGCGTCGCCCCTGGTTACCCGATACTAATTGGAGAGAGCACTGAAGGTGCGAAATAGTGTCAGTAGTTATTCCGCTCTTTCAGAGCTTCATGCTTATTATGCTTTTACCCAGGGGCGACGCGCCTCGCTCTGCTCGGCGCTTGCCCCTGGCTATCATATTTCGCGCCTTTGGCGCTCCGCGACTGATCGCTGACCAGGTCGCTACCGCTCCCTGTACTGACCCGATCCAAGAATAATTATTCTTCGTTGAGCAACAGGAGCCGTCCCTCGGTTGCGACTACGGGTTGATCGCCAAAGAATTTCGGATCGAGGGAGACGACCGTGGTCGCGGCCTGATTGGTCGCTGGACCGCTGAAATTCCAAACACCTTTGTCCCCTGTTGGGGTCGGCAAGGCAATCTTGTCTCCCTGCAACAGGACGGGACCGACGCGGAATGAAGTTTCCAAGCGTGTCACCGTCTGGTCCAACTCCGCGTGGGCCAGGGAAATTGTTTTCGCCGGCACAAGACCGCACGCCGCCTGCACGGAACCCCACGGATCCATCAACATGGTGATTCGCTCTTGTGCGCCAAAACCAACTTGCACCGCGTCGCTCTTTGTGTCGGCAATGTATTTGGACGCCTTGATGCTGTCACTCAGTTGCGGAACGACGACGCGGTCGTACGCTCCTGCTTTGTAATAACCGATCAGCCCGTCCTCTGTATTGTGTAGATCTCCAAGATTGACACGCACGCGAAGAGTATCAAGTGCAGGGTTGCCGGTACCTTGTCGCGCGACGACACGTTCATTCGGATCGGTCCACGCTTTGCCGAATAACTCGAGCCCTACGCTAGCGTTTACGAGAGCGAGCGGCCGGCCGACGAGAACTGTGTTATGGCGCGCCGCGGCCGGACGAATGCGTTCGAGGGTGGTGTCGATCAAGTTCAGCAGTTCGAGTAGTTTCGGGTTTTCAATCGGAGTCGTTTGGATAAACGATTTGGCGAACGTCTGTAGACTGGGATTGGTGATCTTATCCAATGCGACACCGCCTGCGCTTGCATCCCAACTGACGCACCGCCCGCGATCGTCTTTAGTGATTTTGAGATGGCCCATCAGGTCGCCGTGCCGGTCGCACAATACCAGGGCCTGGTCCAGCCGGTTAAAGAAAAGCCAGCCGCAGATCGGCTGCAACGCCGGATCGCCTTGCTTTAGGTTTTTATCTTCAGGGTCAGGAGTAAAACGAAAGTTGAGTCGAATGGGTTGCAAAACGCGCGGCGGCATGGCGACCACGGATTGGTCATTGTGCCAGCGCATGCGCGGGTGAAAGACCTGGCCCGTATTCCTGCTCCGCGCTGCCGTCAAGCCAAGCAGATCCGCCGATTGACCGAAATCATCGATGAGCCAGAGTTCATCAATTCTCAACGCGCCTGCTCGGAGCATCGAGAATAAAGGCGCAGTGCTGGTTGCGGTCACGGCTGCGGGAGGCGCGAGACGTTCGCCAATCAAACCGTCGTCGTGCGCTTCGAATGCTTTTCTGACATCGTCTTCGAGAGTTTTTAAACTCGCATTAGCAATCCATGGTCGCGTCGAATCAGGATTGATGCGTGGCAGCAGCGCGTCACGGCGCAGCAACGACTGATGAAATCCGCTTAAGGCCTGGCCCATCAGCCCGGCGTTCGAGAGTTCCTTGAGTGTCTTGTCCCAAACGATTTCATAACGTGACAAAACTTCTTTCACCGCGGGAGTGAAGGGAGAGTTTTGGTCTTGTTGCCTGGTGTCATCAAGGAGTTCGCGCAGGGTGTCGATCGGCTCTTTGAAGATTCGCTCGTCAATCGGACTGAGCAGGCTGCGGCCACGCACGGTGTAGCCTTTCTGTGGAATCGATTCGCGATTGAGTGGCGCAAAGTCAGCTTCACCAAACGTCCAGGTTGGACCAAAAGGATTCTCCGCCGTAGTCGACTGAGTTGTAGGAAACCAGGTGACCTGCCAATCAAGAAAAAGCGGTGACCAGGGTTGCTCTTCCCAAAGATCCACCAAACGGTGCGCCCGAATATTCAAGGCGCCGGGCTTGCCGAAATTAACCTCGTCATGTGGGAATTTCTTTTGGTCTCCATCCCAGGTCAGATCGTGATCGAGTTGCTGCGTCCAGCCCCGCCACGAGTCAGCGTCATCAAAACGTTTGGCTTCAGGTAAGGTTCTCGATGTCAGATCGGCAATCGCCTGTTCGACGATCGAACCTTCATTGAGCAACGCGGTTAACACTGCCGGACACGATGGGAGTTTTTGCGCGGCTGTGGCGATTTCTGCAACGCCGGACGGAGCAGCAAACGATTTGCGTTCCTTCTTAACTACGACTTCGCCATGCGACGCGATCTGGTCCGGCAAGCGGCACGGAAGTTTGCGTGGAAACCGATGCTTGGTCGGGCAGCCGCAGTTCTTCACTACGATCACCGGATCTGCCGGTAGCCAGAACCGCGGCGCCGCATCGTATTTGAGTTCCAGTTCCGGTGGCAGAGTTTTCCTTAACTGTTCCGGGAGCGGTTGTAGTTGTTGAAGTTGTGTGTTGAGTAGCGTGCGCACTGCGGAAACATCTTTAACGAGATCGCGGCAATCCTTTTCGGCTTCCTGGCTGCTTGAGAAGGGAGCTTTCGACTTGGCACACAGTTTCCACCAGCGCGCGTAGAGATCCTGTTGCAAGGCGGCGAGTTCACGGCTGGTGGCATCAACCTCAGCTTGAATCGAGTTGAGTTCTTTGAGTTTCGCGAGTTGCTCGTCGCTGGGGCGAATCTTCGTTTGCCGTGCTGTTTTCTCGGCGTCTTTCGGAAACTCGCTTTCGTTGTCAGCCTTTGGCAGGATGGACCAGATCCTCCCGGCGTCGCGAGTCGCGAACCAATTCTGGTGCACAGTGATATCGCGCGGTGCGACATTCCAACTTCGAACGAGGGAATCAGTTTGCCGGTAGATCACAGCCTCGAGCGCTTTCCACAAATTCGGCTGCTCTTTTGCGAGAATCGATCCTTCCTGCTCACCACTGTACGAACTCGACACGAGGGATACGAGCGCGTCTTCGGCATTGTTACCGACACCGACTGTGAACGTTGGCGGCGGCTTACGCATTACTCCCGGAACCGGCGGTGAACCAGGATAGCCGAGCATCTGTCCTTTATAAGTATTCGCGCTCCAGTAGTTGATGTGCGCCACCATGCCGTGAAAAACCGAGCGCCGCTTGAGGAGATCGCCAGGGTTTGTTTCGACTAGCCATCCCAGGGGATCGATCAGCCAACCTTGTTTCTGCTCGATCACTTTGGCCACAGATGCGCTAAGTGGTTCATCTTTCGGATCCCCGTACCAGCCGATCAATAAGTAAGTTAGTGCGGTTCCTTCGGGAATTGTTCCTTCAGCGTTTCGTGTGCGTAGATCTTCCAGTTTGTCGTGCCACGAAAAGATGTTTCGGTTTTCTGCGATGAATGCCGTGAATGTGGGCGAGCCGGTTGTGCTGTTGCCGAGCGCGGTTATCTGAGTTCGAGCGCCGGAAAAATTGGTCGTCGCGAACTCTTCAAAGGGAACCACTTTGCCGGCGCGTTTGGCGACATATTTTTCGGGTCCCTCGAAGAGAAGATTGCCTTGACCGGTTTCACTAACTATAGCGCCACCATCGACAAACCAGGCGCGCGTTTTTACCGCGGAATCCTGATGAGAGAAACGTACGATCAACCAGTGATCCGGCAGGGCAGGGAAGTCGAACAATCCTGGTGTGTAAGCGTGACGCAGCCCCGCCGGTAAAACCCAGTGTAAATAAACGCCCCTGTCTTTCTTTTGTGGCAGAGCCGGCGAGTTTTTTTCCAATACTAACTGTTCCGCCGGATTGCCTTGATAAGTGCGTGTAGCGCCATAAAACGGCCTTGGACCAGGCGTGCTAAGCACATTGGTCAGCGGCTGGTAATCCTGTAATTGCGGCGACCAGCGGCCGTCGTTGGCGGCAAACTTTCGCGTCGCGATTTCGATCACGCCGCTCTTATCGATGACGAGATCGTCAATAACCAGCGCCTGCATTTTGATAGGAACGAGTAGGTGATTCGAGTCCATGATGACTTACAGGTTCTTCCTGAGTAGTGCATCAGATTTGAAATCTGACTGCAATAACGCCGAAGGCGTCCGCTAATTTCAGCCCAGGGTTCGAGCTTGCGAGAACCCTGGGTAACCCGATCGGCATTAGTTCTAACCCTGAAAGGGTTCGCCTTGAGAGGAACCCTTTCAGGGTTGTTCGCGTTTTGAACTTTATGTCCCAGGGTTGTCGCTGGCGCTCCAACCCTGGGCTGAAATTAGCGAACGCCTTCGGCGTATTCATCAAAATTTCAAACTGACTCACTACAAGATAGGGTTAGCTCCAAGTGATCGATTGCTCTTCTGGTTTTCGGATCATCTCGGTCGCTAGTTCCGCGGAACCGGCGCTCGCCAGTTCAACTTGCAGCTTAGCGATCTCGACCACTCCGCCGATTGGCCCAGTGCGAACCAGATTTTTCTTAACGTCAAGAGTTTTCCCTGATTTCGACGCCTTGATCGTGCCGTCACTACCGACGCCGAACGTGAGTCCTTCGCGCGGTTCACGAAAAGTCACTTCCTGGACCGTGCCACGCGCGAGGCAGAACAGGACACCTTCTGCAATCTGATCAAAACGAAGAATCTTCGGCAGCGTTTGCTCCTGTGTCGCACTCGTCTTCGCCGTGACCTCAATTCCGGGCCAGCCGCTGACGATTCGCGAACGCAACAGAAATCCTGATTTGGGAATATCCATGTAACGCTCGGTCGGATTCCATTCGGGATTCTTACCCTGCAATCGCAGCCGGTGTTGGTAGACGATCTTCGACAGCGCCGATTGCAGTTCGGCGCGCGACGCCACGGATTCAGTAGTGAGGTTACGAACTGCAATACTGAGTGCTCCATCAACCAGCGCGTTCACCCAGTTGTCGTCAAGATGAAAGAAGCGGAGCGACTCGGCGGGCAACAGCGACTGGTGCGGAACGAGGTAATGAAACGGTATCGGGTAGAGCAGGACCAGACGCGCGATCCACTCCACGAGGTCGTCTGCAATCGTGATCTGTTCGTTAACAGGTTTGCCGGAGATCGGTTCCTTAAAAGAGGAGCGATGCGACTCGACAAACTTTTCAATCTCGGCGGCAAAATTGGCGGCATTCTGCCGTCGCTCGACAAACAGTCGCAGCCCTTTCACAAACGCCGGCGATGACAAAGCGGACAGCCGTCCCATTTCCCACGCTGCTGCATACGACACGTCGATGATTCCACGATCCTGGTCCAGAATCATTGCCGCATCCGCGCGTTCAAAAATATTCGTCGTAACCGGCTCTCTTTTTTGCGGCGCCAAAGGTCCACGATACCAGGCAAAGGTTGACGTGCTGTCGAGTGGCTTGTAATCAAGCGGCACATATCCGCGTTTGAGTGCCTCGTCTACATATGGCTGTCCGCTACTCGTTTGGAGTGTGATGCCAAACACAGTCGAGTTGGTTTTTAATCGTTGCATCAACCCGCCGAAGGTGTCGTTACCGGATGGGTCGTTGTTGAAGGTCCAACTCGCGAGGGTGATGAGACGCACGCGTGAAGCGGCTTGAGGTTTGTCCGGTCCGTCGAGGAGATAGTTCCAGCCTTCGAGTGAAACCAGATACACGGTATTGGAGCCCGGCGGTGCGAAACGGTTGGCGACCAGTACGGCGAATTCACCTTCCGCGACCATCTCGAGCGGGACTTTGTCGTCAGTGTCGACGTGGCGTACGTGAGCCAGCAAAGGAAGTTCTTTTCGAGCCGGGCAGAGCTTGTGAAACAGATCGAGATCGAGATCGAGTAAGCCCACGGGAGTGTTGGCATCTTCGGTTCTCGTAAATCTTGGAAGCAGGACATTGCCGTTGATGTCCACTCGCTTCCAGTCTGCAAGATCCTCGTCCTTTCCGTGATAGTCGTCGGGACGATGAGGCCTCAAATCTTCGACGGTGCCGCGCTTGAAGAAAACCTTACTGTCGACGATCTCCTTTTCAGAGAACACGAGTAGCGTGAGCCATGGTTCGTCTGTGCCCACTGAAAGCGTTCGTTCCCACGGTAGGTTGCGACTGCCCAGGACCAAATGTGGCAGCACGTCTTTGTAGTCGGCGACCCCGCCTTGCGGTGGAAAGTATGCCTGGATGTCTTCAATCTCGATCGAATAACGTGGCGCGAGAACTTCGAAACTCTGATCGCGATAGTAATGACGAGGCGCCTCGCCATCGAGCGTCACACTCTGTTGCAGGACCAGCCGGTACGAGCCGGCAGTCAGTGGCGCTTTATAGTTATCGTAGAAAGTTATTAACTGTTGCTGCGTCGCCATCGTTCACCTGTAACCAGAACAATCACATAACGCCTTGCCTCAAAAGTCGGGAACCATTCTTGGATCGGGTCAGTACAGAGAGCGGTAGCGACCTGGTCAAACCGTGCGAGTCAAAATCGTTAGGAAATACGTATGCTGATCACCGACCAGGTCGCTACCGCTCCCTGTACTGACCCGATCCAAGACCGAACAAATCGTTAAGCAACTGCACCGGCAAGTGGATCTGCCTGGAGTTCTCTCATGCGCACGTCAGCTTCGGGAACAGCCTGCCAGGAAAGACTGAAGCCGGCTGACGATAGTGCTGCGACGATATTCTTTTGGGCAGATTGTTTTTGGACAATCAGCGTCTGAATATTGCGCGCGCCTCTGGCCGCAGGTTTTTGCTGGGCCGTTGTCGATTGGGCCACACTACTCTTTTCCAATACGTGCCATTCGAGCGGCGGTGGTGCTGCCTTCTTGCCGAGTTTGCCGCGCGGTGGTTTGAGTCGTTTGACTCCGGTGATACAACCCTCGATCAATTTCGCGGTGGGTTCGGTCGGTCGCATATTCGGCTCCCCGGGTTGCCACACCGCCGCCGGTAAGTTTCCAACCTCCTCTTCCATGGTCCAGCCGCTCACATCAACCGCCTCAACGATTGAAACGTCGTCACGAACGATCGTGACATTCAGTACTGACTTGATTCCTTTGCCCATCGCATGAGCGCCCACCTCGTTTGCAGACTTCCTCGTGGACAGGCCCTCACTCTCGAGTTTTACCGGCTCCTTAATCATCATCGAACGGCCACTCATACTGCGGTTCTGAACACCGTCAGGCGGACTGTTTGTCTTCACCTTACCGAAGTTCATCGTCGTCACCGGCACAACTGCGGCTGCGGCCAATTCCAACTCATCGGCGCGGACTTTCCAGACTTCATCTTCGGGCTTTGGTTGCGTTTCTTTTCTTTGCGCGTTCGGCAGGTTGTTGAGGTTGTTGCGCCCCGCCGCGAGATTCGGCTGCACGATCGGAAACGCGGCCACCGGTTCTTTGAGCGCTCTCGTGTCGCCACCGCTTAGATTGAGGAACTTGTGACAAAACTGCTCCCAGGTTTTTGTTAGCTCAGGTTTCGTTTGACGCGGAACATCATTGAACTTGATATCAAACTTGATGATCGTCAGATCAATGTGCGCAACGCCACCGACCGGCGGTCCCCACATTTCGATACTTGCAGCAATCGTCAGGCTGATCGAAAACACGAAGAACCTTGCTTCGACGCGTAATGAAATGCCGATCTCGGCTTCAAAGTAAGGCGGATCCCAATTAATGATGACGTCGAGATAGGCGGTGAAATACGCGGAAATTCGACCAGAATGAAAAGCTGCTTCTAATTTCGCGCCCAACATGCCGCACGAAGGCGTGTAGGCGAGATAAATGCCGCCCTTGATCGTCAGATTGTCGTTGACGGTCCAATTCAATCCGAGCCGCGGCACGATGGGATAGTGATCGGGACGGCGGAACCGCGGATGATAACCGCCAAGCGTAACGACGATATCGCCCTTGTGCTCGCCAGCGAACCAAACGAAGAGAGCGAAGCCGCCGGTAAGTTTGCAATCTTTGTTTATGACCCAGGAATTGTTACTGAGCAGTGCCTGGAGTTTGAAAGTTCCCTCGCTCGGCTTGAGCGTCATCAGGATCTGCAACTCGATGTAGCAGATCGCACGCGCGGTTGTGTCGCGGGGAAGTCTGAAGCGCGCCAGACCAAGTAGCGAAATTTCGATCGCACCGCCCCCCCATTGCACGACGATCAGTGCAAAGCAATCGATCGTCCCGGCGATGGTGAAACGCACGCCGCCGCAGGCGAATTGCTGGCCCAACTCGGGAACGAGATGGCTTTTCATCTTCTCGAAGATCGCAATCGGATCTTCGATGGGCTTCGCAAGCTGTTTGTGTAGCTCGAAGGATTCGTCTTCTGACTGGTAACCACCCTGGCCCATCACGATCTTCACGAGCGGAAAATCCGCCACGTTCTCGATCGTCGGAATTTTCGCGCGCCGGTTATAGCCGTAGCCGAACACGATGCCAGTAAACTGAATTGGTCCAACAGTGATGCCGGTCCCACTCGCAGCACTCAGCGTTACGTAGATGAAGAAAGTCTTGTCAGGACGAAGAACGATGAATTTGTTTTCGTAACCTTCAATCTTGTATTGCTTGTCGTCAGTGGTGTAGAGATCCCAGCCGCCTCCGTCAGCCCGGCGGATTGGTTGATTAGTTACGGGCGTGATCTTTTCTTTGAGAAGTTTCGTGCTCAGGTTTGCTGGAATAGTTCCGAGATTCAGTTTTCTGATGGTGTCAGTCTCACTTGCAAAATCGAGCAGCAAAAGACTGCCGTAAAAGCCCATCGCCGAGAACGAACCTTTGGGAATGCTGACTGTGAGACTGCCGGCATACTCAATGCCAACCTTCATGAAACTGCCGGAGATGATCACCGGGCCAATCTTCAACGACACGTCGAGGCCATCAAGCCCGAACTCGAAAATCGTTGGATTGTTCAGTTGAAACGTTAACTTCGCGCCGATGAAGCCCAACTCGAAAACAGGCAAACGAATGCCACCCGTAAGCGCCACGGTGAGTTGCGCACTGTCAGGCAGGCCATTACGTATTTCGACATTCTCGACACCCTTCAACGCAATTCCGATTTGTTTCAGGTAAACAGGCTCGCCGCCGCGGTCAATCGGAATCAACACCATCTTGCCGCGATTGCCTTTTTCGTCGTAAAGCTGAATATCGAGAGTGCTGTTGCCGCCATCTTTTAGTGGACTCAGATAGCCGATCGAGATCGAAAACTTGTCTTTCTTCTTTGCGCTCAGCCGCGTATTTACAGTTCTCTCCTTCGGTTCAGTGCCTGGTATGACAGCCCAGTCATCACCGAGTGATTTTTGTATCCCGGCAATGATTTCATCGCCCCCATCTTTCTTCTCTTCCTCCTTCGGTCCTAAGGACAAACGCAAGTCCTTGAGTTTGACGCCGACACCAAACACGACGTGGTCAAAAAAGCTTTTCTTTGTATTGATGTCGTCAAACGAGAGTTTGAGAGTCAGGCGTACTTCCACGGCGCCCAGTCCAAAATGGCCCGCCACTCCTTGTAAAAATTTGAGACCTTCTTTAGTTGTTCCCTGAATATCAATTCCCAAACTGAGAAGATCGACGAGGAGCGTCCAGGAAAAATTTGCCTTGGTATGATCTGCCGATTCGATTCGCTTGAATGGTAAAACCCGAATGCCGGGTAGTGGGAGATTCCGTTTGCCGGGTTCGTCAGTCTTTGGCAGCAAACGCAGCATCCAGTTATCGTCGAGCGTCTCGTTGCTGAACCATTTGCCGAGCTGAAGCAGTACGTCGACTTTGCTTTTTTTCTCTTTGGCCGGTGGGTTGTTCTGTTCGTTCTCCGGCTCGCTTTGCCCCACTTCGTCGTCTTCATCATCGGTATCAATGAAGATGTCATCGTCGTCACTGAAATAATCGTCACTCAGAACAATCGATGGTTTGTCGGAGTCGCCGTTCTTGGGCGCATCGTCTTCTTTTGGAACCGGATTGAGCAGAATGTTATACGCGAGTCCGGCTACACCAAAATAGTGTTTGGTCTTATCAGCCAGATCCGATTGAGACGCGAGGGAAACGGCGATGCGGTTGTACTTGTCTTTCTTTGAATCCAGACCGCCGACATAAAGTGGAAAGCCATCGAGTTCATCAAGAAGCCAGTTGAGAACACTCCAAGCCGTCAAATCCGACGCGAGCTTGAACGAATACTCAAACTCACCATCACCCGCGGGTTTACCGCTCATAAATCCGAGCGACTGAAGCAAACTCCCGAGCTTGCGGCTGCCGGAGTGTGGCTCAGGTTCGTCTTTGTCAGAGGGTGGCTTCCACTCCCAAATGCTTTTTAGTAGATCAAGAGTGTCGTCGAGATCTTTTTTGAACTGCGTGGCGTTCGCTTTGATCTCGTCTCGTTTCGATTGTTTGAGAATGAGATCGGTGACACCGCTGCCGTCGGAGACTTTTTCTGCCAGGAGCGGTCCCATCGGTGAATTGAGCAGATCGCCAATCTCGGGCCGTGCGCAATAGTCTTCGAGAAATTTTTTCCAACCTTCAAACTTCTCCCAATCAAGCCCGTCCTTGATCTTTCTTTGAATGTTGACTTCTGGTTGGCCGAAGTCAGTTTGCAGATCCTTATCGCCGGCAACCTTGAACGGGACGCGAAGATTGAAACGCATTCCGGTGAGTTCTTTACCATCGTGAATGCCGAGCGCGTGTCCCTTCGTATTTGTAACCGAGATGCCGGCGCAGATTGACTGCACGAAAGAAGACGAAACTTTTGCATCGTGTTGGTGGTTAGGAAGGATAAAGAACGGCACGTAGAATTCGGCATCCACCTGAATTGCTTCTTCGTCGCTCAACCAAAGTTGCGCCCGGCGTCTGAATCCTGCGCCAAAGAGAAAAACTTCCTGGCCGTCGGTTACTTGTTTGGAGATGCCAAACGTGAGGGTAGAAAAAAAGCTCCGTTCTAAACCTGATTTCGCGAGTAACGCCTTCTTGATCTCGTTAGATACGCCGGGCACGTAGCGGTCATACTCCTTACCCAGTAGATCCATCGAACAAATAACAGGCTCAGAGATGGCGTTGAAGTCATGTTTGTGATCGGTGATGTTGCCAAAGAGAGTGGTGATCAGCCAGTCGCGAAACTTTACCTTGGACCAGGCCAGCTTCGGATTGAGCAAAAAAAGCACGTCCCACGTGTAATCCCGCAGGGTGCGTTCTTCCGTAAGCTTTGGTGGATCGAGGTAATACTCTTCGCCCGACTGCGCTGTTGCATTGGGAGTTTTTAATACCTGCAAGCCAAAGAGTAGAAGTAAGAGATCGGTTGTCGAAGGTGGCTTGGCGTCGGCCATGAATGATCCTCGATTAGGACTCTTGATTACAGACGGACTACTGCCATGCAGATAAAGAGCGTGGGAGACTAACCCCTTATGGAGTAAATCGTTTTATAGATTGAACAAATCAGTTAGGCGCTGGGAGTATAAGGGGGAGAAGGAAACGCTGACAAGAGATTTAAAGAGGTGGTGTCCTCGGTTGCGAAAATGCCAAAGCGTATACGGATGCGGGAACGCTTTGCCTCAAAGTCGGGAACCATTGTTGGATCGGGTCAGTACAGGGAGCGGTAGCGACCTGGTCAGTGATCAGCATTTGACTCGCATCGTTTGACCAGGTCGCTACCGCTCCCTGTACTGACCCGATCCAAGTGCATTCCTACTTCTAAGGCAAAGCTATGAGGTGCTCAATTCAAATCGTCGTCTTTGAAGTACTTCGTGCCCTTACCGGTTAACTCCAGGGCCACACCTTTATCAGTCAGTTGATACATCCAGACGCCCGGGGAAACGGATGCCGCGCCCTGGAGTGATCCACCACCGTCACCGGTCTTTGCCGCAGCCGTAGTTTGTCCACCAAACTCCCAGCCACTGTTGATGAATCGCTCCAACGCATCCTTCGTTTCAAAAACGAAGATGGTACTGAATTTCTTCGCGCCCATTCCCAAACCCGCCTGGATCTCTCGCATCTTCATGTAAACAATTTTTTTGGTGGCGTTGTTGACGGCAATTCCTTGTCCTCGACCTCCACCCGCGACCAGAATCTTCACGCCGCCGCTATTGAAAACAGCATAGCCGGCAGCGGTTTTGACAGCCGCTTTCGCAGATGGACGCACTTTATAAAGACGCTCCAACGTGGCCGCAGCTTTCTTCTGAAGTTCCGCTTGTTTCTCTTCCTTTGATTTCGCAGCGGCGGGAAGTGCACTCAACAACAACAAGGCAGAAACGATTATCAATTTCGCTCGTTTCATAACACAGTCTCCTACTGGAGCAGCAACGGTAGCCGCGATGAAACTTGCAGATCCATCAATGCATAAAGGCGCCTATCGATCTGGAAAAACAGAGCTGCCTTTCTCGCGGGTATAACCTTTTCCACGAGTGGAATATATTTTTGTCGCGTCTGTGAAAGCTCGACCTGAAGGTCGGCCCACCGCTTGATCATGCTCGCGGCTTCAGTATCGGTAAGCGTCTTTTGATTGGCTGCGTACTTCTTAATGAGCGTGTAAAACTCGTCATTATACTTAGCCATCTCAGCCGCATATTCGTCGTAAACAGGCCAAAATTTCGTGGCTTCCACTTCAGTCAACGACAGGTTCAACGCAATTAATTGTTTCTTTTCGGAGCGGAGATCACGACGAAGCAAAATAACGTCTGTATCAACCTCGACACCTGTGGTGGTTTCCCTTTGTGCCAGAGCCGGACTGTACATCGCCACGAAAGCTAAAACCAAAACCATGGGTGAAAAGATGAATTTTTTCATGGACCATCTCCTGAATTTCTAGCGTAGTGATTTGAAAAATAGGCCGGGCCACTCTATAAGACCCGGCCTCATCGAGGTGTTCAGGCGTCTCTTCCTTCTCTCCCTCACCTAACCACCTCCAAGTCGCTACTGACCCTTGGTAACCGTACCGGCAATGCCCTTGTTGACCATTAGCCTGATTTCGACGCGCCGGTTCTTGGCCCGACCGGCCTTCGTCGTGTTATCCGCAACCGGTTCCAATTGTCCGTAGCCGAAAGGTTGGACCAAACGGTTGAGTGGCATCTTGTACTTACTCACTATGTAGTAAATGACTGCGTTGGCCCGTCGCTCACTCAAGTCGATGTTGCGCTGCGAACGGCCTGTCGTATCGGCATAGCCGATTACGGCCATTACCCATCCTTTTGTGTCCTGACTCCTCACCCACACAGCGGCGTCATCGATCGACTTTTTGGCCTGTGGTCCGAGCACTGCGCTGCCGCTCTTGAAATAAACAGTGATGGTTTTGAGAGGATCGAAATCATCCAGACCATTGATGCGATTGTTTGCATAGTCAGCAGTCGACTGTGCTTTCTTAGCGGCATCCGCGGCAGCATCTGCGGAAGCCTGTGCTTGTGCCGTCAAGGCCCGGTTTTCCTCGAGCTGGCCGGCGAGTCGTTCTTGTTCCTGCTGTTGCAGCCGCAGTTTTTCGGTCATCTCTGCTTCAATCGGATCGACCGTTGACTTCAGCGCTTGCGCGGATCTTAGATCCTGTTCATCGAAGCGAATTTTCTCCGCGACCAGTTGGCCTTCAGAATTTCCTACTCCATCCACTTCGAGCCGTAATCCACGAAGGATGTAGCTCGCGCCATATTCTTTGGATCCGCGGAAAACACCTCGCTTGTGACTCTTTACTTCAGTCGCGGCCGTCAGCACGACGACCGTTTGTGCGCCGCCCATGGTGTCTGCCATGCGGAACGAATCAGGGTCACGCTTGACCACGATTCCCTTAAACTTTTTGACCCTCTCTCCGTCCGGTACGCTTTGTATCTGAGGGTCCTGAGTAGTAGTCGCGGATCCTGTTGCGAAGGCGTCTCCGACACCTGTCAAAACAAGAATGAAGGCCACTACCATCAGCCTCAAGAGTGTTGTCGAGTTAGTTCTCATTCTCTGCTCCTTTCATTTCTTCAATCTGAGTCGGCCTTCTTTCTTCGAGCAAGGCAGTGTTGTCTCAAGGGACAGAAGTTTGTCAGCCCTTGAAGCCTTAAGCTGACTCCTTCCAATGATTTCCGAAATGGTAGTGGCGGTTACTTGAGGTTAATACTGTCAATTCTGACAGTGTTTGTTGCGGGCCGCGCTTTCTAAATTGACCTCGGGTTTATATGCAAACAGAAGAACGAGCCATCAAAATTATCAAGCGGGAAGACCGCGATGCCGTTGATGAAAAGCTGGAACTCCCTTTAAAGACAGAGAACGAAATCAAACGCGAAATACTGAACACGATCACTTCATGGGTTGAGCAACGCCGGGAAAGTAATAAGGAATTGCAGCGGCAGTCAGGGCGGGCATGGACACAGTCAGTAACGTCTGCCGTAGCCGATGGGTGACACGTTATCGCGGGCTCAAAGACGAACGAAAGTGGGCCAGAACTACTGTCACGTTGTCCGTACCGCCACTTGAAAGTGAAAGGTCGATCAGGTCCTGACAAATGTCCTGGGCGGATTTTGCCTCGCGCAATGCCTGCGCGATCGTTTCATCGTCAACCATCTCGGTCAGTCCATCCGTACAGAGCAGTAATTTGTCGCCGCCGCGCAACTTGAAACGTTGCACTTGTGGATCGACCTGTTCTCCGAGTGAGCCGACGGCGGCCGTCAAAACATGACGCATCGACCGGGACGCCGGATCGTCCGGATGCGCAACGCCGGCATCGATAAGTGCCTGGGCCAGCGTGTGGTCGGTAGTCAATTGTGTGAATTTGTCTTCGTGCAAAAGATAGGCGCGCGAGTCACCGACGTGGCCTAGTATTAAATTACTTCCCAGTGCGCCGGCGACAGTAAGAGTTGTGCCCATACCGTGCAAAGTCTGGTCGTGGTCCGCTTCTCTTCGCAAGATGTCATCGATTTGAAGAAACCGCTCAGTCATTCGTTCCAACACAGTAGTAATGTCTTTTTGACGCTGGAGGGCGAGTGTCCAGTCGGACGTGTCGATGATCAGTTCGATCAGTTTGGTGAGGGCAAGGCGGCTTGCGACATCTCCGGCCGCCATGCCTCCCATACCATCGGCGACCACCATTCCGTATCCGCTCATCGCGTAATTTTGCTCGAACAGATCTTCGTCGAGGTTTGTCATGAGGTTTTCGAGCGAGCGCCCGAATTTCATAACCAGAAAAGTGTCTTGATTACTATCTCTCACGAATCCCTGGTGGGACACGGCGCCAAAGTCAACGTCCAGACACGTCCACACTTCATCCAGACTTGTGCGGGTAGTGAAATCGTTCTGTAGGTTCATTTTCTTTTGCCCTTCGAGACGCGCTGCTGGACCAGCGCCATCGGCAATCGGAAGCGACTTGGTTTGTGTGCAACGCCGCCAACAATTTTATTGTCTCGCCGCCCCCGCGAACTACTGGCAAAACTTACAGGGTAACCGTAGCTAATAACGCCGAAGGCGTTGGCTAATTTCAGTGCAGGGTTCGAGCGAAGCGAGAACCCTGGGGGTCGCATAAAGAAAAGCGTTAAACCCTGAAAGGGTTTTTCGCGAAAGGAACCCTTTCAGGGTTAATGTGTTTGGAATTTTGTCACCCAGGGTTGTCGCTGCGCTCCAACCCTGGGCTGAAATTAGCGAACGCCTTCGGCGTTCAAGACTACGTTTAAAACTTCCAACCCAGCGACGTGCTTACGCCGAGATCGTTTTTGTCGGCCCGCACCGGTGGTTTGCTGTCAAAGTTTTCGTAAATGTGAAAACCCCACCAGAGATCTTTCACGACCTTGATGCGAAGATCCGATGTCGCCTGTACACGCGTTCGTCCGGGTGTGGTCAAACTTGGAAACAAACTGAGGCGAGATCTAATGTCTGTTCTGTTGAAGCGAAAAGTAAGGAAGTCAGCGCCTACGATCGCATCGGCGTTAGTACTCTTCGGCTTGCCAAGCGATTCCGAATAATTCTCGCGCGTGCCCACCACACCGCCAAAAATCGAAAGTCTGGTGCGTTCGGTTTGCTTGATGTTGTGACCGATCAATGCCCCAACTGACGTGCGGAGCTTGAGACTCTGCTGATCGCTGCGCAAAAGATCGAAGAGTCCGCCGACGTACCACCGCGAAGATAACTGTTTTCGATAATCTAAGTTGAACTGATTGCGCGTCAGACTGGTGCCGTCCGTTTGCCCGCTAAACGCCGAATCTATCGATGTCGTGAATGAGTGATCGCCGGTTCTATAAGTCGTAGTTGCAGCAAGTTGGGTTTGATACTGATCATTACCACTGGTGAAATTGAATCCAAAGTCAATCGATCCCTCCAGTTGTTTCCAGAAGACCCGATCAGCAGGAGCGATTCGAATCACGTCGAGCTGGTGCACTCTGATCTTTTGGTCTGAGTTGCCGATGACAAAATTTGCGACCTCGCCGGTGTCTGTCGGCAGCAGACGTATAACATCAGTCACGAGTTTTCCGTTAACCAACCAGATCATGAACGTCGATTTACTCTCGAGTCTTTCAACTTTGGCCCAGTCGAGACGGACGGCTTCAGCCATGTAATCAGATTTGATCCTGAGCTCACCCCTCTGCAATCCCTTAATCTCTCCAGTCAGTCGATCGCCATTTTTCAGCACGACTACATCGCCAACTTCCTTCGCGAGCGCGGTTAACACGACAAGTAGGATAAGGACAACGGTCGAAACTACGCGACATACTTCATTCCAGATCATCCGACGATCCTCCCGGGATTAAATCCTTATTTTTTGCATGCTTCGGTCGGAAATCACGCCTGTCAAAAGTGACAGTTATCGTTTGTTTTCGACACTTCTAAAATTTGCCAACATTCAAATTGGCAGGAAGGACGGTGTGTGAAGATGATGAGGACCAAAAGGCTCGCTCGAGTTGCGGCCATTGCCGGATTGCTGCTCGCGTGGTGTGTGGCTGGTTCAGCTCAGGACATCAGGTACAACTTTCTACAAGGCACGGATTTCTCGAAGTACAAGACGTATAAATGGGTACAGATACCAAACGTTCAGTATCCAAATTCAATCCTGGACGATCAGATTAAACGCGCCATCGACGCGCAACTGGCGTTAAAGGGATTGTCGAAAACTGAAGAGAACCCCGACCTCTACGTGACCTACCAGGCCGCCGTTAACCAGGAGAAGCAGTGGAATGCTTACAGTACGGGCGGTGCTCACTGGGGCTGGGGCGGCTGGGGTGGCTGGGGCGGCATGGGCGGCATGCAAACTACAACAGCGACCAGTTCCACCATCAACATCGGCACGCTCAATCTCGACCTGTACGACGTGAGTACCAAGAAACAGATCTGGCGTGGCGAAGCGAGTAAGACACTTGGATCCGGCAAAGATCCAAAGAAGGTAGAGAAAAACCTGAACAAGGCGATGGCAAAACTGCTCAAGAAGTATCCGCCGCCGGTGAAATAGAAATCTGGAGTTTCTGCTTTGCGAAGGGAGTAAAACATGAAAGCAAAATTCTTTATCGTGTGTTTGTTGTTGGCTGTACTGGGGTGGAGTTTGTCGCTGCCGGCGCCGGCGCAGGGATTTAAGAGCGAAAAATTCAGTGCGCTTGCGTATATGCCGCATGGCGCTGGCCCGGCGATGGTGGGAGCCGGCGCACGCGTGAATGTTGATCTCTGGGTGGATGCCTACACGCCCGACGGCGAAGCAAAGCTGATGGCCGGGGCGCTGATGGAAGGTGGCCCTGTCGCTTTGCTCAAAGCGCTTGAAAAAGCAAAGACGATCGGCAAGATCAGGCTTACAGGTCGAGCGGGGTTTTATGACTTCAAGCTCATTCGGTCGCATCAGACGGCGGAGGGCAGGAGGATTTATGCTGTTGGCGACCGGCCCGTCGGGTTTCTCGAAGCGTATGCTGGTCAGAGGTCATTAGATTACCCATTCGGCATTCTCCAGCTCGAGCTCAAGAAGAACAGCAAGGGGAGGGAAGAAGGAACCGGAGCGCTTCTCTACTCGGCGAAGATTAAAGTCCTGGAAGGCAATTCGATCGATGTCGAGAGTTACGGGATCGGTCCGATTAAACTGTTGGGTGTGCGAAAGTTTTGATGTCTGTTTAGATCTACTTTGTGTTTTTTGTGGCGAGTAAACTTCGCAACCGGCGCCGCGCCTTGTGGAGTTGCGATTTGGAGTTTCCTACTGAACACCCAAAGATCGCCGCAATCTCCTGGTGGTTGTATCCCTCAACATCAAACTTCAAAAACACCGAGCGCGTGCCGGATGTTAGTTTGCCAACCGCGGCTTCGAGCGCTATTCGATCCACGAACTGTGGTCCAAATGAGACCGCCAGTCTCCGCGTGGTATTGAATTCATCCTCCAGGTAAGGAAACTTCTCTCTGCGACACTTCACACGGCGGAAATACATCAGTACGTAATTGGTAGTAAATCGATATAACCAACTCGAAAACTGGCTCTCACCTCGAAACGATCCCACTCGGGTCACCAGCTCGATGAAGATCTCCTGTGTCAGATCTTCCGCCTCACTCATGTTCCTCGTCATCCGCAAACATATCGCATACACCAGCGACTTATGTCGTTCATACAGATCTCCGATCTTCGACACGGCGCCTCTTCCTATCGCCTGAGTCAAGTCGTAATCGGATACGGAGGCTGCGTTGAGCTGATTCATCACGTGCGTATCAGTTTATGAACCCCAGTTCAGCTACTCACCTGTAAGTTTTGCCAGTTTCGGGGCTTCCTGCCCTCCTCTACATTTTTCCGGCGAACTAGAACTCCGCCCCAACAACATGGAGGAGCGCAAATGAGAATTGATAGTCCACTGAGTTGGAGAACCCCCGCAGCCTTTGCTTTAGTCGTTGCAACTCTGCTGTTGTTTCCGAGTAGCTCTGCGTATTCACAAACTCCGGAACCCACACCACCAACGCCCGAAGTCGAACAATTAAAAAAGCGTTTACAACTACTCGAACAGACCGTCATAGAACTTAAAGGTCAAATCGATTCGATCGAAGCAAAGAAAAAAAGTGCACCTGCAATAGTAGAAGCCACATATACAGAAAGCCCGAAACCCGTCGAGACCCCTGCGACCGAGCCCGCCAAACCACAAGACACCAAAGGCGAGAGCACATTCCAGATCTATGGTTTCGCCATGCTCGACGCAGGCTACCAGTTCAAACAAAACGATCCGGACTGGTTCGACGTGATCCGTCCCGTCAAGCTCCCGTCATTCCCCAACGAATTTGCCCCGAATGGAAAAACTTATTACGGCGTCAGGCAGAGTCGTCTGGGAGTTAAATCGTCAACTCCGACGAAGTATGGCGAGTTGAAAACACTGTTTGAGTTTGAGCTGTTCGGTACTGGAGTAGATGCAGGTCAAACGACTTTCCGTTTGCGTCACGCTTACGGTGAGTTGGGCCAATTCGGCGCCGGCCAAACGTGGAGTCCTTTCATGGACATCGATGTCTTTCCAAACTCGCTCGAGTATTGGGGCCCGAACGGGATGGTCTTCTTTCGCAACTTGCAGTTTCGTTGGATGCCTCTGAAAGGACGCAACTCGGTCACGCTTGCATTGGAGCGTCCGGGGGCGAGCGGCGATCAGGGAGTGTTTGCCGATCGCATCGAGCTGCAAGGCATCCGGCCCAAGTTCGATCTACCGGACTTCTCAGGAAACGTGCGCTTCACACGCGACTGGGGCTACTTCCAGGTTGCAGGAATGCTCAGACGGATCAAGTGGGTGGATACAACTAACGACGCATTTGATCTTGGCGGTACAGAGACGGGAGCGGGTCTTAACCTCACGTCCAACGTCAAGTTCACGCAGAACGACACCGGCCGGTTCGCGTTCGTGTTTGGCCAGGGCATTCAAAACTACATGAACGACGCACCGGTCGATGTCGGTATCGAACTAACTCCCGGCGGAGATCCGCGACGTCCGATCACAGGTGTGGCCCTTCCGATGTGGAGCCTCGTGGCTTTTCTGGACCACAACTGGAACAAACGCTTCAGCACCGCCATCGGATACTCAATGCTTGATATCGACAACTCCAACGGACAGGCAGCAAACGCATTCCGCCGCGGGCATTACGGTCTCGGCAACCTGCTCTATTACCCGACTGACAACGTGATGGTGGGCGGTGAATTTCAGTGGGGACGACGGGAAAACTTCCTGGACGGTTTCAAGGCTGATGATTTCCGCATCCAGTTTTCCTTTAAGTACAACTTTTCGAAGACGTTTGCATTTTGATTCTTGAGCGCGAAGGGACCATGTGGTCCAGGAGGAGGGAGAAAGAGTTTATGTTGAGAAAGAGAATGCAATCAAAAATGCTCGTTGCGCTGTTTGTCGTGATGACATTCGCAACGCCGCCCTTATCAACTCTGGCCCAAAAGACAAGCCCAGTCGCACCCGCGAAGACAGAAGTCGAGGCCGTTGTTCGCGAGGCGTTTGAGAAGTTCAAGAATGATGCGGGGGGAAAGAACGCTGATTACATTCCTTACCTCGCCCAGGTGGACTCGAAACTCTTCGGCATCGCGATAGTCACCACTGACAACCAGGTGTTGTCGATGGGCGACATCAAGTACTCGTTTTCAATTCAATCGATCTCCAAGGTTTTCTCTCAGGCGCTGGCGATGGAAGAGCTTGGACCAGCCAAAGTCCTCGACAAGGTTGGCAACGAGCCGACCGGTCGCGCATTCAACTCCGTGTTTGCGGTAGCCGACATGCCAACTCACACCGGAAACCCGTATGTGAATGCAGGTGCGATTTCGACTGTGAGTTTGATTTCCGGCAAGACTGCGGATGAGAAGTGGAACAAGATTCTCAATTTCTACAGCCGGGTAGCCGGCGAGAAGCTTTTGCTGATCGACGAAGTTTACAAGTCCGAAGCTGCGACTAACACCGGTAACAAAGCCCTGTCGATGCTACTCGCGAAATACGATCGCATCTATGCGGATCCGTTCGAATCAGTGGACGTTTACACCAAGCAATGTTCGGTTGGCGTAAACGTGGTCCAACTCGCGCGCATGGGCGCGACCCTCGCAAACAACGGGAAGAACCCAGCGACTGGTGAGCAGGTTATCAATCGCGAAAACGTTCCACACATTCTCTCAACGATGATCATGGCTGGACTTTACGACGGCTCAGGTGGTTGGGCCTGGCACGTTGGACTCCCGGCAAAGAGTGGCGTGGGCGGCGGCATCGTCGCAGTAGTTCCCGGCAAAGGTGCGATTGCTGTTTTCGCCCCGCCGCTCGATGAAGCAGGTAACAGCGTGAAGGCGCAGAAGGTTATCGAGTACGTCGCGAACCGCCTCGACTTCAACCTGTTTTCACCACGCGCTGTCGGCCTGAAGGGTGAATAGAACAAAGGTGTTAATGGTGCTAACTCTTTCTCGAATCCTGATCATCGGTACCGCTATTTGTTTACCTGCTGGCGCAGTTGCTCAAACGCAAGGTCCTTCAACTCCGTCAACAACTGAGACTGCGCCGGCTACCGGTTCAAAATCTCCGGTGGTGAAGGCTCCGCTGAGCGATACGGAACGCGCCGAATTGCTCAAGCTAATCAAGAGTCTCCAGGAAAGAGTTGAAAAACTCGAAGCCGCGCAAGCGTCAACTGCAAATGCTGTTTCGCCGAGTGAGCCGGTTGCGGTAACGCCTGCGGTTTCGGAAGAAAACGTCTCGCCGCCACAACCGGAAAACACGCCTTCACCCGCATCTTCTACGACAAAACCCAAGCAGGATGATGATAAGGATCCGTTCAACGGCCGCTACACACCAAATCTCGGTTTCAAAGTTGCGAATACCGAATATGGCGACTTGAACGTCAGCATCTACACGTACGTCAGGTATCTAAATCAACTCGGCCTCGATTCCACTTATACAGATGCGTTCGGAAACCTTAAGACCGTTCAAGAGCGTCAGGACGTCCAGCTCCTGAAACTTCAAATCAAGTTTCTTGGTTGGATACTCAATCCCAAGCTCCGTTACTTCCTTTACGCCTGGACCTCGAATGCGAATCAGGGACAAGGCGCGCAAGTCGTTCTCGCCGGAAACCTGCAATACACCTTCAACAAATATTTCACCCTCGGCGGTGGCATCCGATCGCTGCCGGGCACGCGCAGTGTCGAAGGCAATTTTCCATTCTGGTTGAACGTCGATAGCCGGCATATCGCGGATGAATTCATGCGTCCTTCATATACGTCGGGCATTTGGGCCACCGGCAATTTGACGGACCGGCTTAAGTATCAGGCGATGCTCGGTAACAACATGAGCACGCTTGGCGTTCCCGCGTCACGACTCGACAACGGTCTCAATACCTTGTCGACCGCGCTCATCTGGTTTCCAACCGGTGATTTCGAAAAAGGTTTTAGCGGTCAGGGATGGGGCGACTTCGAGCATCACGATCGGTTCTCCACGCGGCTCGCAGTTCATTACAGCCGCAGTAACGAGAATAAAGAGAGTCAGCCTGACTCGGAGCAGTTTGAAAACACACAGCTTCGACTTTCGGACGGCACCGTAATTTTCACGCCGGGTTTGTTCGCACCGGGAGTCACCATCACGGACGCGAGATATCGCATGACTACTGTTGATGGCGGCTTCAAGTATCGCGGCTTTTCGATTGAAGGTGAGTATTTTTGGCGTTGGTTGGATGACTTCAAATTCCTCGACACCGTTACGCCTGAGACACTCCAGCGACTCCCTTCCCGGTTGTTCGACCATGCTTTCCCGATACAGGGATCGGCGATGGTCGTGCCTAAGACTCTTCAGGCTTACATGGGGTTCTCGAAGATCTTCGGGCAGTTTGGTCAGCCGCGCGATTTCCGCGTGGGCGCGAATTTCTTCCCGTTCAAGAACAAGGTGGTGCGGTGGAATAACGAGGCTCTTTATCTCTACAAGTCGCCGGTTGGTTACACGTCTGTTCCTTTCGCGATTGGTGGCCGTGGATGGGTTTTTCATTCGAGCATGGAACTGGCGTTTTGAGGATGTGATGAACAGTTTCTCCCGCAAAGACGCAAAGGCGCAAAGAAAGCCGCGAAGAGAAGCTCGACCCTTCTTTGCGCCTTTGCGTCTTTGCGGGAGAACAGTTTTCGCAGTGCTTCTTACGTGGAGCACGTCGCTGGCACAAGCGCCACCAAACGATACTTACCTCTTCAACGATTCACACTTCCACTTAACGAACTACATCCAGGAAGGCAGCGACATCCACGAGCTTCTCAAAATAATGGGAAACAAAGCCGGAC
>DATEIS010000006.1:0-17030 GCA_035278765.1 Pyrinomonadaceae bacterium | reverse complement strand
GACGGCTCGTGGACACGATTCTGATGGGTGTAACGGATGCCATGCTTGCCCTGCCGACACTGATCCTGATACTTGGGCTGCGTGCGGCTTTTCCCCTCGAGCTGCCAATGATTCGTGCGGCTTTCCTTCTACTTCTCATCTTCGCCCTGACCGGTTGGGCCGAAATGGCCCGGCTGACACGCGGACTCGTGCTGTCATTCCGAAAACGTGAGTTCGTCGTCGCCGCGGTCGCTTTGGGTGTGAGTCAAACGAAAGTTTTGTTTCGCCATATTCTTCCAAATATTTTGCCGTCGCTACGAACGCGTGCATTTCTGTTACTGCCAACGTTCTTGCTTGCTGAAGTTGCCCTGTCATACCTTGGCGTCGGGCTGCAGGAACCGGAACCAAGCCTTGGAAATATGCTCACTGCCGCAAGCGATCTCGATCAGCTTCGTTCGCAACCTTTTAGCGTACTATCGCCTGCACTCGCCGTGTTGTTGTTTACACTCGGAGTACGACTGATCGGCAGAAGCGAGCGGACCTAATAAGTAAGGCGAAATGTTTTGCCCCAAAACATCATAAATATTGTCGAGTGGCCAGTTAATTACTTATTGCACCATTAATGCCTACCAAGCCCTCAGTTGATTTCGATCAGGAAGTCAGGTTCGCCGTTGTCATGTACGGCGGGTCCTCTCTAGCGATCTACATCAATGGCGTAGCGCAAGAACTGCTCCGGCTAGTTCGCGCCACAGCGCCGGAATTCACCGAGACGCCAAATGGAAGACGGGCGCATCTTGCCGATGAAGAACTGCGCGGCTCTGAGCGCGTCTACCGCCGTCTCGGACGCTTAATCAGTCGACAGGGACTCCTTGATGAGACGAACCCCGACGCGGGAAAGAGTGGTTCTATCCGAACGCGATTCGTAGTGGACATTCTGACTGGCACGTCCGCAGGCGGCATCAACGCTGTCTATCTCGCCAAGGCGCTCGCCAACGATCAGGACATGGACGAGTTGCACAAACTCTGGGTGGAAGAAGGCGACATCGGCAAACTGCTTAATGACAAAGGTTCTTACACCGGGCTGGGGTTCATACTTGAGGATAAAGACTACCCGGGTGAGCCGTGGTCTTTGCTCAACAGCCGGCGCATGCACCTGCGCCTGCTGGAAGCGTTGCGCCAGATGGAGGCAACGCGGGAGGAGAAGCAGGGCCAGCCGAAGTGTCCGACAGGCGAGTCGCCGCTCGTTGACGAACTCGATCTCTTCGTAACGGCCACCGACATGGAGGGACTCGTCCTGAAGTTGCGTCTGGCCGACAAGGTGGCGAGCGAGTACCGCCACCGCAATGTCTTCCGGTTCCGTTACCGGGGCAAGCGCGCCAGTGGTACCGACCTCGACCGAGTCAGGAGCGCCGGCAGTAGCGAACTTAACGAACTCGGCCCCGAGAACAACGCCTTCCTCGCCTTCGCCGCGCGGGCTACCTCGGCCCACCAGGCTGCTTTCTCGCCGGTTAAATTCGACGACAGCACGCACATCGTCGCGAAGCACGTTCTGGCCGACGAACTCCCGGCCGATGCCCGGGAACTGCGAATCTTCTATCAGGACTATCTGCTCCAGCGCGCGGCTGAGGGCGACGGCGCTCCCGCCAATCCGGATCATCTAGCCGCCGCCTTCCGCAACGTCTGGTTTGTTGACGGCGGCACCCTCGACAATAAGCCTTTCAGCTTTGTCATCGACCAGTTGCCGCTGCGTCACGCAGAGACGTTTGTTGATCGCAAGCTACTCTACGTCGAACCGTCTCCCGAGCACTTGAAGCGTGTTGAGGCGCTCACGGAGCGGCCACGGATTAAGGAGAACGCGCTCGCGGCGCTGTCATCGCTGCCGCGCTACGAGAGCATCGTTGAAGACCTGAAGCGGCTACTCGAACGCAACCGCCTCGTCGAGCGGCTCAGCCGCATCATGCTCGGGGCGGAAGAGGACTTGATCTACAACCCGAAGCAGTCGCGCACGCGTAACGAACTGCGCCAAGTGATCGCAGATCGTGAGCAGTTTATAAAGTGGCTGCAAGAGAAAGGACCGGGTTGGGGCAGTTACCAACGGTTACGCGTGGCCGAGGTGACCGATGATCTCACCCTCCTGGTGGCTCGCGCTGCCGGCTTCAGTGAGGAGTCTGACGAGTTTCAGGCGATCCGCCAACTCGTACGCGATTGGCGCGAACGCAATTACGACCCGCACATGGAGCCTGACCCCAACACGCATAAACCGCGGAAGTCGCAGCTCGAGTTCCTCATCGACTTTGATCTGTCGTGGGCCATGCGCCGCATCCGCTTCTGCCTGGGTAAGCTCAACGAACTCGACTGCCTCGATACACAGGCCGAGAAGCTCGCCACGGTGGCGCACGATGGCCACAAGCCCGAGTTGCCGCGCGAAGAGACCGAAAAGGACGAGTTCCGCGCCGCGCTCCGGCAGATGCGCTGGCAACTCAACGAGTCGTTTCTCATCCTGCGCAACGGCCGCCGCCGGCTTTGGTCACGCGATTACGACGTGAACCCCTTCCGCGGCGACATCGCCTCCCTCGAATTGACCTCCGCTGATCTGCTCAACTTGCTGCGCCAACCGACTGACAAAGCCCGCAGTGACGAAGCCGAGCTGATGCTCAAGGAGGAACTGACGCCACCGCAGTTTGAGACGCGGAACGACGCGGTAGTTGCGTTGACGAACAGGGTCAGGACAGAGTTAACCGAACTCATCGACGATGCCCGGGTAATATGCTCCAAAGCAATGCGTCCTCCGGAGGGGCCGGCAGAGGCCGAGGTACCGCGCTGGGAGTTGTTCCTGCGACAGACGATTTTCTATTACTACAAGTACTTCGAGGACTTCGATCAGATCTCGTATCCGATTCTCTATTCGACCGGCGTTGGTGAGGAGATCGACGTGATAGACGTGTTCCGCGTCAGCCCGGAGGACGCGACCGCCCTGATCGATGAGAGCAAGAAGTTGGACGAGCAGGGCAACGTGACGCACGACGAGTCTGCCCGGAAATACGTAAAGCTCGCCGGGACTACACTCAGCAACTTCGGCGCATTCCTCCGGGAGACGTTTCGCGTCAACGACATCCTTTGGGGCCGGCTCGACGGGGCCGAGCGCGTCATCGCAGCGCTCCTGCCCGCAAACGAAAACCTGTGCCAGCAGATGACGAAGCGGGCGCACCGCGCCATCATCGTTGAGGATATGTTGTTCGCGGATCAGGTCGCGGTTAAAGACCGTGAGTTGCAAAGCGCGATCTGGGATGCGCTCGATGTGTGGGACGATCCTCAGCGTCGCGCAAAGCTTCTCGGCGATGCAGCACAGCGTCTTCCGCAAGGTTCGAGCTTCCGCGTCTACGTCGAAAAGTTGGTAGGTGGCGAGGAGCCGATTGACCTTTTCAGGGAGGCTTTCGTCAAAGGATATGACGAGAGCCGGCGCTTCGAGGAGGACGCGTCGATCGAATCGGTCAAGCGTGCACAGAGCGTGCTTAGCGGCATGGTTCTCGGCTACTTCCCTGAGAAAAACGGAAAGAGCAAAAAGCGGCGGTTCGTCATGTGGCTCGGCAAGCGTCTTCGCATCTTCGTCGAGTCTGCCCTTGAGCCCGAGGGGAAGGCCCGCAGCATACAGCGCTGGAAACTCAGAGGCGCTTACCTGTTGTCGCTGGTGATACTGACGTTCGTCTGCCTGCCTGCCGTCTTAATGATGGTTGCGACCAAGTGGCCCTGGCCGGGCCTCTTCTTCCTCGCCATACTCGTTCCCACGTTCTTATTCGCCATCCAGCCACTGGCCGTGACGGTCGGTTATCACGTGGCGTGGCGCAAACTGAGGCGGATGATCGAAACGCGGCTGCAAAGCCTCAGCAAAATTTAACGGATCGAGGAAGCGCGTGAAGAGAAAACCCGCGCCAATGACAACCTTGCGGGAAACATTGGTGCGGGCTGGTCAGGGTATTAGGCTCGCGTAGCTCAGACTGGATAGAACGCCACCTTAACGAAGCCGAAGGTCGCTGGTTCGAGTCCACCCGCGAGCACCGCCATTCTAATCGAAGATTGAAACGTTGAGAAGCATGAATGAATGTGGTCAGGCGCGACTCCGGCTAAGATCGTCGCCATGATTTCAGACGATCTCAACATCAAAGAATTTCTCGCCAACACTGATTGTGTTTATGGCGTGAGCATATCTGGACGTATGACACTGTCCTTACGAATTGCGTAACGGCTCTTGTATTGGAAGACCTCTTCGGATTTGATTAATGCCCTGGGATCATAGTTGGACCAGGCAAGCTTGACTGTATCGCTAGTAATTTTTTCGCCTGGCAAGATATCCCTTGTCGCTACCAATTGAAACCGCAAGAGGTCTTTGAAGCGCAGTGGCTTCTGCTTTGATACATCTCGGCTAACGACTAGCCCTTCCACGTCTGCGGTGGACTTGAAATAGTCTTCTCTAAGCTGCGAATGCGCTGTAGATAGATCCTTCTTACCGTCTAAAACATCCCCGGTTTTCAGGTCACGGGTCGCAATGACCACATTCTCGTTGAGTCCAAAGCGAGATGAATAACGATCGAAACCTCCCAGGGCAGAAACAAGCAAGATTGCAAGACCGAAAACACCGAAAAGCAGAATCAGATCAAGCAAATGTCTTCTGAACCATGGGGGAGCCTTTTTAGCGACCAACCGAACTTTCCGAGGAACAGTTGGCGACTCTCGAGGCTTACTTTTCAACAACGTAGTCGCAGGAACGTTAAGGTCCAAGTCAGTTGCACGAAACAACAGCTCCCTGCAAAGTACATCCACTAAGTTGGGGGGTAATAGTTCGATCAATCGATCTGCTGAGATTTTGGTGTCAGCAGCTAGACCGGAAACTTTAGCTGGCTCCTTACCAGAACCCATCTTCTTCCATAGATCTTTGAGAGTCAGGATTTTGGCCTTATGCAATTTCTTGATTTCTCTGCGCGTAATGCCTTTCAAAGAACCAACCAATATCCTGGCTTCGGCGTCGCTAAGTTTGTGGGTACTATCAGCTGCCATTTGAATCATCTCAAGTGTGACTGGTCCTTGTTCCTATGGTTCGGGAAAGCCCTCATCGCCAGGCAGACCGGCTGCAACCTCTTCGGCCTGACGGCGAGGACGATCCCGTGTGCTTTCGTAATAATCACCGGCCCTTGCAGAAGATCCGGCAGCGGCTTCCCGCGAACGATCGATTCCTTTTCTCGTGGCATCCGCTATGTCGCCGCGGAGTTCCTGTCCCGACTTGGGTGCAAATAACAGTGCCAGAATCGCGCCAATGCTACCTCCGATAAGCAGGTAAACCAGCTTGTTGCCTGCGTTCTCGCGGGCAGAATCTCGATCATCATCCTCGGTCATAGGAAGTTCCTTTCATTGCGACAAGTGTCAACTCTTCCCAATATCCAAGAGCACCTGATAACTAACAACAACTTCCTCTTCGTAATCCAGGTCGCCAATTTCAAAGCGGAATGGATTCGAACCGGTGATCTTGATCGGCTGCTCGTGAACTAGTTCAGAAGAGACAGAGTATTCTGCGACCGGGGATGAGCACTCTTCACCAGGTGGCGATAACTCTTCCAGTGGAGAAGACGCCGTCCGGCCCGAACCGCGACTGATTTGGGCTGATCCCCATAGGTACTCCGACCCGGCTGGTAGCCTGTCTGTCAGAATTACGTGCTCTACTTTTCGTTCTTGTGGATCAGTATTCTTGACCAGAACAGTTACATAAAAGAGGTTCTTGATGCTGCTAAAGTTGAATCCTCGAGAGACGGTCAACTCGGCAACTCTTGGCTCTCCGCGCGCAAAGGTAGTCGGAGTTGCGTACTCCAGGAGCCGGGCGTTGCGACGGTCTCCATAAATTACTTGCGCCGAAATCTCACCCCACAAGATTCGCTCTTCTTCCATGCTTTGCGGCGTGCGTTCAAAGCCAAGTTGCTTCAATAGCTTCCACCGGTAAAGATCAAATGCTCCCTTAACCAAATCACCCCACTCCCTCGCACGTCCAAGAGAAGAAACATAGAAAGCCCAGGATAGGAAGAAAAAGAAAGCAATCTTTATGGACCATGGAATCGCAAACCCTGGTGTCGACAACGGAATCGGATATACAAGACCAGCTACCAGCAAGCTTACCGCCAACACAGCACTCAGCAACGAGCAGTTAATCATGAAATCAAGAGAACTTTTGGCATTATCAATCTGCTGCGCATATTCCTTGTCCACGACCGCAATCAAACGCGGATACATCGTGACTCCAGCCATGTTGAATTGGTGAATGGGATAGCTTTCGAAACTACGAATCACGTTCCCGAGTTTGGTAGGTAAGACTAAGTTGAGTGGCGGGAACTCATGATTTACAGTTATACCCAACTGATTACGAATAGCGTTTAAGGAACGTGACTGCTCTCCAATTGTTTTCTGAACTTCCGGCGACGCTTTCTTGTTCTGTCTCGCCATCCCCATCTGCAAGTCTTGCGCCTGGGCTCTCAATTCGAGTTTCGGTTTTAGCTCTGCTTCGTAACGAGCTGTACGCCACCGGCCAATGAAAGAGTATTGCCAGGTGTAGCCTTCATACATGCGCACAATGGGCGTATTCAGGTTGTAGAGCAAACCTGTTAACACTATGGTGACGAACGTAACGACCAAAACCGCCCGTGTGTCTACTTCGCTGATTTGCTGGAACACTTTCGGATCTGCCGGCACGTAAGGCAGCAGAAAAAACAGATTCAGAGTCACAAAGAACACGACCGGCATGAATGTCCCAAGGATGAGGGACTTACTGAACTGGCCCGAAATGGCCGACAGGATACTCGTCACCGTTAACCCCCTTCGCGTCGGAGATAAGTTGCCTTCTTTAAGTTGCTATCAAGCGTCAAACTTAAGGCTCATCGAAACCTTCATCTCCTCCCGGTGTCGGTGGATCCAAAGGCTCTTCAAACCCTTCATCTCCGGGCAAAGAGAAACGGCAGATAAGCTGGGCCAGGTCAGCTATCCTTGAACTCCGATTCACAAGCATTAAATTTGACGCATCAATAATGTGGGCTCTTTGCCGTACGAGGCTGTCGATGTGCAGCCGCAATAGTTCGAAGTCGGACGGGCTATCTAAGCCATAGTTTTCCAGAGTGACGTTTTGAACATTTACTTCCGGGACGGGCGTTTTTTGAACCCTTCGGGCAGACTCTTGAGCTATTTGCAGTCCTTCTTTAATGGTGAGCATAAGGAACCTCCGAGCGAGAGTGACCTTAACGGATGATCATTAACAAGTAAGGTGTAAGATTATCTTCGGACATGTTCACACTTTATGAGGTCGAACACGTAAGAAGGCTAAACCAGGACGTCGCTTAACGGGTGCGAAGCATATATCTGTTGAAGTTTCCAGTCAATGAAACTTTAGCTTGAATGCTGGAGTTGATCGTGCCGGATATGGGAGATTAATCTATTCCGAATCGCGAGGAGGGAAGATGGCAAAGGAAACTACGATCACCGCGGAACCCGGGAGACATGATTACTTCATCACCCGAGAGTTTGATGCGCCGCGTGAGCTGGTGTTCAAGGCGTTTACGGATCCCGAGCTCGTAACTAAGTGGCTCGGTCCTCATGGTCGAAAGATGACGATTGAGAAGTATGAATCGCAAGACGGGGGTTCGTACCGCTACATTCACGAGGACCAAAACGGCAATAGGCATTTCTTTCGCGGGGTCAATCATGAAGTCGTGGCGCCAGAGCGGATCATCGGTACTTTTGAGTATGAAGGATTGCCGGAACGAGGTCACGTCGCTCTACAGACCGCAAAGTTTGAAGACTTGCCCGGCGGCCGGACGCGTTTTATTAGTCAGTCTCTCTTTCAGTCCGTCGCGGATCGTGATGGCATGCTGCGGTCCAATATGGAACGCGGTATAAAGCAGGGATTCGAACGGCTGGATGAAATCCTGGCCGGTTTGCAACAAGCCGAGTCCGCAGCAAACGGGTAACAGATCCAAGTTGGAACTGCACAGCTTGCCTAAAGTCGGGAATCGTACTTGGATCGGGTCAGTACAGGGAGCGGTAGCGACTTGGTCAGTGATCAGAATGCGATATTTCCTAACAAATTTGACCGCCATGGTTTTGACCAGGTCGCTACCGCTCCCTGTACTGACCCGATCCAAGTACGAGTCCTACTTTTAAGGCAAAGCCGAACTGCAAAACTGCAACCATGATTCACCCCTTCAGCGCCCCAAAGGCTTTCGATGATCTGGACCACGTTCTGCGAATTGAAGAATTGTTTTTGCTTCAGCGTGTAGCGCAGAAGATAAGCTCGATTCTCGATCTGGAAACACTGCTCGATCAGATCGTCATTGACGTTGCCAACACCTTTGGATACAAGCGTCTCGCAATCCTCCTGAAAGAAGATCAAACTGATGAACTGGTCATAGCGGCAGGCTGGACCGGTGAACTTTGTTTGAAAGGCACACGCTTCAAGATTGGAGAGGGATTAGGCATTGGCGCGCATGCGGCCGCAACCGGCCAGACTTTCTATGCACCTGACGTCAGAAAGGTTCCCTTCTACGTCGCCGGTGAACAAGAGACGCTCTCCGAAGTCGATATTCCACTGACCATTCGCGGCGAATTAATCGGCATATTCAACGTCGAACATGCTGAGGTAGAAGCGTTTTCACCGGAACGCATCCGGCTGCTCGAGGCCCTGGCAGGCCATGTCTCAACGGCAATTGCAAACGCGCGGATGTTTCAGCGCGAGCGACTCGAGAAGGAGCGGATGGCAAAGGAGTTGGAAGAAGCTCATGACATTCAATCGGGCTTATTTCCAAGAAGCGCGCCGCAAGCTCGCGGCTTTGATGTGACGGGTGTTTGTTTGCCGTGCCGTGAAGTTGGTGGCGATTGGTATGACTACATTCCTTTGGCTAACGGTCAACTGGCGGTGGTGCTGGCCGACGTTTCGGGTAAGGGAATGGGCGCAGCCTTTCTCATGTCGTCGACTCGCAGTGCTTTAAGACTTCACGCCGCCCGCGGACTTTCTCCAAAAGAGATCCTATTTCAACTTAACAAGTTCCTGGTCGAGGACTTTCCCGCCAGCAAATTCGTGACGATGGTCTATGCAGTATTGGATCCGGCAACACGAACCCTGACGTTCGCCAACGCTGGTCATCTTCCTCCGATCTTTGTTGATTCGTCGGGAGCTCGCTTCCTGGAGGCAGAAGCCGGTCTTCCTCTCGGCATCATGGAATGCGAATTTTCCGAGCACGAGATCGAGATGCATGCCGGCAGTCGCGTTTTTCTTTATTCCGATGGTGTAACGGAAGCTATCAATCCGTCGCGTGAAGAATATGGACCAGCTCGCATTCTTGAACATGTGAGTGACCAGACCGCCAGTGTGCAAAGTCTCTTGAATGACGTCGATAAATTTACTGCGGGACAGCCGGAGTCTGACGACATAACTGTCGTAATGATCGCTGCACCAGCATAGATCATGGCTTAATCATTTTTTCGATCTGCGCAGCCGGAACGTCCTTTCCTACAATCTCGCGAATGGCAGCCTCGAGCACTTCATCGCGCCCGGCACGGATGCCGTTGAGAGTAGGCTTTACTTCGCGGTCGGGAATTATCCCCACGCGCTGGGTCGGTTTCTTATCAGGATAGAAAACTCCGATTCCGCTAATCAGTGAGCGGAAGCCGCCCGGCAAGGGAATCGGCGAGATGTTGCCATCGGCGCCTGCGGTCGTGCTGCCGATAACCGTAGCTCGTGGCGAGGAACGGAACGCCATCGTCGTGTATTCCGCCTGACTTTGGGAAAGTTCGTCCACCAGAATCACTACCTTGCCTGGATAATTAGGCTGCTTTGACTCCAGAGAGAGTGGCGGCCCCCAATGAAAGGCGCCCGGATTCGAAATATCTCCCTGAGTGAACCGGGCAAAGTCGGTTTTTTGATCAACCAGGAGTGACCCCAGAGCAAAGACCATAAACTCTGATGGATAATTGCGAATGTCAACAATCAAACCTTTCGTCCCCGCCGCCGATTCGATGTACTTCGCAGCCTGGTCCGCCTTCACTGTAGAGAGCTTCAGATAGGCCACATCTTTCGACAACAGTCGGAAAGTCTCACCCGCAAGGTCATGCCTGAATACAATGCCGGTGAGGTCCTTCGTAGGCACACGTTCCGCGTTGATCTGCATCGCGGCATTATCTCGCCGGATGGCAACCGTGGTCTTGCCACACTCTCCGCGTGTCATTTGGAAAGCAATATCACGCAGCCGTGTCGGCTCGTTGGACGCAGCGTAGTAGGGCTTCCAACCGTCTATCAGCTTCGCCACTGCCACGCCATCGAGCTCTGTGATCACGTCGCCTAGTTTCATTCCGCTGGTTTCACCAACTGGCCCAGCGTAACCCGAAATCACAGGATGGCCTTCTATGAAACGGACGTTCACGGGAAGCTGGCAAGAGCCGGCAGGTGGCCGGACTTTCAGCGAACTCCATAGATTTGCATGCGTGTCGTGGACTCTTGCTATCAACTCCATCATTGCAAGTTGATAAGCTTCCGGGTTTTTGGCCAAAGCTACTTTCGGGAGTAAGTCAATCAATACTTTGTCCCAGTCCTCGGGCACGACGTCGCGATAAGGGAACCAATACTCGATGATGTTCCAGAACCGGTAAAAGGCCAGAATTTGGAATCCGGTATCCGGCAACTTGAGACTCTGGTAATTCAGTTCGTGGTCGAACGATGGGTTCCCAACGCCCGGCATCAGGGAGACAAAGAATTGCTTCGTTCTCACAGGACGGTTGGCGTGAATCGATTGCAGGCTCGCGCTCAACTCAGTACCGAGCAGTTTATTGTCAGCCAGCCACGCGAGTCTGGGCCGGAGATGGATCTCGTTCTCGGCGAGTTTTACGCAGGCACAAGGTTTTACTGGTCCAAGTTCTGCAATCCATTTGACAAGAGCGGCGTTGGCGGTGGCGCGATCGGGTGCAGCAAGGATCGCAGGCAGCACTCGCAATAAGTCGTAATCCCAATGGCGCTCGCCTGCAGTGATCAACGGATGGTGATACTTCAGAAATCCCCACACCTTGCCGGCTGTCGCGAGGTTTTGAATTTGAACGCTGGAGAGTTCGGAGAGCGTGATGCGTGATCCGTTGTCGTATTCGTGATCGCGATCGAGAGCTGTCGTTGGTGCCGGCGTTTTTGTTATGTCCCAAAGGGGCTTGCCATCGACGAGAATTTGTAAGTCGTCCGCCCACGCTTTGCCGGTCCCGGCCATCAGGAATCCGAAAACGAGGGATCGCGTATCTGCGTGAATCGGTAATGTGATCTTGTACTCGGCCCAGTCGTGCGTTCCTTTAAGCTGCTGGCTCTCCATGTTCTCAAGCGAGAGCATCTCCCTCTCTTTGTCCTGGCGCATCCATAGTCCGGCGTAACCTGTGACATTCTCAGTTCGCAAGAAGCCGCGTATCTCGATGCTTTTGCCAGAGAATTCCCAGGAGATTGCCCTGCCAATTACCGAAAACTCGCCGGGGCTTTGGGCGTTGCGGTCGATGCGCACCGACCACTTGCCGCTGTGGATGATCTTGTCGTCGTTGAAAACCGTGCCGGGTGGATTGGCAAACCAGCCAACTGGTTTGTCGCCACTCTTCTCATTCTCGAAGCCAAGAATTTTTGTAAGACTGGCCTGGTCGGTAGGTGTTGTTTGCGCAGCACACGACGATGCAAACGCAAGCATCGACGCAGAACACAATAGGATGAGGAAAGTGCATCGAAACATGGCGTCATCATAGGAGTCACCTTTGACGCCGTCAATAAAAACGCAAGAGCAGGTAGTGGTGTAATTGTGTATTGGCCGCGGCGCGGCCAGATGTTTATAGCCATCACCCGCCCCAGGACCGCGCTCCAGCGGAGCGCGATGTGTCCGCCCCAGTAGCAACATTCGGCTCCGCTGGAGCCGTAATTAACTTTAGGGGGGCGTGGCTATAAACATTTGGTCCCTCCGGGACCCAAGCAATGTTTGAGCAACACTATTACCACCTACCCAAGAGCGAAAGGCCTGTTTTGAGGTGGCCTTTCGCTCTTCCGACAAAGCAAAGTAGGTCTTAGGGTCGAATAATAATCAGCGTTGCACTCCTGATAACCCCGAGTGTGGCACTAATCGTGACCCGATTCTCACCTCCACCTAAGTCACCGGTAAGAGTCTGGATAATAAAGGTCGCCGATGTTGCGCCTTCAGGCACCGTCAGGCTTGCCGGAACGGTAGCCTTTCTCGTCTCACTGCTGCGCAACGTTACAGCCACTCCGCCCACGGGCGCTGGACCACTCAAGGTGACGGTACCGATCGAAGTAGCTGGCGCTGTTACCCTCGTTGGATTCAGCGTAAGGTTCGTTAGAACGACCTGCGTCTGGACAGGAACGGTAGCGGTAACACTATTAGACAGACCCGATTGATTACCCGCTCCATCGATGGCCGCCACTGCATAACTATGCGTTCCCGACTGACCTGTATCAGAAAACGTCGTCCCGTTGACTGTGCTGATCGGGGTGGCGTTTCCATCGCGAAAGACTCGATAACCAGTAACGCTAACATCATCAGTTGAAGCGCTCCACGAAAGATTCATCGTGGTCCCATTCACTGTTGCCGTTAGATTTGCCGGCGTAGTCGGCGGTGTCACGTCAAGAGGTGGCGCAACCAGAGTTGTAGCGGAAGCCGTGTTCGACAACACAGGGCGATTGCCGGCGGCGTCGACTGCTGCCACTGCATAACTGTGAGTTGAATCAGCCTCGAGTCCGGTATCGCTAAAAGTCGTACCAGTACTTGTGCCGATCGCTGTCACTCCGCCATCTCGAAAAACTTGATAGCCGGTTACCCCGACATTTGAGGCAAGGCCCCAAACGGTAAAGAAATCCTTCGAGGTGCGAATACAGTTTTGATCGGAGGAATTGTGATTCATTGTGAAGCACAGATCGCGGGAGATGCTTCAATCTGAAGCAGAAATGTGTGACTGGAGTTTAAGGCAGTAACATATTTGGCTCTGATGTCTTTGCTCCGGAGGAGCAGCATATTTATAGCTCTTCATCACCTTAGAAATTGGCGCTCCAGAGGAGCGCAATGTCCGCGCCCACTACATGTCGCTCCTAACGGAAACATTGTGCTCCTCCGGAGCTAAGACAGGTGAGCCAAATGTTATTGCCGAATTTAAGGTTAGTTATTGTGAGCGTAACGCCTCGAGGTTGCGGCGGGAGCCTTCGTAGATTCCGCGTCGTCTACTGAAGTCAATTTCAGGATCAAAGTCGCCGGGCAGCAACCTCAACGCCTCTTGATACAATTGCCCGGCCCGTTCACTTCCGCCTAACCGGCGGTAGATCTCCGCCGCAGCATAATTGGACCATGCAGATGCTGGATAACTATCGAGTCGCAGATCGACGATCTCCTTAGCGGACTGCAGCTCATTCTTTTCTACGAGCCACCTCACGACGTCGCTCAGCGTTTGTTGGGAAAAAGGTTGAGCATCCTCCTTCTTTAACTGCGCATAAAGTGCGACGACGCTTCCGATCCCCGTCTTTTCGATCATCGACTGCAACTCTTGAGAGGTTGGTGGCAGTGGCAAGCTTCTTTTTGTTTCTGCCGTCAAAATTCCATTCGGTACTCCATTAAGATCAGGAGCATTTTCAAGAAAAGAAACACTGGAAGTATCGTGCTTCAAATATGCGTTTAGGAAGTGAAGCGCATAGCGGCAAGTCCATTCGAATCCCTGTTTCGAATCTCCTGAAGGTGTGTTCTTCGTGCCGGGTATGAAATGCTCCAGCATTCCCTGATTCGTGAAATCCGCGTGACGCATACCGGGAAAGGCGATGAAGTGACGGCGGGAATACTTCAGTGTCTCAAGGAATGTCAGATCAGTGCCCGCAACCTTGGAACCGTAAAGATGCAATAGCGGCGTAGAGATCCTCGATAGACTGTAATAGGGAGTCCGTTGTACGACCGCAGCTCCAAATGCTGATCCAATACCTCCATCAAGACTGATCACTGCGTCCACATCTGAATTACGAGACTGCAAACCCAATGTACTGATAGCTCCAAAACTCATTCCGATCGTCGCGATTTTACTTCCGTCAACATTTCCGTCTTTTCTAAGCAAGCCGATGGCAAACTCAATATCTTTTATTTGGGTCTCAACACCGGTCAAACCTACGTCAAGGTTGTATTCGAAAGTTCCTTTCCACGGAATAGTCGCCACTACAAATCCGTGACTCGCAAGGTATTCACACATGATGTTGTTCCCGGAGGGTGCAACGTGTGCGTACACGACTAATGGAAAACGGCGAGTAGGCGACGCATTCTTGACAGCAGCCGTTTTAGTTTTCAGTAACCTCTGCAGTTGCTCTGGAGTTACACCTCGCGAAAGAGGTTCTTTCGTAAATGACGCAATTGCTTGCTGCCGCTGATTCTTAGTGAGCGGAGAAAAATCCAGCTCTTGGGCCAGGAGATAAACGTACTCCTCAAACGGCATGAATGATCGAGATGTGTTGGTGGTGGGATACCAGACTCCAATTTGCATTTGCCGGCCCAGATGTGTGGCGCGAATTTCTTTACCCGAAGAATCCCGGCTAATCGACGGTCTTGAGAGATCGTAAGTTAGGATCGTCTTGTAGCCAACACGATAAGGACCCGCCTGCAGGTTTCCCCAGAGCGGCGATGCTTCGAGTTGAGAAGCCAACAAACCAAACAAGAGACCTGCGAAAGTCACACAATAGACACGGGAGGTTCTTCGCATGAAATTTCATTACCCCGTTTAGATTTTCGGACAGATTACTGAAACGCCGAGTGTTAGATTCTCGAAAGCGAAATCCCGGATGCTGGATGCGTCCTTTTTGTTTGTCTACCAGAACTCCAGAAGTATACTTGTTGAAAACTTCGACATCTTAATCTTTAAAGCTGTCGGTTTCATGGGAGCGTTTTATGTTACATGACCTGCGGTACGCCCTGAGGCAGTTGCATAAGAACTCTGGATTCACGATTGTAGTGGTGTTGACGCTTGCGCTTGGCATTGGTGCTAACGCGGCCTTGTTCTCCATCGTCAACGCCGTGTTGTTGAAACCGTTGCCTTTTCCCGACGCGGAACAGCTCATCACCATTCACCAGAGCAAGCCGAACTTTGAGACTGGCGCGATCCCGTATCCAAATTTTCTGGATCTTCAGCGAGACAATCAAACTCTCTCGGCTATCGCGATCTCACGTTCTCACAGCTACAGTCTGGTCGGAATGGGTGAAGCTCAGCGCGTCAACGCGCGGTTGATCTCAGCAGACTACTTCAAGGTCCTGGGTGTGACGCCGCAACTGGGACGAACGTTTGCTGCCGCTGACGATAGCAGTTCCGCTCAACCGGTCGTACTGGTTAGCAGCCGTCTTTGGAGTGAGAAGTTAGGTTCGTCTGCGGATGTTCTGGAGAAGAACCTCACGCTCGACGATAAGAGTTACCAGATCGTTGGTGTCATTCCTCAGAGTTTTAACCTGACACCTGGCGTAGACGTCTATGTCCCGATTGCACAGTGGAACAGCCCGTCTATGAAGAGGCGGTCCGCTGCGTTGGGGATACACGGTATTGGTCGTATGAAACCTGGTGTAACGGTTGCGCAGGCACAATCCGACCTTGACCGGATCATGCAGGCGTTGGCCGTCGCTTATCCAGAGACTAACAAGGGAAACGGCGCAAAGGTTTTGCGACTCAGAGACCGGTTAGTGGGTAACATCGAATCAACTCTTTGGACGTTGCTTGCTGCAGTTGGTTTCGTACTGCTGATCGCATGTGTGAATGTCAGTAATCTGCTGTTAGCGCGAGCGACAACCAGATCTCGAGAATACGCAATTCGAACCGCTCTTGGAGCGGGTCGCTGGCGATTGCTGCGCCAGTCGTTAATTGAAAGTTCAGTACTCGCGCTCGCCGGAGGTGCGTTCGGGCTTGTCATTGCTGCGTGGGGCACCAGTCTCGCGCTACGAGCTTTACCCACAGCACTGCCGCGCGCTGAAGAGATTTCCGCCGATGGTCGAGTGATTCTGTTTACTCTTGCCGTTTCGATATTGACTGGCTTACTGGCCGGCATATTTCCGGCTCTGAAAACTTCGCAAAGCCACTTCGACGAAACATTGAAAGAAGGTGGCCGTGGTGCGAGCGCAGGTCGTGCGCGCGCGCAGGGCGTTTTTGTTGCAGTAGAGATGGCACTCGCCCTCGTGCTTCTAATCGGTGCGGGATTGATGATTCGCAGTCTGAATGCGCTGTGGAATGTCGATCCTGGTTTTCGGCCAGATAATGTTGCGGCATTCGAACTCACGCTACCGCCATCGCTGCGCAGTGCAAGTGGTGAGGAAATTAGAGCGACTCTGCGCGATTTAAACCAAAGGATAAAAAGTACACCGGGCGTTGAATCCGTATCGTTCTCGACTGATGCTTTACCAATGATCTCTCAGAACGATGTCTTATTCTGGATCGAAGGCCGGCCAAAGCCTCCAAGCGGAGACCAGATGAATGGGGCGCTAATCTATCGAGTCGAACCTGATTACCTCAATGCCTTAAACATACCGCTGCGACGCGGCCGCTTTTTTACGCCGGATGACAATGAGCGCGCTGTTGCCGTTGCGGTTATTGATGAAGCGTTAGCGAACAAATACTTCAAAGACACAGATCCTATTGGTCAACGGATTTTTCTGGGTGACAACTTTGCACTACAGATCGTGGGCGTTGTCGGACACGTGAAGCAGTGGGGATTGGATCGCGATGACACGCAGAGTTTAAAGGCGCAGCTCTATCTTCCTTTCCGTGCCTTACAGGATGCCGAAATGACGCGTGCAGTCGGCGGGGTTGGCGTAGTTGTCCGATTCAAAGGTGAGAACAACGGGCCTGAAGTGTCTCCATACTTTGCTTCCGTGCGCAGTGTTGTGCAAACACACAACAATCAAACCGTTATCTCTCGTGTCCAGACTTTAGATCAGGTGATCGCGAATTCACTCGCAAACCGCCG
Organism: Pyrinomonadaceae bacterium; assembly: GCA_035278765.1. GTDB lineage: Bacteria > Acidobacteriota > Blastocatellia > Pyrinomonadales > Pyrinomonadaceae > PSRF01. The sequence continues at coordinate 34 of DATEIS010000006.1, read as the reverse complement.
CTTTTCGATGATCGTGCTGGTTAGTTTTGCGGCG
>DATEIS010000005.1:0-8580 GCA_035278765.1 Pyrinomonadaceae bacterium | reverse complement strand
GATCGTCGTGTACGACTCTGACTCGGGTACAGTGAGTTTCAGCCGCCGGTTTAAATCGCGCACGGCAAGTCCGCCAGCCAATTGAAACGTCTTCTCGTCAACCCGCGTGATCTGCTCGTTCACTTCCTCGTCGTGCTCGTCAGAAATCTCACCAACGATCTCCTCGAGCAAGTCTTCGAGCGTGATGATGCCTTCGAGTCCGCCGTGTTCATCGACCACGAATCCAAAATGCATCTTCGCCTTTTGCATCTGGCGCAGCACGTGTTCCAGCCGCGCAGTATCGACAACGTAAAGCGGCGGTTGCAGCACATCCTCGAGTTTGAATTTCTCGGGATGAAGCAGATATGGCATCACGTCTTTACTGTGAATGAATCCACAAACGTCGTCGAACGACTCGCGATAAACAGGCAAACGCGAATAACGATGCTGGTCAAATGCTTTTGTGATCTCTTTGAGATTGCACGTGTTGGGAATGGCGGCCATTTCAGTGCGCGGCACCATCGCTTCGCGCACGAGCGTGTCAGAAAACTCAAATACGCGATGTATCAAACGCCGCTCTTCAGCACGCAGGTGACCACTCTCGCGCGAAATATCAATAAGCCGGCGCAACTCTTCTTCCGTGTAAGTTGACCCATGTTCACCCGTCGCATTGATTCCAACGAGTCGAACAGTGCGCGCACTGGCCCAGTCGAGTGCACGAATCGGCAGGCTGAAGATGCGATAGAAGAGTTGCATCGGCAGCGCCACAGCCAGTGCGACTTTTTCTGCGCGCGCAAGACCTATCAACTTCGGCGCCTGCTCTCCGAGAACGATGTGTAGTGAAGTGATGATCACGAAGGCAACAAAGATAGCGATACCGTGTCGCCAGGCCTCCGACCAACCGGCGAGCGGTCCTTCCAGCAGACGCGCTATTGCCGGTTCACCAATCCAGCCGAGTCCGAGTGAAGCGAGAGTGATTCCCAATTGGCAGGCAGACAAATATGCATTGAGGTTCTGCAATTGCTGCATCAATCGCTTGGCCGCGCGACTTCCCTGATTGGCAACAGTCTCAATCCGTGACGCGCGCACGCCGACCAGCGCAAACTCCGCAGCGACGAAAAAGCCGTTAGCTGCGACCAGTAACAGAACCGCAAGCAGTTTTATGGTAATCGCGGTGGCGGAACTCATGTGGGGTCGAAATCATAGCACGGAGGAGGGGCGGACACAGATCTCCACGGAAAATACAGATCGGCGCAGATCCGTACTGAACCAGTAAAAATCCGTGATTAGTGTCCTATTGACGCACCGGCGGCACGGGCGCGAACTGGACGCCGGTCATGCTTCGAGTGGGCACGAGCGAGCGCCTGGTCGACGCGAGGTTCGATATTGCACTCAGGCTGGCGACACACTGCAGCCAATTCCGAAATTACGAGATAACGAGCTCTTTCGAGCATTCGTTGTTCGCGGAAAGAAAGGGGTTTTAGATTGCTCAGATAAGTTAAGTGCTTGAGCACATCGGCTACCTCAAAAATATCGCCGGTGCGCATTTTTTCTGAGAATTCCTTGAAGCGATCCTTCCAATCATTAGCGGGGGAGGAAAAATCATCAGCTAGCGCCTTGAAAAGCATGTCACACTCACCCGACGAGATTGGGGAGCGCAGGCCAACTTCTAAAGCATTTGAGACCGGAACCAAGACCACGGAGTTATTAGCAGCAAGACGAAGCGTATAGAAGGGAAGGAGCTGAGCGCCTATTTGCTTCTGTTCTATTTGCTCGATGGTCCCGATTCCATGATTCGGGTAAACGACTTTCTGGCCGACTTTGAAGCCCACCATGCACCTCCATCGAATTTGAAAATATCAGACTGCGCCGCACGCGCGGGTCTTTGGGGAATTTCCGAGGACGCAGTTTGCGTCGAAGCCCTATTTGGTAAGTAATTGGAGTCTAGCAAGCTATCTTGCGGCTGGTCAAGGTTTCCGCTGCTCTTCGAAATAGGGGTTATAGGACTTATTTGACCTATGGTTTTAGCTGATAGTCCGCGAGGTTCTGGCAGGGCTTTAGTTCGATCTCAGACTTCTTTGTTTCCGCCGTACGACGAAGTTTAGTTCGTGCGGCTACAGCATCAGGCTGGCGAAGCTTCGCTGTGTTTGCGATTTGAGGGTCAACGGCTGTTTGTGTGAGAACGAGGTATTTTCCCGGCGGTACGCTATTGAAGGTGAAGGTGCCATCGGAAGCGACATCGGTCACAAAAAACCTTAAGACGTCTTCAACTTTGTCGCGATCATTTGGAATCAGGTAAACAATCACCGCTGGTGGAAGCGTTGAGTCCGTCGATGGCGGCACTGTTCCACGAATCGATGCCGCGCCTTCGGCCAGCGTGATCGTGAGATTTGATAGTTGCTCGCCTGATTTCAAGGTGGTCCAGTTTGCCGCCGCATCAATTCGTGTCGGCTTTGGACCGGCGCTCTGCATGGTGATCGACTGCAGATACCAGTAACGCGCATAAAACCGTGGTTCGAATTGGTATTTGCCTGGCAACAGGTTGCGCAGACTAAATGCGCCAGCCGTATCTGGCGAAGCTGAACCAGAAAGCAGTCGCATTGCCAGCGGGTCCTTGTCGGATTCTTTGTCAGGACGTCGAAAACGAACCAGCGTCTCCGCCAGCACGGGCGGTCGCTTCCCCTCGCACTCGGGAGCTTTCGTGGGTTCGAGCAGTATCTTCCCACTTATCGAACCTAACCGCTTGGTTACCACTTCGATTCCCGTAACGTCAGCGCCTTTGACGGTGATTCTCTTCGGTTCCGAAAGGGCAAGAGTAACCAGGGTCGCTCCTGGATTCGCGATCGATTCCTGCGCTACCAGATCGTAATCGCCATCGCCCAGTCCGCTTAAAATAAAACCTCGCATCCCGGGTATCTGGATCGAAGTTGCAACCGGGATGTTGCTTCCCGGGCGTGTGAGAAATAACGTCGCGCTGTTCGTGCCCACGATTTTTACCGTTCCGCTGATGCTGTGACCGGGTTCACCGCGATAACGAATATCGGCGGCAACCTCTTCCCCGCTTCTTACCATTATTTCGGCGGCATTATCGCGTGTTGACGACGGTGCAAACGTCGGTATGTCTGACTCAAATGGGTTGTTATTAAAAACGTAACTTGCTCCTCCCGCACTGACCAGATAAGTACCCGGAGGAAGTCCGTAGATTCTGTAGATACCGCGATCGTCTGTCGGTTGCTCAAAAGCTGCAATCGTCGGCGTTCTGGGAGTCTGTCCTTTTACATCGCGAATCAACATCGCCCGCACTCGAACTGCAATCACGGGTTCACCGATCGAATTGGTCACCGTTCCGGTTATTGCTCCTCCTCGGACTATCTCCACACGCGCTGAATCGCCGAGACGGTAGTAGTTCTGAGCATCCGGATCGCCTGGAGCACTCGTATATGCTGGTGCGTTGGCACCCACTACATAAAGACCCGTTTCGAGACCATTGATTCGAAAATTTCCATCCAGATCGGTAATGGTGATACGGTTGAATCCAGCGTTAACCGTCCGCGCAAACACCATGGCGCCAGCCATGGGCTGGCCACTCTCATTCACGACTTTGCCGTCGATGGTTCCTGTGGTCGGCTGTTCCGTTGTCTTGAGTTTATTGGTTGGCACTTGCGCCTGCGCGATAACGCACAGAGCTAACACCAGCGCAGCGAAAATCAATCGATTAGGGATCATTGCAACTCAAGGCCTCACAGGTGGAGGAGGAGCCAGGAGTTCAGACAGCTCGATTGCAATCGTTATGTCTGTGGTCGAACCTTCCTGGATCGTAACGACCCGCGTGACCACTCGATTCGAAGATTTGGATGGCGTCACAATCGTTAACAACTCGTAGGTGCCAGCGGGTATGCCTTCCATCAGGAAACGACCTCGCTCATCAACAACCGGCGGGCGAAGATTAAAATTCGGATTTACTTCGCCTGGTTTTGTCAGTCGTACTGTGGCTCTTGTTCCCGGAGGCAACGGGTTACCATCAATTGTGACGACCCCGCGAATAACCCCGCTGCCATACGACAGGATCACGCGAACGCCAGTCACTTGTTCTCCATCTTTGATTTCGAGCCCGCGTACGGCGGGAACGCCATCCCGCTCCACTCGAGTTATGGTTAATCCCTTTGGGGGCAGTGGGCGAGTTGCAGTTCCGATATTGAAGTTCAGATGACCCGTCCCTAAACCGGCCATGCGAAAGCTTCCGTCCGGCCCGACTGGCGATGACGAAGACGATGAAACCACGCCTCCGCCCGGGGCCACGATGTAGCCCCGCAACAGCAATTCGCCCAGTTTTGCGAGTACGGCTTTGTCCTCGGTCTCAACTACCACCAGTCCGCTCACACTGGAGGCCTTTACCAGTTTAATCACAACTCCACTCACGTCCTGATCGATGACTTCGAAGTTCAATGTCTCGGCACGAAATTCGGTGTTTTGATTTGGAGTTGGAAAGACGTTGATTCCATATTTGCCCGGAATCAATCCGTCGATAAAGAAGTCACCTTGAACATTGGATACCGTAAGCGAGTTAACAAACTCCGGGCGTTGACCAATGTATCGTTGAACGGCAAACCGGAAGTTCGGCACCGGCAGCCCCTTGTCATCAATCACCCGTCCGGTAGCCGCAAACATCTGGAGTGCACGACCAAGAACGATATCGATGTCTGTGGCTTCGCTTCCTTCAGTTACTTCGATCACCTTGGCCTTTTCCTGCTCACTAACATCCGGATAAAAAATCTGTTTATAGGACGTGCGAATGGTATTAACCGACGTCGAAAAAATCTCATCGCTTCGGCCCGAGGAAATTTTATAGCGGCCCGCCTCTAGTCCATACACTCGGTAGATTCCGCGGTCATCGGTTTGAACAACTGTCGTTGGAAAAACTTGACGCTGTGGTTGTTGCTGCTGTGATAATTGGTTTAAAGCATTTTCCTGGTAGATGCTAACCTGCTGTTGAATGATCGGGCGTCCGTCAGCATCCGTGATTCGACCCGTAATCACGCCTCCACGCACCAGGGCGAAATTGATCCCTTCGATATCGTCATCCTCAGCAACAAGTACCGATTTGCTTCTCACCTCTCTTCTCTCAGCCGGTACATAAGCCGGAACGGTTGGGAGGACTTCATAATTTCCCGGTGCTACATTGGTAATGCGGTAAAAGCCGTCAGGATCAGTGGTAGCTTTTGGGAAAGGCTCGAAAGGCACCTGACCTTCAGTCTTTCGCAGGGCAACCATCACACCCCCAACGCCTTTTTCCTTGATCGTTACCCGGCCCGAGACTGAACCGCGCGGACTCTTGCTGGTTTGCGTGGTCGCAGACTGAGCCAGCAGCAGAGTTGGGAGACTCAGCAGTGTGAGCAGGACCGTGCACAGATAGCTAGCGGAGAAACGCATACAGGTTGCTCCTTCTTTGATGGTGGTGAGCCAAGCGCATCATAGACTGAGGATACTACTGTTGTCAGCCTTAAATTCTACTGTTAGGATCGCCCGCCATGGCTCATTTGAAGATCACCGACGCCAGCGGGCGGCAGTGGCAGTTTAGTTTTCTGCCAAACGTCGCATGCACGATTGGTCGTGCGCCCGACAATACGGTGGTCCTGGATGATCCGCGCGCCTCTCGCTATCACGCTCACATCAATCAGTCAGAAAACGGGAATTTCACGATCGTTGACGGAGCCGTCATCAACGGCCAACTCCGGCGGAGTGCAAACAAAGTTTTCATTAACGGTGAGCCGCGGTTCGATCATCAACTCAAGAACGGTGATCGCGTCACTATCGGCGCAAGCACATTGCGCTTTGAACAACCGGTGGAGGAACGGACCACTGACGTCCGCTACGACGACAAGCCACTGGGCCATACGCAGTTGCTGATTTCTGCAAACGATGTGATGTCAACGGTGCTTCGGTCCAAAGACGAAGTAACAACTTCACCGCAGCGTGACAAAGTTCTCGAAACTCTGCAACGCAAAGCTAACATCCTTAGTGCACTATACGAGATGAGCAAGACGCTCGGCTCTGTTTTCGATCTGAACGCGATCTTTGAAAAGGCCACCGACATCATTTTCCGATCGACGCCCGCAGATCGTGTCGTTGCACTAATCTCGGAGGATGGGAGTGAAGATGCGAACCTGACGCCGATTGCGATGCGCGCCCGCGACAACAAGCTCGAGGCTCATGCACGCAAGCTGTCTATCGGTCGGACCATCACGCGCAAAGTGATGAAAGAGCGCGTGGCGCTGCTTTCACAAGACGCGGCTTCAGACGAACAGTTTGCGGGTGTGGATTCGATCGTTTCGCAGGGAGTGCGTTCGACGATCTGTGCGCCGCTCGTGGCGGAGACGCGTGTTCACGGCGCGTTGTACGCTGATCGTCTCGATCCGTTTGCTGCGTTCAAGCCTGACGATCTCGAGTTGATTAGCGCAGTCGCGGCCCAGACCGCGATCGCTGTCGAGAACGCGCGCGCACACGAACGACTCGCGCGCGAAGAAGTTGCACGGGCCAACTACAGCCGGTTCTTACCTGAGTATGTTGTTAAGCAGATGCTCGAAAATCCCGAGTCGTTCAAGCTCGGCGGCGTGAGTCAAACGATCACGATCTTGTTTGCTGACATTCGTGGTTTCACGCGCATCTCGGAACACGCGCCACCGGAAAAGATCGTCAGTTTGCTGAATCGTTACTTTTCGGCCATGACGGACATCATATTTGCACACGGTGGGACACTCGATAAATATCTCGGTGATGGTCTAATGGCCCTCTTTGGAGCGCCCACCGCGACGCCTGATGACGCATCCAACGCTCTGAACGCCGCAGTCGCGATGCAACGCCGGCTTTTGGGGATCAATCGCGAGTTGCGAGATGAAGGTTTTCAGGAGATCGGCGTCGGCATGGGGTTACATACAGGCGAAGTGGTTGTTGGTTATATCGGCTCGGACCGCCGCTCGGAATACACGGCGATCGGAGATACTGTGAACACTTCGTCGCGATTGGAGTCTAATGCACGTGGCGGCGAGATCCTGATTAGCGATGCGACTGCGAAAGCAGCGCACAGTCGCTATAAACTGCAGCCACGCGAAGCGATTATGGTGAAAAATCGCCAGCAACCCGTGAATCTCTGGGAGGTTGATTGGCAAAGAGCTAGCGGCTCCTTTTAGATTGCCAATTGCCGATTGCTAATTGCCGATTGAAGAATTTGACAATCGGCAACTTAGAATCAATTGGCAATTGGAAATTGGCAATTACTTTATGTCGTTCATAGGGAAAACCAAAACTCTCCTCGGCCTCAACGCCCTCAAGAATCTTGTCTCAGATTCGATGGCAATCGACATGGGCTCGGCAAGCACGATCATTGCTGTTCGTGGCCGTGGCGTAGTCGTCGATGAGCCGTCTGTCGTTGCCGTCAATAAAGTCACCGGTGAAGTCATCGCCGTAGGTAACGAAGCGCACAAGATGCAGGGCCGCGAAGCACGCGACGTGACAGTTATCGCTCCGCTCGTCGACGGCGTAGTTGCCGATTTTGAACGCACACGCACGATGTTGGACCACTTCGTCAGGTCGGCGCGCAGCGGTATTTCTCACTTCAGTCGACGCGCAATCATGAGCGTGCTTTCGGAAGTCACACAGGTCGAGCAACGCGCTTTGCTTGCCGCTGCTGAAGAAGCGCGCATTAGTCGCGTGTACATGATCGAGGAAGGACAGGCTGCCGCAATCGGCGCGGGGGTGCCACTTGCTGATGAGAAAGCGGCTGCGGTCGTAGACATCGGCGGCGGTACAACAAACGTCGCCGCGATCATCAGCGGTTCGATCATCGCTTCGCGCGCTGAAAGAATCGGCAGTTCCGACATCGACCTCGCGATCATGGATCGTTTGCGACGTCATCGGGGTCTAACTATCGGGGTGCAGACAGCCGAACGATTAAAACTCGAACTGAGCTCCGCGATTGAGCCTGCTGATCCGGACAAAAAGATCAATGTACGTGGACGCGACGTGCAAACAGGCAGTCCCGGTGCTGTCGAGATCTCCGCCGGTGAGGTTTACGCGATCACGCAACCGATCATCCGCCGTATTGCTGAAGAAGTGCGAACGTTACTGGGAGACCTTTCGCCTGAAGTAGCCGGCGATATTTTTGATCGCGGACTGATTCTGACCGGCGGCGGCGCGCTGCTGGAAGGACTGCCGAGTTACCTTAATAAAGAACTCGATCTCGAAGTAACGGTTGCCGCGGATCCGCGCTTTGCGATCGTGCGCGGTCTTGCGCAACTTTACGAAGAACCCCTTTTGCTCCGCCGCGTATCGCGGACCGAGCCCCAACCCTTGATCGATACCGAAGCGACCGCTTTCGAAACGTAGTGAGCATTTCAGATTTTTACAAACGGCAGATAACGGTAGCGCACATCTTCGGCATTCCGGTGCGTTTCGATTATCGCTGGTTTGTTGTCTTCTTTCTGAGCGTCTGGCTAATCGCGATTAATCTCAGTCGCGGCGGCATGTGGGTCGGGTCTTATAAATTACTGCCGGTGGGTGTGGCAGCCGCGTGGGGCCTCGCCATCGTAACCACGCTTGGTTTGT
>DATEIS010000004.1:0-4638 GCA_035278765.1 Pyrinomonadaceae bacterium | reverse complement strand
AATCAACATCCTCGGGTCTAACATCGATAGCAGCTAATGCGTTCAGCGGCCGCTCACTCTCTTCGCGGGCAAGCTTTCCACGTTCACCAAAACCAGTACTCCAACGTTTGTTCAATTCGGTCAGATCCGACGGTGGTCCGGTATTGATAATCGCCGTCTTACCGTGACCACGAATCACAACCATCCAGAAATAGAGTTGCACCCACTCATTCCAATGACTCATCCAATAAACTTCGGGCCCCGCCACCTCACACTGGCCCATCTTCAGCAGTTGAATCTGATATGTCATCAAAGGTTAGTAAGTGGCGCGGCCGCCGGTCATGTCAAAAGTGAATCCGGTTGTGAACGCTGTTTCCCGCGAGACGATGAAGGTGGCCATGTGTGCGATCTCGTCGAGCGTGCCACAGCGTTTCATCGGGATCTTGTCGGTCATATACTTCACTTGCGCTTCGGGCATGGCGTCGACCATCGGAGTTTGAATCACTGCGGGGGCAAGCGCGTTAACCGTGATTCCAGTCTCCGCATATTCCTTCCCCTGAACTTTTGTCATACCAATCACCGCGGCCTTCGACGCCGAATACGCCAACATCCCGGCGTTCCCTTCCTTACCCGCGACCGACGCGATGTGCAGGATGCGACCGTAATTTTGTTTTAGCATCCACGGCAACACGGCGCGCGCAGTAAAGAACGACGCCATGAAATTCACTTCAAACACGAAGCGCAGGTTATCAACGTCAACCTCATGACTCTTAATATTCGTGTCGCCAGTCACACCGGCACTGTTAACCAGAATGTCAATGCGTCCAAACCTCTCGGCGATCTGATTAACAACATTTGCAACCTGATCTGGTTTCGTCAGATCGACTGCAAACGAAACTGCAAACCCGGCCTCATTCAAATCCAGCGCCGCCACCTTCGCTCCCTCAGCCTGCAACTTCGTCGCGATCGCCAGTCCAAGCCCCGACGCCGCACCCGTAACAATCGCAACTTGTTCGCTAAATCTGCTCATAAAATCCGTGTAAATCCGTGGCTAATAAGGCCTGCTCAACTCGAGATCGCCATTCAACTCAACACCCCAACCCGGTTTCTCCGAAAGCTCAACCACGCCATCCTTCGGCAACGGCTCACACTTGAACAACTCGCCAAACAACGGCACGAGTCGATCAGCCTGCGGACTCATCACCAAAAACTCCGCGATCGGACAGTTCGTGAACGCATACTGCAAGTGATACGAAAACACGCTTGAGCCGTGCGGCACCACCGGAATGTCATACGCAGCCGCCATCGCCACGATTCTTCTCGCTTCGGTTAGACCACCAACCCAGTTGATGTCGGGCTGCAAGATGTCCGCACACTTCCGCGCGATCAGTTCACGAAAACCATAACGCGTGTATTCATGCTCACCCGTCGTCACCAGACTGATTCCGGTCAACGCCCGCTTCAACTCCGCATAACCATCGAAGTCGTCAGGCGGCAAACACTCTTCGATCCAGTGCAGGTCGTAAGGCGCGAGTGCTTTCGCCAACTGAATCGCATACGGCACCGTCAACGCCATGTAGCAATCGAGCCGTAGCGGAAAGTCAGGGCCGACTTGCTCGCGCGCTTCAGCCATAACAGTGATGTTCTTCTTGAGTCCTTCAACTCCGTCGGCTGGACCATAACGACACGGAATCTTCGCGCCCTTGAAACCCCAACGCTTAGCGAGATCCGGTCGCGAAGTCGTCGCATAAACCGGCAGCTTGTCCTTCGTCTTTCCACCGATCAATGCGTAAACAGGCTCTTCACGCAGATGACCGAGACAATCCCAAATGGCCAGGTCGACGGCACTGATCGCCTGAACTGTGAGTCCCTTGCGACCATACGGCATCGTCGCGCGCCACATCTGATCCCAGATGAGTTCGACGTTTCTCGGATCCTGTCCTTCGACAAAACGCTTGAGGTGTTTCTCAATTATGTAGCACGCAGGCTCGCCGCCAATGCTGCAACCGATACCGAGCGTGCCATCAGTTAGCTCGACTTGGACCACCACCGTGCCGAGCGCGTTGATGCCCCAACTCGTCCGCTGCGCTTTGTACTGCTCGTACACGGACATCGGGTTGGCAATCGGCAGATCGATGATCCAATGGTTGCCCTGCTCATTGTGATAGTCCGCGCCCATCTCATTGGACGCGATCGCATACGCACGCACCTCGCGAATCTTTGCCTGCTTCATAAGCCACAAAAAACCACAAAAGGCACATAAAGCACATAAAAATCAATCTGCGCCCTCGTGTGTTTTTCCTTTCTCGCTTTTTTCATTTTGTGATTTTTGTGCTTTTTGTGCCTTTTGTGCCTAAAAATCGAAACGGTCGATGTTGTCCTTGTTAAAGATGAACGGCGCGCCAAGACGAACCTCATCGTTTACTACCTGAACCGTTCCCAGTCTTCCGGCTTTTAACTCACTGTCACCGCGTTTGAGTGTTCCATTGCCGAGCGCGTACGCCGCTTGCACTGTCAGATACCCGAGGTCGACAGTATTCCAAAGCACCACACTCTCGACAACGCCTGTCTTTACATACGGCTTGTTCATGTTTGGCAACGACAGCCCCGTGACTTTCACGTCGGTGCGGCCAGATTGTTTCACTGCTTCCGCAGCGCCTGGCACGGCCGGCGCAGCGATCGCCATGATGACTTTCACGTTCGGATAAACCTTCAGTATCGTCTGCGTTTCAGAAAACGCGCGATCGCGATCACCTTCGCTTGGTTGAATCGTCACGAGTTTCAGGTCCGGATACTTCTCCTCGAGTCGCGCCCGAATATTCTTGATCCACTCATTCTGATTAGCCGCACTCAACGACGCGGTGACGATCGCAAACTCACCTTTGCCATTCATCATCCGCGCAACTTCGTCACTAAGCGTGTAACCGATTCCCTGCGGCGTCGCCTGGTTGATCAGAAAATCGCGCGCGTCTTTTTCCGAGTCGGCATCCCAGGTGATTACCTTGATTCCCTTGTCACGGGCTTTGCGAAGCACTGTCGAAATACCCGCCTGGTTCTCCACACTAACCGCAATGACATCGACACCCTTCGTGATCCATGCTTCAACCACTTCGTTCTGCTTGGCCGGATCGAGATCCGTTGGACCATCCCACAACAGGTCGATGTTCAACTCTCGCGCCGCTTCTTCCGCGCCTTTGCGACAACTAGCGAAGTACGGATCACCCTTCGCCTTCGGCATCATCGCCACCGTGAGCTTCTCATGTGGCGCAGCAGAAGCAGCCGGCACGACCTGCGCATTGCTTTGTTTCAGCGAACGAACAAGCAGCCAGTTACTACCGGCAACCAACAGCGCTGCCAGGAGGATGACGGCGCTTAGAATGGCCACCTGCGAATTCTTCACATCAAGCTCCTCAGAAGTTTCTTCCGTGCGAACGCCCCGTCCAAAAAGCGCTACGCGGTTCAGCGCGACGGTCAATAGCAGTAAAGCACCGGTTAGTATTCCTGCGAGTTCCGCAGGCTGTCCACTCAACCGCAAACCGTTTTGCAAAACGACGATCGCAAACAGTCCCAGCACCGTTCCGAGAATTGAGCCGCGGCCGCCAAAGATCGACGTTCCACCGAGCACCACCGCGGCGATGGCCATCAGCTCGAATCCGGTTCCGGCATCCGACTTTGCCTGACCTAGATGCGCAACGTAAATGACCGCCGAAATACTGGCCGCTAGTCCCGATAACAAATAAACAACGAACAGCTTGCGCCCGACATCGATCCCGGCGTAACGCGCGCCATCGGGTGAATGCCCGATCGCGTAAAGACTGCGACCAAACGCTGTGCGATGCAGCACCCATGCGCATCCGGCAACTGCGAGCACCAGCAGTATCAGTTGCGTTGGAAAGATGCCACTAATGTATCCCTGGCCCAAAAACAGAAATCCCGACGGAAAGCTCGAATAGTTTTCGATCCCGCGCGTTATGCCTTCCGCCATTCCGCGAAACAACGAGAAGGTCGCGAGCGTGACGATCAGTGGTGGCAAGTTGAAGCGCGCAATGAGCGATCCATTTAACGCGCCACCAGCCAATCCCAACAACAATGCAACTCCAGCGGCGACCGCGATCGGAAGATGTGCATCACGCCAAAGGGCGCCAAGCACAACAGCGACGAGGCCCATCATCGATCCGACCGAGAGATCGATTCCGCCCGTGATGATCACAAACGTCAGTGCTAGTGCGAGGAGTCCGACTTCAACACTAAGACGCGTGATCTCGAATCCATTCGCGGCAGTGAAAAAGTTATCGCCTGTAATCGAGAAGACAACGATTTCAAAGACCAACACGAGCAACAGGACCCACTCGTGATTCGGAAACACTCGCGCCGGCCACGCGGGAATCAATTGCAGATCACGAGCTCGGGGGATAGTTGAATTCACGAGCCTGTCCTGGCGCGCAATCCAAAGTTGCTGATGCGCCACGCCGCCATACGTCCAAGCGCCACATCCGACATTACCGCAGCAAGAATCACCGCGCCCTGAATTGCCTTTTCCCAAAATGGATTGATGCCGAGAAAGGTCAACGCCGTGCCGATCGTTCCGAGCAACGCGACACCAATCAACGTTCCGATGAGACGCCCGCGTCCACCTGTGATCGCAGTGCCACCAACAAC
>DATEIS010000003.1:0-6150 GCA_035278765.1 Pyrinomonadaceae bacterium | reverse complement strand
ACTCAACGCCGTCAAACTCGCAACCAACCCAACGACCAAACTCACCGCCGCCGAAGATTTCATCGCGAAGTTTCCCAACAGCACTGCGCGAGTGAGTGTGGCTGAAGTGATCGCCGGCGAAATCCTGAAGATCAAAAACGGCACCGTTGCACTCGCGCTCTTGGAACGAGCACAAGCGATTTTCACGTCGGAGCAGGAGCGCGAGGCCCTCCGACCGGCAGCTCTCGAGGCTTACGTTCTCGGCGATCGAGCGACCGACGCCTTTGCAGTCGCTGCTGAAATGCTCGCGAAGAACCCTGACGATATTCCAGTGTTGACGCGCATGACGCAGACAGGAACTGAAGAAGCAAGCAAAAAAAATCGGAACTACGTCGACGTTTCGCTGCAATATGGGTTAAAGGCGATCGCGCTGCTCGAAGCGGGCACGAAACCGGCGAATCTTACAGACGAAGCGTGGACATTGCAGCGCGGAAAGCTTGACCAGCTATATCAGCAAACAGCGATTCTATATCTCGCGGCGGGAAACGCGGCGGAGGCGAAGAGTCGTTTGACCAAGGCCTCGACGTTGTCGCCCCGGAATCCGTCCAATTTCGCGTTGCTGGCGAGAGTTATCAATGCCGATTACGTCGTACAGAAGGATGCGTACGAGGCGATGAAGGACGGGCAGTCGAAGCAGGAGGCACAGAAGAAACTTGAAGTCCTGCTGGATTCGATGATCGAGGCGTACGCGCGTGCCGTGGCCCTCGCGACCGGCCGTGTTGAGTATCAATCGCTGCTGCAAACAATGATTCCCGATCTGACGACGCACTATAAGACTCGGAATAACCAGTCGACCAGGGGATTGCAGGAATTGATTAACCGATACCGAGCAGCGCCGTAACATTCTTAGCTTGACGAGTCGGCGTCAAAATTCTAATAATCTCGCTTCAACCCACTGGGCCATTGACCCATAGCGCTCGCGCTCACTTTCCAATCCGTAACGAGGTATTTATGAAATACACAAAAAGACTCTCCCTTCTTTTGGTGGCAACTGTCCTCTCGATCCCCTTCCTGGTTGCATACGCAGCCGGTGGACGTATCGAAGGAAAAATCACTGACCCGAAAGGGGCGGCAATCCAGGGCGCAACAGTGACTGTAACCAATCAGGTTACAAAGCAGGATTTCACCGCCGTCACCGACAACCAGGGAAAATACAAAGTCGAGGGCTTGCCCGCCGGCATTTACACGGTCCGTGTCGCTTCCAAAGGCTTTAACGAAGGACGGCAGGAGGTGAAAGTTGAGGACGATAAGGCGGCAACCGTCGACGTGCGTCTCGAGATCGCTCCGGTTGAAGCAGAGGTTAAAGTTTCCGGCTCTAAAGCCAATCAAGATCCGGTTTATCAATCACTCAGACAGCTCGGCAAGGGCGAGGACTTCGCCGGCAGCTATGCAGTGGTTAACAATCTGAAACTGAAACGAGATGCCGCCGTCTTCACTTTGAAATCGGGCGAGCTGTATTTCATCACGCCAGTTGAAGGTCGGGTGACGGCGGCGGTATTCATCGGCGACGGCGAATTGTCGCTGGTTCCGCCGACCGACGTCGAAAAGAACAGTATCAAGATCTTTACCGGCGAAGGCGCGATTACCGAACAGTTTACTAAGCTTGTGCTGCGCTTCAGCGACAAGACATTCGACGAGATCAAATCGTCTCCCAACGCCACGATGAAAACTGGTGGACCAGCAGCCAGTCAGGCGCGCTCGGCCTTCCGCGACAATCAGGAACTGGTTCGGAAACGTCTACGCGACAATCGCGAGTTGCGTGTTCTGTTCGACGTTTACAATCCGAACCGCGAAGGATTTTTTACGGCATTCATCGATGGCAAGCGCTTCAGCAAGCTTGTCTACGTGCTCGAACCACTCGGTGTGCCGGGCGCTACTCCGGAAGAGGTCGCGTTGTTTAGTTATGGTGAAACTGACGGTGGCCTGTGGCTCGCATTTCATCGTGAAGAGGAATACAAAAAAGGCATCGCCTCGAGTTCTCAAGACAATCGCCTTATCGACATCACGCGCCATGAAATCGACGCGGCGATCAAAGGAACAAACCTTGCCGCAACCGATCGCATAACTTTCCGCAGCCTGCAGGCGGGCACGCGCGTCGTGCCTTTCGATCTTTACGGTCCACTACGCGTCAGCAAAGTTCAGGATGGTGAAGGAAACGATCTGAGTTTTATCCAGGAATCAAAAGACGAAGATTCGGATTTCGGCGTGATCATGGCGAAGCCACTCGAAGCGGGACAAACATACACGATTGCGGTGCAATACGGTGGTAACGACGCACTGCGTGACTCAGGTGGTGGCAACTTCATACTGATTCCACGTTCAACCTGGTATCCCGGCAATGCGAATGTTTTGTACGCCGAGGACCGTGCGATCTTCGATATGACTTTTCGCTATCCAAAGAACTACACGTTTGTAGGAACCGGATCACCCGTGGCGCCCGATACGCGTGAAGGCGATCTCGCCGTTGCCAAGTGGTCCAGCGGTAAAACTGAACTCGCCGTCGCCGGATTTAACTACGGCCGGTTCAAGAAGAAAGTAATCAGCGATAAGGATAGCGGCTACGACGTTGAGTTCTATGCGAATACCGAAGTACCGGACGAAATAAGAGACATCCAGCAGCAAATCGACCGGCTCGAGTCTCAGGGTATGAAGACCATGACTACACTCGGCTCCATCACCACTACCGGGATGGCTGACGCTGCCTTGGCCGATGCGCAAAACGCCAGCCGCATTTACAACATGTATTTCGGAAAACTGCCGTACGGTCGCCTCGCGATGACACAGCAGCCGGCGGCTAATTTTGGTCAGGCATGGCCCACGCTCGTTTACATGCCGTACATGGCTTTCATTGACACCACCCAGCGCGCGCAATTACTCGGCACTCGCGGCGGCACCGATACTTTCTGGCGATACGTAGCTCCGCACGAGATTGCGCACCAGTGGTGGGGGCATATCATCGGCTGGGACAGTTATCACGATCAGTGGATGAGTGAGGGATTTGCTGAGTTCTCTGCGTCGCTTTATGTGCAGTTGATCCGTGGTAACGACAAGTTCATCGATTTTTGGGAAGACTTGAGAAAACAGATCGTTGAGGCTACACCTGCGACCAAAGATCGTAAACCATACACGATTGGACCAGTCACACAAGGCTATCGCCTAAACAACGGAAAGACCGGCGGCGCCGCACGCTTTCTGATCTATCCCAAGGGCGCTTACATTCTTCACATGCTGCGTATGATGATGTACGCGCAGAACAAAGGTGGCGACGCGCGCTTCCAGGCGATGATGAAAGACTTCGTCCAAACACATTTTAATCAGGACGTGTCGACTGAGGATTTCAAGGCCATGGTTGAGAAGCACATGACGCCGGACATGAACGTTACGAACGACGGCAAGATGGATTGGTTTTTCAATCAGTGGGTTTACGGGACACAGGTTCCGGCTTACAAACTCGAGTACAACGTAGCGTCAGACGGTACGATGAGTGGGAAGCTTACGCAGTCAGGAGTGTCGGATGATTTCGTGATGCTCGTGCCGCTCTATATTGACATGGGTAAGGGTTGGGCCAAGCTTGGGGCGGCTCGGATCACCGGTAACACGTCGGTCGAGATCAAGGGGATCAAGCTGCCGGCGGTGCCAAAGCGTGTTGCGGTATGCGCGATGAACGACGTGCTCGCGACGAGCATTGAGAACAGTAAGTAGTTTCACGCAAAGGCGCAAAGACAGCAAAGAAGTATGCATTTCTTCTTTCCGTTCTTTGCGCCTTGGCGTGCAATAATCACGCGTAGCTCGCGTAAACGGACTTAACTTTGTCAATAAACTCGCGGCGGTCGACGATGTAATACAACTTCAACTGCCCTGATCCCGCGACTTCATCCAACAACTTCTCGAAAATCTCAAACTGATCGATACCTTCAATACTGTGTGCCGCGAGATAGCCGCCTTTGCGCATACGACGGATTAATTCCATCAGCGTGAGTCGTCCTTCAAGCGTGCGACCACCGTGCTCATGAGAACGGCTCACAAGATACTGGACCAGCAAACTCTCGTTGTATAAAGGCGGCGCAAGAAACAGTCGCGCGCCCTCACGTTCCCAGCCATCTTCCAAACGCGACGACGGCCGCACAGTCCTTAAACCCTCAAAAACCTCGGCCCAATTCCCCTTCGGAATCTTCCTTTCGAGATAGGCTTTGGTGGCTTCGAGCAACCACGCGGGCTCGTTGAGATCGAGTGTGATGCGTAACGTGTCGAGCCAGTCAAAAAAAGCATTGCGACGGTTAGACTTCAACTCGAGAACGGAAAACTGATCCTTTTTCTTCTCGACGGTCTTCACTAACTTTCGTCGTGGCGCGTCAGTCGTCTTTCCACCTTCGATGCAATGCGTATCGAGACGCGCGTGCCAACGTTTCGCGGCGTTGCAGTAAGGACAGCGCGGATGTTTCTCCTCGCTGTCGAAGAATGGACGCACAGCTTTTCTTGAAGTCAGTTCTTCGACGGTTGGACTGTAACGTTTGATCTCCGTGTAAGCCGAACGCGGTGCGAGACCGATCTGCTTGGTGAAAATATCGAAGATGCAGGCAAGACAAACGAGCGTGGTGTACTCAGTAACTGTTCCGGGTGGGAAGTCGCTGAAGTCGAGATCTTTCATCTGTGTGACCTAATAACAACTTTCTGCATTACTAACGAGCAGCTTCTTACTGACGAGTTGCTCCGGCTTCGCTCCGGAGAGCGAGAATTTTCTGCTTCGCTCCGGAGGAGCAATAATTTTCTGCTTCGCTCCGGAGGAGCGAGATGTTTATAGCTCTCCACACCGCGATTCTCCGGCTCCGTTAGGAGCCGCATGTACATAGCGCTCCTACGGAGCGCGTTCGGTATTTAATAACGGCGGGCTATAAACATTTTGCTCCTCCGGAGCAAGACCTATTCGCTCCGAGCTAGACCTATTTCCTTGCGAGCAACATCCATTTGCTCCTCCGGAGCAAGACCTGTTCGCTCCGGAGCTAAATCTATTTCCTCGCGAGCAACATCTATTTGCTCCTCCGCAGCAAGATCCACATGGCCCAATGCGAGATCCAATTCGTCTTCGATGTTTCCGGTTGCGGAGCCGAGCGATTTGAAGTCGAAGAGTTCGTGGTCCAGGAGATGCGACGGGACGGTATTGCCGAGTGCGTTTAGCATCGACGCTCGGATGTGAGGAATCTCTTTTTCCAGCTCCGAAATGAGCGTCTTGATTCGCACACGCTTCAAATTGCTCTGCGAACCGCAAAGGTCGCACGGAATGATCGGAAACCGGCGCTCCTCCGCATATTGGGCGATGTCACGCTCAGAACAGTAAGCGAGCGGCCGGATCACTGTATTGCGCCCATCCTTTGAACGAAGCTTCGGCGGCATCGCTTTCAGGCTGCCGATGTAAAACAGATTCAGCAAAAGGGTCGTGATGATGTCGTCGGCATGATGACCGAGCGCGATCTTGTTGCAGCCTTCCTCAACAGCGACGTTGTAAAGAATTCCTCGGCGCAGCCGCGAACAAACCGAGCAGTACGTCTTCCCTTCCGGGACCAGCCGTTTCACGATCGAATAGGTGTCGCGCTCGACGATGCGAAACGGAACGTCGAGTTCCCGCAGGTATGCCGGCAACACTTCAGCAGGAAATCCGGGCTGTTTTTGGTCAAGATTCACTGCCAACAGTTCAAACTTCACCGGCGCGCGCTGGCTGACGTCGAGCAAAAGGTCGAGCAGTGTGTGGCTGTCTTTCCCGCCTGACAGGCAGACCATTATGCGATCGCCGTCTTCGATCATTCCGAAATCAGCGATTGCTTCGCCCATTCGACGTAGTAATTTGGTTTTCGCCTTGCTCTCAGTGTTCATTTACGCGACTCAGAATGCCATGCACCGCCGCTTTTTTTCAATTGGACTCGCGTTTAACGAATTACAATTTTGTTACAAAGCTAGACACCGGGAGCCGAGTTTGTCTATGATGGGGAGCCCGCTTCTGTGCGGCGAATCATCGTTACTAGCGGTCAAAGCTAGGAATCCACTAAAAAAAGGAAAGCGCGTCGTTTGCTTCAAGGTTCCGACGGCCGGTGACCAAACTTCCGCGCCCCCATATTT
>DATEIS010000002.1:0-11506 GCA_035278765.1 Pyrinomonadaceae bacterium | reverse complement strand
GTCTATGCTCTTTACCCGGAAGATGTCTAACACTGCTCAATCTCTTTCTTTAGAACAAAAGATCAAAATGCACGAGGCGCGGGAGGGGATTATCAATCGCCTCGCGATGGCTCTGCCTCACGCTATCAATCTCGACCGTTTCCTTAACGTAATCGTTTCCGAGCTCGGGCGCATGATGAACGTCGACCGCTGCGATGTGATTCAGTTGAAATCCGCCAGCGAGTTGCGCATCAGTCACGAATGGCGCGCTTCGAACGACGTGCCTTCGAGTCTCGGCACCGTTATACCACTCGACTTAACTCAACTCGCAGAACAAGTCGATTTGAAAAAGCCGATCCGCCTGAACGACATTTCGGCGTCCGGGTTGGACCAGAAAGTCAGATACCTCGCGGCGAGCCTCGGAACGCGTTCGTTGCTCGTCGTGCCGGTGACGCTCGGCGACGATGTTCTTGGTCTCGTTGGTCTGCACACGACGCGCACGCCGCGCGAATGGCTAGACGATGAAGTCTCGTTTCTGCAGGCAATCGCCGGACAGATCGCGATTGGTTACCAGTACACGCGAATCTACACCGATAAGGAACGCGAAGCTGAAACAAAGCGCGCGCTGCTTTCAATTGCAAATGCGTTGAATGCTCGTTCGGAATTTGGTGATATATCGTCACTGGTTTTGGAGCGCGCTATCTCGCTGGTTAAAGCCGACTACGCCGGGCTGGGCGTGCTGGATCCTACCGGCAGCAGGATCAGTATGGCGGCGTTCAAAGCTGCGCCTGAAGCGGCGGTCGATTCCGTTCAGGGCCTCTTCGATGCGCACGGAAAATCACTCGATTTGAGTGCGTTTCCGGCGATCGTCGAAGTGCTCGCTCAAGGCAAAACACTGCGCTTGCTCGAAACTGATCTGCCGTTTCCGCTTCGACTCGCGTTCAACGCCGTGCTCGGTGGTCGCGCCGCGCTCGTGTCGCCGGTCAGAGTTGGTGGACAAACATTTGGCTTGCTGGGATTGGTGTGGAGTCAGGCACGAGAGGCTTTTGAAGATCACGAAGTCGCACTTGTCGAAGGCATTGCGGATCAAATCGGGACTGCACTCGAGCGCGATCAGTTGTCGGCAGAGATCATGCACCTGCGCAGCGCGTTGCACGAACGCTACGGCGAAGAACGAATCATCGGTCAGACGCCCGTTATACGTCGCGCAATCGAGCTGGCGTTGAGTGTCGCCGATACGCAAACGACTGTTTTGATTGAAGGCGAATCAGGTACAGGTAAAGAACTGCTCGCGAATCTGATTCACTTCAACTCGGGACGCGAAGATCAGCCTTACGTCAAATTAAACTGCGGTGCGATTCCCGAGACGCTGCTCGAGTCGGAACTGTTTGGTCACGAAAAAGGCGCGTTCACTGATGCGCGCGCGTTGCGTCGTGGACGTTTTGAAGAAGCGAATGGCGGCACGTTGTTTCTTGATGAAGTTGGGGAAATGAGCCTGTCGGCGCAGGTCAAACTGTTGCGCGTCTTGCAGGACGGAGAACTGACGCGCGTTGGTGGCAATGAAGTGATCAAGACGGATGTGCGCGTTGTGGCGGCGTCGAATGTCGACCTCAAACGTGCGGTTGAGCTCGGAAGCTTCCGGCAAGATCTCTTCTACAGGCTCTCCGTGTTTCCGATTAAACTGCCGCCGCTCCGTGAGCGACCGGAGGATATTCATCCGCTCGTTATCCACTTCCTGGAGCATTACAAACAAAAGACGGGTCGCTTTATTTCGGGAATTTCCAAGGATGCGTTACAGGCGTTTATCACTTACGACTGGCCCGGCAATGTACGTGAGCTCGAGAATGCGATCGAGCGAGCCGTCATTATCGCCTCCGGAAGAGGAATCGAGCTCGAAGACTTGCCCGAAGCCATCAGCAAAATCGCGCTCGAAGATCGCGACCGGATCAAAGTGGAACGGGCCAAGGCCGCCAGCGAAGGGCGCACGACCACTTTCGAGATCACCGTTCCCTCGTCGATGGAAGAGATCGAACGTCAGGCTATCGAAGCCACTCTCGACTACACCGAAGGCGACAAATCACACGCCGCCCGCGCCCTCGGCATCGGCCGCAAGACGTTGTACCGCAAGCTGGACCAATATAACGGCAAGAATTAGCCGTTCTCATCAGTGCAGATCCGCGGCTAATGTATGCTATAGTCCCAGCCTATAAAAATCTCAAAGTTCGTAAAGAAAGGACCCCAGACAATGGGAGACGAAAGTATTTCGAATAAACTAACGTACCTGCTCATCGGCGGCGGCATAGGCGCCGTCCTCGCGCTGCTTTTCGCGCCCAAATCGGGCCATGAACTGCGCGGCGACATCGCTGATGCGACCCGAAAAGGTATCGATCGTTCGCGTGAGGCGGCGCAGCAATTGGGAGACCGCGCCGGCGAGTATTACGAAGCGACCCGCACCCGGGCGACTGAGCTCTATTCTCAAGCTTCGGACAGAGTGTCTGAAGTGGCCCAAACCGCGCGTGACGCGGCATCCCGTCAAACAGGAACACTGACGGCCGCAATCGACGCCGGCAAGAAGGCTTATCAGGAAGAGAAGCGCAAGACCGAAATGTCAGGCCGGATCGAGGCCGCTCCGAACTACGGTAACGAGTCGTCGAACTAATTGCAGATGAATCTTCCAGCGCTGCTATTACAAATGAGCACTCGCGATCCGATGTTCTGGATCATGGTGATTATTGCTGCCTCGTTTATCTTGATTGCCATCGCGATGATCGCGATCGCAGTTTTTGTGAGCCGGGCAGTGAAGACGGTGAACCGGTTGGAAGAAAAGCTGGACCCGTTGCTTGTACGCGTGAATGAGATCAGCGATCAGGGCAAGTTGATTGCCGTGCAGGGCAAACTGATTGCGGAACAGTTCACGGCGGTTTCAGGCCATATTGCCACGGCGACTGCACACGTTTCGGAGTCGCTGGCGATGGTGAAGAGTGAAGTTAGTGAACTGAAAGCGCTGGTGAGTGACACGGCGGTTGAGGCTCGCGATAAAGTCGAGCTGGTCAGCCGCACGATCGATCGCACACAGAAGCAGGTGGCTATGACGACCGATTTCGTCCAGGACAAGGTGATAGAGCCGGCGCGGGAAATCGCCGCGATTATGGCGGGCTTCCGCCGTGGCCTCGAGGTACTCGTGGCGCCGATGCCGAAGCCCATTAATCAAACTTACGCAGAGGATGAGATGTTTATCGGTTGATAAAAGTCACAGTGATTAAGTGAACCCGAGCCACTCGTCCTGAATGGCTCGGGTTTTTAATTGAGCTTTGTGCTTGGTGCTTTGTACTTTGTTCTGGGTTTAAGTGGCGGCCAACAAAGCACAAAAGTACCAAGTACCAAGCTCACAATTCGAATTCTTAAAAGTCCTTTGTTAGTATTTACCACTTACGCTTATGTCCACAGAAACTCCTTTAGATCTTAAGAAAACCGTCAACCTGCCGAAGACCGCTTTTGCCCAGAAGGCTAATCTGGCGCAAAGCGAACCGGCGCGTCTCGAAAAATGGGCCGAACTCGACCTTTACCGCCTGATCCGCAATGCGTGTGAAGGCCGCGAGAAGTTCATTCTCCACGATGGTCCACCGTACGCGAATGCCGACATTCACCTCGGCACCGCGATGAACAAGATTCTCAAAGACTTCGTCGTCAAATCGCGCACGATGATGGGCTACGACTCGCCGTACGTTCCGGGCTACGACTGTCACGGTCTGCCAATTGAGACACACGTCGAAAAGGCGCTCGAGAAAAAGGGCAAGAAGAAGGCTGATCTGAACGCTGAGACTTTTCGTCGTATCTGTCGCGAGCACGCTGAGAACGCACTGAAGAGCCAAACACGCGACTTCAAACGACTCGGCATCCTCGGCGAGTGGGACAACCCCTATCTCACGATGTCGAACCACTACGAAGCCGAAACGGCGCGTATGTTTGCGCGCTTTGTCGAGCGTGGTTGGGTTTACAAAGGCGCGCGTCCCGTTTACTGGTGTCTCAAGGATCAGACTGCGCTCGCTGAAGCTGAGGTTGAATATCATCAACACACGAGTCCATCGGTTTATGTGAAGTTCCCGCTGAAGAGCGATCCGGCAGCGATCGATCCGGCACTCGCAGGACGCAAAGTCTTTGTCGTGATCTGGACCACCACGCCCTGGACGCTTCCCGCGAACCTCGGCATCGCTGTGCATCCTGATTACGAATACTCGGCGTTCGAATATGGCGACGTGGTTTATATCGTCGCGAGCGATCTGGTCGAATCTGTTGCAGCAAAGTGTGATCTCGGTGCGACGCCGAACGTCATTGCGCGCTTTCAGGGGTCAAAACTCGACCGGCTCGAATGTAGTCACGCCTGGCTTGATCGCCCGTCGCTGTTGATGGTTGGCGACCACGTTACGCTTGGTGGTGAAGCTGACGCAGAGACTGAACTAGACGTCAGCGAAGCACAGAAGAAATCCGACAGCAAAGCTGGAACGGGTTGTGTGCACACTGCGCCCGGTCATGGTCACGACGACTTCGTGATCGGCAAGAAATATGGTTTGGAGATTTACTGTCCGGTCGATAACGCAGGACGATTTACGCCCGAGGTCGAACACTTCGCGGGTCAACGCGTGTTTGATGCAAACGACCCGATCGTCGAATTCATGCGCGAACGAGGCGTGCTGCTGTTCAGTGAAAAGTATGACCATCGTTATCCACACTGTTGGCGCTGTAAGAATCCGGTGATCTTCCGTGCGACACCGCAGTGGTTCATCGCGATGGACCAGGTTCACGCAGACCTCGTAGAGAAAGATGAAGACGGTCGCGACCGGTCCAACTTTACCGACAATCTGCCGGAAACACCGGCCGCGTCGCTGCGCGGGGGCGCGCTCGCTGAAATCGAGCGTGTTAACTGGATTCCTGCATGGGGCGTCGATCGCATGCGCAATATGCTGAAAGGGCGGCCCGACTGGTGTGTCTCCCGGCAACGCGTCTGGGGTGTGAACATTCCCGTTTTTTACTGCGCAACCTGCACTGAGGCGGTTTCGGAATCGGCTGTGATCAACCACGTCGCCGACATCTTTGAGCGTGAGTCAGGCGATGCGTGGTACACGCGCAGTGCAGAAGAGTTGTTGCCCGAGGGTTACACCTGCAAATGCGGGGCGCGAGAGTTTACTAAAGAGAGTGACATTCTTGACGTGTGGTTCGACAGCGGTACGTCGTCGATTGCAGTGTTGGAGAATCGCGAAGAGCTGCGCTGGCCCGCGGATGTTTACCTCGAGGGTGGCGATCAGTTTCGTGGTTGGTTCAACTCATCGTTGATGGTCGGTATCGCGGCTCACGATCGCGCGCCGTATAAAACGGTGATCACACACGGCTGGACGCTCGACGCGCAAGGCCGCGCGATGCATAAGTCAGCGGGAAATGCAGTCGAGCCTGACAAGGTGATCAAACAATCGGGAGCCGAGACCATTCGTCTGTGGTGTGCGTCGTCAAACTATTTCGACGACATGCGCGGGTCGGACGAAATTCTCCAGCGCGTGACTGATGGCTATCGGAAGCTGCGTAACACAGCGCGCTTTGCACTCGGAAATCTCGCGGGCTTCGATCCGGCGCGTGACACTGTGCCTTTCGAGGAGATGGAAGAGATCGACCGCTGGGCCCTCGCGGAACTCAACAGCGTCATCACGGAAGTGCTGGCCGCGTATGAAGGTTTCGAGTTTCACAACGTCTATCGCGCTCTGTTCAACTTCTCGACGGTGACGTTGTCGGCGCGTTATTTCGACATCATCAAGGATCGGCTTTACACGTTTGCGCCGCGTAATAAAGCACGGCGTTCGGCGCAGACGGCGTTGCTCAAGATAGGCGACGCGCTCGCGCGAATGCTGGGGCCGATACTCGTGTTTACGGCTGACGAGATCTGGGAGAATCTACCGGATCGTGATGAGCCGTCGATCCATCTCGCGTTGCTGCCAAAGGCTGATACCCAGAGTCATGAGGCGCTTTCAGCGGAGTGGGAACGTTTGTTTGCGATTCGCGACGATGTATTACGCGCCCTCGAGGAAGCGAGAGTCGCCAAGCAGATCGGGAGTTCGCTGCAAGCAAAAGTGACGCTTCAGGCGTCGGGAAGTGCGCTTGAGTTATTGCAGAAGCATCAAAACGACCTGCGTTACCTCTTTATCGTTTCGCAGGTGGAGCTTGGGAACTCGACTGGCGGCGAAGGCGTTTCCATAACGATTTCGAACGCAGACGGTGAGAAGTGCGAGCGCTGCTGGAATTATTCGACGCGCGTGGGTGAATCTGAGGTTTATCCGACGGTTTGCGAGCGCTGCGTGGCGGCACTCAAAGAGATCGAACAGGAATCCAATTAGTGGACACGAGCATTAACAAACCATCCGATCTTCGCGCGCGGTTCGCGTGGCGCGCCGGCTATCTGCTGGCCGCGTTCGGCATCTACATGGCCGACCAGGTAACGAAAGCCTGGGCGGTCCGAGCGTTACGCTTCGGCGAAGAGCGCGTGGTGATTCCCGGGTTCTTTCAGTTCATTTATACCGAAAACCCGGGCATCGCGTTTGGTCAGTTGCAGGAGGGCGGCTCGTTTGGTCGCTGGTTCTTCGTCGTGCTGGCAGTACTTGCTGCCATCGCGGTTCTTTTTTATTTCATGCGTACGCCGCGCAACGACGATCGCGTACTCGGCGCGTGTGCACTATTGTTAGCGGGAATTACCGGCAACCTTACTGACCGCGCTCGCCTCGGTTACGTAATCGACTTCATCGTTTTGCACGCAGGCGACTATCATTGGCCCACGTTCAATATCGCCGACGCGAGCATCACCGTGGGCGCACTGCTATTGGCTTACGATTTGATCTTTAGTCACAGATCTTCGCGGATGAAGACAGATGTATCCTGAGATTTTTCATATCGGCAGTTTCCCCATTAATACCTACGGCGTCTTTCTCGCGCTCGCATTTCTCTGTGCGATCCTGATCGCGGTGAAGCTAGCCAAGCGCGATGGATTGCCGCACGAGAAGATCTACGATCTGAGTTTGTGGATGCTGCTTGCCGGACTGGTCGGTTCGAAGATACTGATGCTTTTCACCGAACCCGACTATCGAGAGAATCCAGCGAACCTCTTGTCACTCGATTTTCTGCGTTCAGGTGGCGTCTTCTACGGTGGACTTTTGGGAGCGGTCATTGCTGGCTACTTCCTGATGAAGCGCTACAAACTTCCCTGGTGGAAGACTGCCGACGCTTGCGCACCCGGTATCGCGATCGGCAATTTCTTTGGACGGCAGGGATGTTTCGCGGCCGGTTGTTGCTGGGGCAAACCGACGACACTGCCGTGGGGCGTAAAGTTTACCGACCTGGGCCACCAGATCACGGGTGTGCCGACCGACGCTTATCTCCATCCGACGCAGCTCTACGAATCGTTCGCAATGCTGCTCGTCTTTCTATTTTTACTCTGGTTACACAAACGCAAACGATTTAGCGGCCAGGTCATTCTTGCTTATGCTTTGCTGTACTCTGTGATTCGCTTCGCCATAGAATTCGTACGCGATGATCCACGTGGCGACGTTTTCGGTTTGACGAGTTTGACCGGACTATCAACCTCCCAACTGATCAGCCTGGTCATCGGAATCGCAGCGTTGGTTTTATTGATTGTGCGCCGTCGTCGCCTCAATCCTGTTAATCTTGAAAATAATCCTGTAATCCTGTCTAAAACAGCCGTATGAGCTTACCAAGACTAGTCCCCCTTTTCGTCGTCGCGATTCTCTTCTGCGTCTCGCCGGCTACTACACAAGACAATCAGCTCGCTCTTCCGGCTGAAAAGCATCTCCGCAATATCAAGCAATTGACCTTCGGCGGCGAGAATGCGGAGGCTTACTTCTCCTCCGACGGCAAACAACTCATCTTCCAGTCGACACGCGACGGACGCGGTTGCGATCAGATCTACTCGATGAACGTGGACGGCTCGAATGTGAAGATGATCTCAAACGGCGATGGACGCACAACGTGTTCGTACTTCTACCCCGGCGAAAAGCGAGTGCTGTACTCGTCAACACATCTCGGCGATAAACAATGTCCACCAAAGCCTGACTTCTCGAAGGGTTACGTATGGGCGGTCTACCCGTCTTTCGACATCTTCACTGCAAAACCCGACGGTTCGGATCTGAAACAACTGACCAACACGCCCGGCTACGACGCCGAAACAACGATCACCTTAGACGGCAAGAAACTCGTCTTCACGTCGATGCGCGACGGGGATCTCGACATCTACACGATGGACGCCAACGGCAAGAACGTGCGTCGCCTGACTAACGAGCTCGGTTACGATGGTGGTCCATTCTGGTCGTACGACGGCAAGCAGATCGTTTATCGCGCCAATCATCCAAAAACAGATCAGCAAAAAGCTGATTACACGGACCTGCTGAAACAGAATCTGATCCGTCCCACGGCACTCGAAATCTGGGTGATGAATGCCGACGGATCAAACAAGCGACAGGTAACGAGCAATGGGAAAGCGAACTTTGGTCCATACTTCTTCCCTGATGGTAAGCGCATTATCTTCTCGTCGAACATGGATGATGCGCGCGGAAGAAATTTCGATATATACAAGATCAACACGGATGGGACCGGATTAGAACGGATTACGTTCAGCGACGCGTTTGATGGTTTTCCGATGTTCTCGCCTGATGGGAAGAAGCTGGTGTTTGCTTCGAACCGGAATGCGAAGGTACAGGGTGAGACAAACGTGTTCATCGCCGATTGGGTTGATTAGAGCCACAAACGGCACATAAGGCACAAAAGAGTTATGAAGATCAAAAGAATTACTTCCCTCATAGCCGTATTGTTGCTTGCGACAGTTGCGAGTGTTGCGCAGCAACCGGAACTCGAGCCTTCGGCAGATAAGCTTCAGCAGCATGTCAGTTATCTGGCGTCTGATGCGTTGGATGGAAGGCGCACGGGAACTGCCGGCGCGAATGACGCGGCGCGATACATTGCGGGCGAGTTCTCGCGGCTGGGGCTACGTCCGGGGAATGATGCATCGGTCGCACGCAGGCGCCGGGAGGTGATGGCGCAGTATCTTCAGACGTTTCCGTACGTCGCCGGTGTCAGCCTCGGTCCGCAGAATCTCTTAACCTTCGGCCAATCGCTCGTCGTTGGAAATGACTGGGTACCGCTTGCTTACTCGTCAAACGGTAAGATTTCGGGAGGAATCGTCTTCGCCGGCTTTGGCATCACCGCTTCCGAATTGAACTACGACGATTACGCGGGACTGAACGCTACCGGCAAGATTGCCATCGCACTGCAGGGCACTCCCGACGGCGACAATCCGCACGGACAATTCGCGAGGCTCCAGGATCCACGATGGAAAACGATCGCGGCCCGAAATGCCGGAGCCAAAGCATTGATCATCGTGGCACGCGACGGAGCCTTCAGCGAGGATCGGCTAACAAATCTCACTTATGACAACACGGGTGGTGAAGCGGGACTTCCCGTCATTGTTATTTCACGCCCGGCGCTGGACAAGATTCTCGCGCTTTCAAATACGACGATCTCAGACCTCGAAAAAGCGACGACAGCGAAAACTCCCGGCACTAACAGAACGCTGACCGGAGAGCTCAGTCTGTCGACTGACGTCGTTCGTAAGGAAGTTCCTGCGTACAACGTCGTCGGCATCCTCGAAGGTTCAGATCCGGTTCTCAAGAACGAGTACCTCGTTATCGGCGCCCACTACGATCATCTTGGTCGCGGCGGCGTAGGTAGTGGAAGTCTCGCACCGCGTTCCGGCGAAATACATCACGGCGCCGACGACAACGCTTCCGGAACTGCCGGCATGATCGAACTCGCTCGTATCTTTAGTGCTCAAAAACCGAAGTTGAAGCGCACACTCGTCTTCATCGGTTTTGGTGGCGAAGAAGAAGGACTGCTCGGATCGAATTATTACGTGAATCACCCGCTGGTGCCGCTCGCCAATACAGTCGCCATGATCAACATGGACATGATTGGTCGCATGCGAGATCGAAAACTCTCAATCGGGGGCATCGGTACAGCACAGGAGTGGCGCGAGATCGTCCGGCAGGCGAACTCCGCTCAGTCAATGTCAGTGGCGGCGAATTCCGGTTCCCCTGCGCCGAGGGGTGTGCCGATTGTCGTTTCAGCTAACGGCAGACCGATCATGACTGTCGATCCGAATGGCACCTTCGAACTGACTCTAACCGAGGACGGCTATGGTCCAAGCGATCACTCGTCGTTCTATTCCAAACAGGTTCCCGTGCTCTTCTTCTTCACAGGCGCTCACAACGATTATCACAAACCGTCTGACACCTTCGACAAGATCAACTACAACGACGAGGCACGCATTCTGAGTCTGGTAGCACGCATCCTCAGAGACGTGGACGGCGCACCAAAGCGTCTGAGCTTCACAACCGCCAGGAGCGACGCAACGCAGCGAACGGGCGGATTCCGCGTTTATCTCGGCACGATTCCAAACTACGCCGACAGCAACAACGGACTATTGCTCGACGGTGTGCGCGATGATTCACCGGCCGCGAAAGCCGGACTCAAAGCCGGGGATCGCATCACGAAGATCGGCACGCGCGAGATCAAGAACGTTTACGATTACACGTATGCGCTCGGAGAAATGAAAGCGGGTCAGGAA
The DNA here is from genome assembly GCA_035278765.1 of Pyrinomonadaceae bacterium. Taxonomy (GTDB): domain Bacteria; phylum Acidobacteriota; class Blastocatellia; order Pyrinomonadales; family Pyrinomonadaceae; genus PSRF01. The sequence goes on along the minus strand of DATEIS010000002.1, from coordinate 855 downwards.
TACGTAGTTGAAGTAATGCGGGGTTCTGAGAAGTTAACTTTGAAGATTACGCCTGAGGCCAGAAAGTAAATCCATCCACAGATTACACAGATATACATAAAAATATCTGTGTAATCTGTGGATTAGTTTTTTACCAGCGTGGTTCGCGCTCGTAACGATCGTTGTCGCGATCACGGCCGCCACCACCGCCGCCGCCGTAACCACCACGACCACCGCCACCGCCTCGGCCGCCGCCATAACCACCACGACCACCGCCGCCGCCTCGATCCGTTCTTGGCTTGGCTTCATTGACGGTCAGATTGCGTCCGCCAAAGTCCTTGCCGTTGAACGCCTCGATAGCTGCCGCTGCTTCCTCGGGGGTTGCCATTTCCACAAATGCAAAGCCGCGTGACCTACCTGTTTCACGGTCTTCAATCACTGAAGCTGATTCGACTGTACCTACTGACGCGAAAGCCTCGCGCAGTTCCTCGCTCGTAGTGCGGAACGAGAGATTTCCTACATAGAGTTTTGTAGCCATTCTAACTATCCTTAATGTGAAGGGAAGCGCGGGCTTGCTTGGAATTCGCTGATCCAGTTCGGGGGGGACTACCGATACTTTCGGCGAGCTGCGACGAACCCGGTGCTCTAAAAAAATTCTCGAGAGCGGCTTCTTAACTGGTTGACAACTGCCTCACTCTCTATTCAGCCGAACCACGTCGCGTTACGATCACGGACAGGCGCAATCACCATTGATGCGCGAGAGCAGGTAACTGGTAAGCAAAAGTATGCAGGAGCCCTTGGAAAGGGTCAAGGACAATTTTGACCTGTAGTCCACAGATTTCACAGATTCAGTATAATCCGTGTAATCTGTGGATA
>DATEIS010000001.1:0-6552 GCA_035278765.1 Pyrinomonadaceae bacterium | reverse complement strand
GATCTCGCTGGAATCTCGAAGGACCAGGCGATGCCGGTCATTCCTCCGAATCAACGCGTCTTTACACGCGCGGATGCGGTTGCGTTCTTCTTTCTATCGACGGGCGGCTGGGCGTTGCAGTGGATTTTTCTAATCGGGATCCTGCTCGGAGTGTTGCGGCTGTTGTTTATCGGTTCCCTCGCGCGCAGCCAATGGTTGCGGTCACAACGCCGGCGACTGACACATGCCGGCAGTGATCACACCCCGTTCGTTTCCATCATCGTTCCTGCGTACAACGAAGAACTCGTGATCGCAAATACGATTCGCAGTCTGCTCAATTCCGACTACTCGCAATACGAAATCCTCGTCGTCGACGACGGATCGCAGGACAACACCAGCAAAGTTGTAGTTGAACAATTCGGCGAGGATGAGCGCGTCAAACTCTTCACAGTTTCAAATGCAGGGAAGGCCGCAGCGTTGAATGCCGGATTGCGACACGCGCGTGGCGAAATCATCATCGCACTCGATGCTGACACCCTTTTTGATCCGCAAACAGTCGGCGCGCTCGCGCACCGGTTTTACGATGCGAAGTTGGGTGCGATTGCGGGTAATGCGAAGGTTGGGAATCGCGTGAATCTGGTCACGCGCTGGCAGGCGCTCGAATACATCACGTCGCAGAACATGGATCGGCGTGCCTTTGCGAGTCTCAATTGCATTACGGTGGTTCCGGGAGCGGTGGGCGCATGGCGAAAGGATTTGCTCCTGGAGGTTGGTGGTTTTCCGTCGGACACGCTCGCTGAGGATCAGGATCTGACGTTACGCATCAGGCGACGGGGTTACACGATTGGCTATGAAGAGACGGCGATCGCGTGGACGGAGGCGCCACACGATCTACGTTCCTTAGCGAAGCAGCGATATCGCTGGGCGTATGGAACGCTACAGTGCATGTGGAAGCATCGCGATGCACTGTTTCGTCCGCGGTTTGGAACACTCGGGTTTATCGCGATGCCGAATGTTTGGATCTTCCAGATTCTGTTTCCGTTGATTTCGCCGGTAATGGATCTGATGCTGATCTACGTGCTCTTGTCGAGTGCGTTGGACTGGTGGCAACAACCAACCGGTTACTCATCTACAAACCTGCAACAGGTGCTGCTCTACTACGCGTTGTTCCTCGCGATCGATTGGGCCACTGCGTGCTTTGCGTTTCTGATGGAGCGACGTGAGCGATGGAGTTTGTTGTGGTGGTTGTTTTTGCAGAGGTTCTGTTACCGGCAGGTGATGTACTACGTGATGATCAAATCGGTGGCGATGGCGATTCGTGGGCCGATTGTTGGGTGGGGCAAGCTCGAGCGGAAAGCGACTGCTGAGGCTGGGCCTTAGAAATGAAGCGTCGTTGGGTGATTTATGTTGTAGTCATTCTCCTCGCGCTCAGCTTCCGCCTCTTCATCGCACTCCGATTAGCAAACGACGAACCTGACGATGGGCGGGTTTATTCACAGATCGCGCGCAACGTGATCGAGCAGCACGTTTACTCTCACGACACTCAACCACCGTATGCGCCATCAATAATTCGTCTTCCTGGTTATCCATTATTTCTTATAGGCGTTTATAAGGTCTTTGGGACAGGCAATAACACCGCGGTGCGTGTGGTCCAGGCGGTGATTGACACGGCTACTTGCGTGTTGATTGCGTTGGTTGTTTTTGAGTGGGCGATCGAGGAGGAACGTAAACATCGCGCGGCCCTGATCGCGCTCGCCCTCGCCGCTGTCTGTCCGTTCACCGCTATTTACGTCGCGACGATCCTCACCGAAGTGCTGACAAACTTTTTGGCCGCCGCAATGGTTTTGGCGGCGACGCTTGCTTTCAAAGCAATCACACGGAAACGATCATTAGTTTGGTGGAGCGTGACTGGTTTATTTGCCGGTCTCGCAGTCTTGTTTCGGCCGGACGCGGGTCTCTTTGCCGCAGCGATCGGCGGGACGCTAATGCTGTCGTCCGTGTTTGCCAAGGCGAGGGGTAGCCACGGAGTGCCACCCCTACAAAAAGACCGTCGCGTTTTTGTAGGGGCGGCACTCCGTGGCCGCCCCTTCGTGGAGGCGAGTATCTTCTCGATTGCGTTCTGTATCGTGCTTGCGCCATGGACGATTCGTAATCGACACGTGTTTCACGTCTTTCAACCACTCGCCCCCGTGCACGCGGAAATGCCGGGTGAGTTTGTCCCGCGTGGCTATTTGCTCTGGGTGCGGACGTGGCTCGACGACGAGCGCTATGTTGGCCCAACGCTGTGGGCGTTGGATATGAGACCGCTGCGCGTCAGTGATTTCCCTGACAGTGCATTCGACTCCGACGAAGAACGAGATCGCGTGGCTGCGTTGCTCCATAAGTACAATCATCCTGACGATGAAGAAAGCCCCGAGGAGCAGAACGACGAAGAAGATTCGAGCGAAGACGAGCAGCCCGCGCAACCTGACGAAACCAACGTCGAGATGACACCCGCGATCGACGCGGGCTTTGCGCAAATCGGACAGGAAAGAGTCGCGCACTCGCGTCTTCGCTACTACATTGTTCTCCCGCTAAAGCGCGCCGCAACACTCTGGTTCGACACGCACTCGCAGTACTACCCATTTAACGGCGAACTACTGCCACTCGAAGATCTCGATTACGACATCCATCAGCAATACTGGTTGCCGCTGTTCACTGCATTGACCTGGATTTACACGTTGCTTGGTGTGATTGGAGGATGGTTGCTCTGGCGTTCGCGCGATTCAAACGCACGAAGATGGCTGTTATTTGCCGCACTTTTAATTTTTCTGCGTCTCGGCTTTTTCGCGACGCTCGAAAATCCAGAGCCACGTTACACAGTCGAACTGTTTCCGTTTCTGATCATGCTCGCCGGTGCAGGTTTATCAGCGATTAAGGCGTCGGCGAAGGCGACGCCGCCGGGCGCTCTGACGGCGGAATAACTGCCGGATTTGGAGTGTCAGTCGATGAATGCAGGTGAATCGCCTTCCACGCCGTGCCGATGCGCTTGAACACGAGCGTCATCCGTCCTGAGACGGTTTCCGGAACACCTTTGTAATCCTGCGATTGCGTCCACAGGCAAGTCACAACTGCTCCGGTTGTCGAGAGCATCGTTACCGAAACATCGCGCGTTTCGAGTTTTACATCCTTGATTTCCGGATACGAGCTTTCGCGGTTCTTCTTCACCTGTTCCCAGCCCTTTGTGACTGAGCCGTTGTAGTTGAAGAGACTGAGACGTGGATTATTCCAATAGACTCCCATCACCTCGTTGACACTCGCGTGTCGAATTCCGTCGAGCAAGCCGTTGAAAGCGGCGAGTACGCCATCCGAGCCGGGCGCCTCGGCCGCGGGAGCTTGTTTTTTAGGAGCTGCGGTTTTCTCGGTCTGTGCCGGTGTTGGCTTCGCTCGGTTTGTATTGGCCGTGCGTGGTCGCTCGGTGGTAGTCGAGGAGTTTGAATTTTGAGCAACAACAACTCCGCACGTTAAGGCCAAAACAAAAAGTAAACTCACTCCTCTAACCATCGCTTAAACTCCTTATCCGCAGATTACACAGACCACGGTACACCGCTTCGTAGTCGAATCACAGACTGATCCCGACCAATCACGTCGAAAATCTCAAACATTGATGGACCAACCGCCTGCCCGGTCAGCATCGTGCGCGCGCCGTTGATCAGCAATCCTGCTTTCACACCTGCTTCGTCAGCAAACGCACGCAACGCCGCTTCTGAAGTCTCAATGTTGAACGGCTCCACATTTTCCAACTTGTCAGCGAGTCCATTCAGCAACTCTCGTAACCGCGGCTCTTTGCGCAAATTTTTGTTGACGGCGGTTTCGTCGAAATCAAAGTCGTCAGAGAAATATGCGCGTCCCTGCCCGGAGAAATCCTTCAAGGTAAAGTAGCGCTGCCGTATCAAATCCACCGTCTTGAGCAGCCACTCACGATCGTCGTCATCATACTCCTCACGCCAGAGTTTGTTTGCACGCAACTCGGTTTTCAGCATCGGCAATAACTCGTCGAGCGGCATCGTGCGAATGTACTCGGCATTCATCCACAGCGCTTTGTCGTCGGTCCAGCGTCGCGGATCATTGTCCTGGAAGTTGAAGATCGCATTGGCGCGATTGATGCCTTCGAGAGAGAAGTGTTCTACCAGTTCTTCTTTGCTCAGCACCTCTTTCCCCTCCGGCGGTGCCCAGCCGAGGAGTGCCAGGAAATTGCGAAACGCCGCCGGCACGAAACCGCGATCGCGATAAGTCGTCAGCGAAACAACCTCGCCGTGTTTGCGTTTCGAGAGCTTGCCTTTGTTCGGCGCGAGTATTAGCGGCAGGTGCGCAAACCGCGGCACCGGAGCGTCCAGCGCCTCGTACAAAAGGATCTGCTTGTGCGTGTTTGTCAGATGGTCCTGACCGCGAATCACGTGCGTGATGCCCATCGAGATGTCGTCGATCACGACTGACAGGTTGTAGAGCGGATGACCATCAGAACGAAGCAGCACGAGATCCTCGATCTCGGTGTGACTGCGCTCCTGCGTTCCGTAAACAATGTCGTCAAATCGCGTTTGACCTTCAGCCGAAACTTTCAAACGCACTGCGAACGGTTCGCCCGCCGCGGCACGTCGATCGGACTCTTCCTTTGGTAAGTCGCGGAACGGGTTACTTCGCTGGTCCACCCCTTCAAGTGTCTGCGCGCGCGCGCGTTCAGAAATGTCTTCCTTTACATTTTTATCTTCGCGCTGTTCTTTGGGCGTGAAGTCGCGATACGCCTTGCCCTGTTCGAGCAGACGATTGGCGGCGGTGCGATGTGCGGGCGCGTTGGCAGACTGGAAAACGAGGTCTTCGTCGTAATCAAGTCCGAGCCATTCGAGTCCTTCGATGATCGAGCGTGTTGATTCGTCAGTCGAACGCTGCAGATCGGTATCTTCGATGCGGAGCAGGAACTTGCCGCCAGTCTTCCGCGCGTAAAGCCAGTTGAAGAGAGCGGAACGGGCGGCGCCGATGTGTAGATACCCAGTCGGGGATGGTGCGAAGCGAACGCGAACGGACATGTTGCTATCTTTACGCAAAAAGAAGCACAAAAGTCACAAAAGAACTAGCGCAAGTCTATTGTGCTTTTTGTGCTTCCTGGTAGCTTAAAAATCTGGCGGAGATGACAGGATTCGAACCTGTGAAGGGCTTTTGACCCTTAACGGTTTAGCAAACCGCCGCCTTCAGCCACTCGGCCACATCTCCGTGCCGCAATCGGCGAAGACTAATTCTAGTCGGGAGTAACGGATTGTCAAGGCGCTGAATAGGACGTATTTGAGATAAGATTCGCGGATGCCATCTCGTCGCCAGTTTCTTCGCGGTCTGGTTGCAACGCCGTTAGTTGCAGTTTCAGCGACAGCGGGATATTCGCGCCTGATCGAGCCCTACAACTATCTGGTGTCTGAAACAGACATCCTCATCCGCGATCTGCCGGCGGCATTTGAAGGCTTTCGCATCACGCAACTCACCGACGTTCATCACAGCCGCATTCTCGGAATAGATGAAGTGCGACGCGTTGTAAGTCTGGCACAACAGACGAAGCCCGACATGTTTGTCCTCACCGGCGACTACAGCACGACGTATCGCCGTTACATCGAGCCGTGCGCTGAAGCTCTGGGCGCATTGAACGCTCCTGAAGGCGTTTGGGCTGTGCTCGGTAATCATGACCATTACACTGACCCGGAATTAACCACGCGCGCCTTACAACGTCATAACATCGCGGTCCTGAACAATGCGCACACAACTCTTCAGCGTGGCTCTGATGCGATTCAGTTATCAGGGATTGACGATTGGACCTGGAACGCCGTTGATTGGCAGCGTGCGTTCTCGGGCTTGAAGACCACCACGCCGACGATTTTGCTGTCGCACCAACCAACAGTTTTAGATTTTGAACAGACGAAGAACGTGTCGCTGATCCTGAGTGGACACACGCATGGTGGACAACTCAACTTTCCGTTTCTCGGCGCTCCGGCACGTTTCGCAACGGCAGATTTGAAGTATGCGCGCGGATTGTTTCGACGCGGCGACACGCAGCTTTACGTTTCGACTGGGACGGGCGTTATTGGTTTGCCGCTGCGCTTTGGTGTGCGTCCGGAGATTGCGGTGCTGAGTTTAAGACGTGCTTAGACATGAGAGACTCGAGGCGCGCTTTGTCATTTTGCATCTGTGGCTCGTTTGCGAGTCGTGCGCGCAACTCGCTGAAGATTCTGGCGAGGTGTGTATCGGAAGGTTGAGTGAGGCGATAGTGAGTCCACTTGCCATCGCGGCGCGCGGCTACGAGGCCGGCGCGGCGGAGGTACGCAAGGTGCCGCGAGATCTTTGGCTGATTGGTCCTGAGAACTTCGACACACGAGCAGACGCACAGTTCATCGTCGCCCAGCAGATGAATGAGCCGCAGGCGGGTGTTGTCAGCAAGTGCTCTGAAGACCAGTTCCAGTTCCATTGCCGGAATTACGATGTTCAGGGTGCGTCAGTTCATTTTGGCTAGTCGTATGTTCCAAGCCACGGGCGGCCCTCCGTGGCCGCCCGTGG